>NZ_QTPV01000032.1:0-87516 GCF_003857985.1 Burkholderia sp. Bp9090
TGACGATGAACGCCGCGTTCTGCGGGGTGAGCAGGTGGTCGTTCGCGGGATCGCGAATCGGTTCGCTTGCCATGGTTGCCTCCAGAAACAGGACAGGAAGTGAGAGAAATCCCGAGGATCCAGGGTGGGCGGCCGCGGTGTCGGGATCGTCGTTGCGGCGGGGCGCCCGTGCTGTCGCACACGTCCGATACGGTGCGCGCGGCGGGCGAATGCTCCAAGCTTAGTCAATCGATTCGGCGCGCGAGGCACCCGTCAGGGAAAATCTCCGGTCGCGTTCGCGCAATCGATCCCCATCGAAGAACGATGCTATGCGCGCAACAACCGGGTTTCCAGTCCCGTAGAATGCCGTCAGTGTTCTATGGGTGGAACAATCATGGATGACCTGAACGACCTCTACTATTTCGTGAAGGTGGTCGAGCACGGCGGCTTCACGCAGGCGGGGCGGGCGCTGGATGTCCCGAAGTCGACGCTGAGCCGGCGCATCGCCGCGCTGGAAGCGCACTACGACGTGCGGCTGCTGCAGCGGACGACGCGTCATTTCACGGTCACGGAAACCGGCCGCGAATTCTACGAACGCTGCCTCGCGGTGCTGGTCGAGGCCGACGCGGCGCGCGAGGTGATCGAGCGCCGGCACGCGGAGCCGCGCGGGATCGTCCGCTTGAGCTGCCCGACCGCGTTGCTCGAATATCGCGTGAGCGAGCTCGTCGCGCGCTTCATGGCGATCCATCCGGCGGTACACGTGCATCTCGAGGCGACGAACCGCCGGGTCGACCTGCTGAGCGAAGGCTTCGACCTGGCGCTGCGCGTGCGTTTCCCACCGCTGGAGGACAGCGACCTCGTGATGCGGATTCTCGGCGACAGCCCGCAGCGGCTGGTGGCCGCGCCGCAGTGGCTGGCCGGACGCACGGTGCCGGCCGACCCGGCCGAGCTGGCCGGCGAGCCGAGCCTCGACTGGGGGCCGCCGCGGCAGCACGTGTGGCAGCTGGTCGGGCCGAACGGCGAGCAGGCGCAGCTGCGCCATCATCCGCGCTACATCTCCGACGACATGCACGCGTTGCGCGACGCGGCGATTCATGGCGTCGGCATCGTCCAGTTGCCGTGCATGGTCATCGAGGACGACCTGCGCGACGGCACGCTGATCGACGTGCTGCCGGGGTGGGCGCCGAAGGGCGGCGTGATTCACGCGGTGTTCCCGTCCCGGCGCGGGCTCCTGCCGCGCGTGCGGCTGCTGATCGACTTCCTCGCCGAACACATCCGCAAGGACTGACGGCGATGGGGCGCCGTCATCGGACGGCGCCTTTCGATCACGCCTTCCGCGCCGTCAGTGATGCTTGCGGATCTGCACCTGCACCTTTCCGTCGCGGATCGGCATCACATCGGGGCTGTCGTCGCCGACTTCGCTCGCGATCAGGTCGTTCAGCCGGCCGTTCATCGCGAGCAGCAGCTCGCCTTGCTGCTTGCGGTCCCGCGCGAGATTGTGCATTTCGGCCGGATCGTTCGTGACGTCGAACAGCTCGACGTCGTTGCGCGCGAACAGGTCCTCCAGCGTCGTCGGCCGGTTGAACTCGAGCGGCGAGAAATAGCGCGTGAACCGATAACGGCCGTCGTACACGCTGCGGATCGTGCCGCGCAGCCGGAAGTCGGGCTGCTGCGCGAGCGCGCGACGCAGCAGCGCGTCTTCGGGCACGCCTTTTTGCCGCAGCGCGGTCAGCTCCTTGAGCATCCATTCGCTGTCGTAGTAGAGCAGCATCGCGTAGTTGAACAGCGTGGCGTCGCGTGCCGCGTGCAGCTTCGCGTCGGCCGGCTTCGCGAGCCAGCGCGTGAGGTCGTGGCCCTTGAGCGCGTCGCCGCGGATCGACGCGGAGCGCGGGGTGTCGATGCCGGTCAGCCCGAGCAGCGTCGGCGCGATATCGATGTGCGACGTCAGCGCATCGCACTGCGTGCCGCCCGGATACGCGGGATGGCGGATCACGAGCGGCACGTGGTTCTGCGGCTGATACGCGGTCGCGCCCTTGCCGACGAGCTGGTGGGCGCCGACGTGATCGCCGTGGTCGGCCGTCATCACGACGATCGTGCGCTCGTCGAGGCCGAGCGACTGCAACGACTGCAGCAGGCGCACGACGTGCGTGTCGCAGTCGCGGATGCAATTGAAGTAGTTATCCTGGTAAATGCGCAGGCGTTCGTCGGTGAACGGATAGCGGCCGACGAGGTTCGCATGCGCGGCATTGAACATCCCGTGCGCGGCCGGTCGTCCGGGCGCGTCGTACGGCTGCCGGCGCGACGCCGCGAGCGGCACGTCGCGCCACGACGTGCGATACAGCGCGTCGTCGGGCGGTGGCGCGTTGCCGAGCATCGGATGGTTCGCGTCCTGCACGGCCGAGCCGTTCGTGTCGGTGTTCACGAACATCACGTCGTGCGGATTGACGAGGTTCACCGCGAGGAACCACGGCTTGCCTTCCTTCTCGAGCCGCGGCGCATGGTTGCGCATCCAGCTCACCGCGGCCTCGGTCGTGATGCCATCGTATTGATAGCCGCCGCGCACCATCCCGATCAGATCGCCGACGCCGAAGTAGTCGTCGAAGCCGTACGCGCGGATCGTGCGGTTGTAGTCGGCCACCGGCGCGGTGTACGGGCTCGTGGTTTCGTGCATCGTCGCGCTCAGGTGCCACTTGCCGAGATACGCGGCGTAGTAGCCGGCGTCGCGCAGCATGTGGCCGACGGTGCGCACGTCCGGCGACATGTCCTTCTGCCAGGGCATGCCCGCGTTGTCGAGCACGCCGGTGTGCTGGATGTGCTGTCCGGTGTAGACGGTGGAGCGCGACGGCGAGCACACGCACGCGGCGATCTGGTGGCGCGTGAACGTGATGCCGTCGCGGCGCAGCGCTTCGCGGCCCGGCGCGGGAAACGGCCAGCGGTCGAAGTGGCGCTCCTGGTCGGTCAGGATGAACAGGATGTTGTAGCCGGCGGGCGGCGCGGCGGGTGCCGTCGCCGCGCCGTGAAACGCGGGCGCGGGCCCGGCGTCGCCGCTTGCCGCGGCTGCCGGGGCGGCCGGCACCGCGTTGGCCGTGCGAGCGTCCGCGCCGAAACCGGCCGCCGCGACCGCCGCGCCGGCGAGCTTGAGGAACTGGCGCCGGGCCGCGGGTGCGCCGGCGGTGGGGTCCTGATCGTCTTTCACGTCGTTGTCTCCTGTTCGTGCCGGCGCGCGCCGGGGGTTTTCATGCCGACGACTATGCGGCACGATCGCGTATCGATCGATGAAAGATCGCGATCGATCGATAACCCCCGGAACATGAATGACGGAGATGTCAGTGACTTTCGCGACCCGCGGCCCGGGCGGCCGCCTTGCGCCGGACCCGCTCGCGCCGCCCGGCGCGCCGGCCCACGACCCGCGCATCGCGCAGGCGCTGCGCCGGCTGCGGCTGCGCGACCTCGAGACGCTCGACGCGCTCGCCCGCACGCGCAGCTTCGCGCGCACGGCCGAGGCCGCGTCGATCACGCAGCCGGCGCTGTCGAAGTGGCTGCGCGAACTCGAGGCGTCGCTCGGCCTGCTGCTGTTCGAGCGCACGTCGCGCCGCGTCGCGCCGACCGCGTACGGCGATGCGCTGCTCGAATGCATCGGCCGCGTGCTGACCGACTTGCGCGGCGTCGCGCCCGCGTTCGACGCGTTGCGCACCGGCGCCGGCCGCCCGGTGTCGATCGGCCTGCTGCCGAACATGGCGCCGCAACTGATTCCGGGCGTGCTCGCCTGGCTGCGCGACGCGGGGCGCGCGGTGCAGCTCAACGTTCGCGAGGACACGCTCGACCGGATGCTCGCGCAGGCGCAGCGCCACGAACTCGACCTGCTGGTGTGCCGGCTCGACGTGTCGGCGCTGCGCGCAGGGCTCGACATCGCGCCGCTCTATCGCGACGACATGATCGTCGTGTGCGGGCCGCGCCATCCGCTGCTGCGGCGCCCGCGAGTCGGCTGGCGCGACGCGGCGGCGTTTCCGTGGATCGCGCCGCCGCTCGGCTCGCCGGCGCGCACGGCGCTCGATGCCGAGTTCGCGAAGGCGGGCCTCGCGCCGCCGGTCGTGATGATGGAATCGGTGTCATGGCAGACCAACCGCGCGGTCGCCGAACAGACGCCGTGCCTGTTCGTGCAGTCGGCCCGCGCGTTCGGCATGGCGGCGGCCGCCGGCGAGCGTGTCGGCCGCTTGCCGCTGAAGCTGTCGACGATGCCCGACACGGTCGGCGCGCTGTTCGCGGCGCCGGCGGGCACGTCGGTGGCGGCCGCGATCGACGCGCTGAAGGCGGTCACGCGCGAGCCGCCGGGCGGGCACGCGTGAGGCGCCGCGCGCGCCAACCGTCTGATGAATCGGGCGCCGCCACGCGCGTCGCCGCGCATGCGGGGCGCGACCGCGCGTAAGCCCTGATGCACGCGGATGCGCGGGGCCGCGCGGATTGGTGTTAAATGTATTTTGGTACGCGTCGCGACGCGCGCTCTTGGGGACGCACCGGGCTCTCGTAAACCCGGAGCGATGAAAAAACGGCACGAAGAATCGCTACGAATCGGGCGCATCAGACCCGGTCGAACTGACGGCAGGATTCATCTTGAATACCGAACCGCAAAGTTCTCGCTACAGTCTCGGCCTCGCAGCGGAAGTGCTCGCATCCGAGCAAAGCGTGCTGAGGCTGATCACACGCAATACACCACTGCCGGAACTGCTCGTCGAGGTCTGCCGGCGCGCCGAGGCGCTGCTCGGCGACGGCGCGTCGTGCACGATCCTGCTGCTCGACGCGGACGGCGTGCACGTGCACGTCGGTGCCGCGCCGTCGCTGCCCGTGCAGTACAGCGCGGCGATCGACGGCGCATCGATCGGGCCCGCCGCGGGCTCGTGCGGCACGGCGATGTACGAGCGCCGGATGATCGCCGTCGAAGACATCGAAACCGATCCGCTGTGGGCCGCCTACCGTTCGTTCGCGTTGCCGCACGGCCTGCGCGCGTGCTGGTCGGTGCCGTTCCTGGACGATACGGGCACCGTGCTCGGCGCATTCGCCGTCTATCACCGTACGCCGCGGCGGCCCACCGACACCGAAACCGACCTGCTGCGCGATATCGGCAACAGCGTCGGCCTCGCGGTGCACCAGGACTGGATCGCGCGGCAGCTCGCTCGCAGCGAGGAACATCACCGCCTGGTCGTCAACAGCCTGAACGAAGGGATTCTCGTGGTGTCGCGCGACGGCATGGTGATCGCGAGCAATCCGAGCGCGAACCGGATGATGCGTGCGAAGGGCGACCTCGTCGGCCGCCGGCTGTCGACGGTGATCCTGTACAAGCTGCGCGAGGACGGCACACCGCTCGCCCCCGACGACTGGCCGAGCCGGCTCGCGTTCACCACGGCCATGCCGCAGCTCGACTACTCGGTCGGCTTCGGGCTCGCCGACGGCGACGTCATCTGGGTGCGCGGCAACGCGGTGCCGATCGTGAAACCGGGCGAGACGCAGCCCGAATCGGTGCTCGTGTCGTTTCACGACATCGGCCCCGTGCGCGAAGCGCAGCAGCAACTGCGCTACCTGGCGACGCGCGACGCGCTGACGGGCCTCTACAACCGGCGCTGGCTCTCCGAACGGATGCGCGAGCTGTTCGGCGCGCGCGAGGCGGCGGCCGGGCCTGCGCATGTCGCGATCCTGTTCCTCGATCTCGTCGGCTTCAAGAAGGTCAACGACACGGCCGGCCACGAGGCCGGCGACGCGCTCTTGCGCAGCGTCGCGGCGCGCCTCGCGGCCTGCGCGGGCGGGCGCCACGCGCTCACGCGCGTCGGCGGCGACGAGTTCGTGATCCTCGTCGACCACTGCGACGATCCCGACGAGCTGGCCGTGCTCGCGCGCGAGGTGATCGACACGATCGCGCAGCCGTTCGAGATCGCGAACAACGAATACTGGCTCGGCGTGTCGATCGGCATCAGCGTCGCGCCGCGCGACGGCGACGATTCGGTCACGCTGATGCGCAACGCCGACTCCGCGATGTACGACGCGAAGCAGCGCGGCCGCAACCACTTCACGTTCTTCACCGCGCAGCTGAACCAGCGCCTGCAGCGCCGCTTCGCGATCGAGCAGTCGCTGCGGCGCGCGTTCTCGTCGGACATGCTGCGGCTCGCGTACCAGCCGGTCGTCGACGCGCGCAGCGGCCGCACGGTCGGCGCCGAAGCGTTGCTGCGCTGGACGAGCCCCGAACTCGGGCCGATGTCGCCGGCGGAATTCATTCCGGTCGCGGAAGATACCGGGCTGATCGTCGCGATCGGCCAGTGGGTGCTCGAAACGGCCTGCCGGCAGGCCGCCGAATGGCGCCGCACGATCGCGCCCGACCTGACGCTCGCGGTCAACCTGTCGCCGCGGCAGTTCCACGAGGGGCTCGTCGAGTCGGTCTACCACTGCCTCGCGCAGACGCAGCTCGATCCGGGGGCGCTCGAACTGGAGATTACCGAAGGACTGCTGATGAACGACACGGACACCGTGCTGCCGATGCTCGAAGCGCTCACGGACATGAACGTGCGGATCTCGGTCGACGATTTCGGCACCGGCTACTCGTCGCTCGCCTACCTGAAGCGTTTCCCGCTGCACAACCTGAAGGTCGACCGATCGTTCGTATCGGGCGTGCCCGATCATCGCGACTCGGTCGCGATCACGCAGGCCGTCGTCGCGATGGCGCATTCCCTCGGGATGAAGGTCACCGCGGAAGGCGTCGAGACCCAGGCGCAGTCGTGGTTCCTGCAGCAGATCGGCTGCGACATGCAGCAGGGCTACCTGTTCGGCCGGCCGCTCGATCCGACCGATTACGCGCGCCGGCTCGTCACCGTGTAGGCATTCAGGCGAAACCGCCGCCGGCCGGCGGAACCGGGGGCGCCGGCGGCGCGTCGATCTCGACGCGATTCTTGCCGTCGTGCTTCGCGCGATACAGCGCGCGATCGGCCGCCTCGATCAGCGAGGTGGTCGGCAGGCCGGGGGCCGGCACGATGCTCGCGCCGCCGATGCTGATCGTCACGTAGCGGCCCGTCGACGCGTGCACATGCTCGAGCCGCAGCGACTCGACCGCGAGGCGGATCTTCTCGCCGAGCAGCCGCGCGGCGCCCGGCGACGTGGCCGGCATCACGACCGCGAACTCCTCGCCGCCGAAACGCGCGGCGAGATCGCCGGACTGCCCGAGACAGCGTTCGATGGTCGTCGCGACCTGCTTGAGCACGCTGTCGCCCGACACGTGGCCGTACGTGTCGTTGTACAGCTTGAAGTTGTCGACGTCGATCATCAGCAGCGACAGCTCGCTGCGCTCGCGCGTGCCGCGCCGCCATTCGGCGGCCAGGTATTCGTCGAGATAGCGGCGGTTCGACAGCCCGGTCAAGCCGTCCGAGTGCGTGAGGCGCCGCAGTTCGAGATTGGCCTCGAGCAGTTGCTGCTGCGATTGCCGCAGCGCGCGGTAGGCCTCGTCGCGCTGCAGCAGGTTCATGTACGAGCGCGAGTGATAGCGGATCCGCGCGACCAGTTCGATGCGGTCGGGCAGTTTCACGAGATAGTCGTTCGCGCCGGCCGCGAACGCGGCGCTCTTGATCACTGGCTCTTCCTGCGTCGACAGCACGATGATCGGCACGTCACGCGTCGCCGGATTCGCGCGGTATGCCTTCACGAGGCTCAGCCCGTCGATGCCGGGCATCACGAGATCCTGCAGGATCACGGTCGGCCGCGTCTCGATCGCGGTCGCCAGCGCGTCGTCCGAGCGCGGGCAGTAGTGGAAGTCGATGCCGTCCTCGTCGACGAGCGCGCGCCGGATGGCTTCCGCGACGATCGTCTGGTCGTCGACGAGCAGGACCATCGCGGGGGTGTCGGCGTGCGGCGTGGGCGGCACGTGCAAGGCGTCGAACGCCGCCTGCAGGCTGCCGGGCGGGCGGGTGAGGTCGCTGGTCATGATTGATGCGGGGTCGCGCCATGGCTGCGACGGGTGTGACAGGGTTTCATTGGGTTCAGATTCGCGCGAGTGCCGCCAGCTCGCCCGCGATGCGCTCGAGCGGCAGGATCGCGCGGGCCGCGCCGAGCGTCGCGGCCGCCTTCGGCATGCCGTAGACGGCGCTGGTCGCCTCGTCCTGCGCGATCGTGTGATAGCCCTTCATCCGCAGGGCCTTCAGGCCGATCGCGCCGTCGCGTCCCATGCCGGTCAGCAGCACGCCGATCACGCGGCCCGGCCAGTGCTCGGTCAGGCTGTTGAAGAACACGTCGACCGACGGCCGGTACGGCGTGGCGGCCGGTTCGCGCGTGTATTCGAGCGTGCCGGTGCGCGTGATGCGCAGGTGATCGTCGGTCGCCGCGAGCAGCGCGACGCCCGGCTGCGGGCGGTCGCCTTCGTGCGCGACGCGCACGGTCAGCGGCGTCTGGCCGTCGAGCCATTGCGCCATGCCTTCGGCGAACGCGCGATCGACGTGCTGGACGATCACGATCGGCGCGCTGAAGTCGGCCGGCAGGCTGCCGAGGATCGACGCGAGCGCGCCGGGGCCGCCGGCGGACGCACCGATCGCGATCAGCGGGCCGCCGCCCGCGCGCGAGGCCGTGCCGGCCGCGCGGACACCGCCGGGCGCGTCGAGCAGGCGGCCGATCTGGTCGATCTTGGCGAGCAGCAGCCGCGCGGTGTCGCCGGCCGCGTCTTCGCCGAGGCGAGGCGTATCGACCGCGTCGAGCGCGCCGGCACCCATCGCTTCGAACACGCGCCATGCGTTCGCGCCGATGCAGCTCGTCACGATCAGGATCGCGCACGGGCGGGCGGAACGCATGATCCGCCGCGTCGCCTCGATCCCGTCGCACTTCGGCATGACCAGGTCCATCAGCACGACGTCGGGCGGTTGCGCGGCGCACAGTTCGACGGCTTGCGCGCCGTCGGTCGCGACCCA
This sequence comes from Burkholderia sp. Bp9090, assembly GCF_003857985.1. Taxonomy (NCBI): domain Bacteria; kingdom Pseudomonadati; phylum Pseudomonadota; class Betaproteobacteria; order Burkholderiales; family Burkholderiaceae; genus Burkholderia; species Burkholderia sp. Bp9090. The sequence goes on from NZ_QTPV01000032.1 coordinate 8,910, forward strand.
CAGCACGCGATGCTCGGGCCGGCGCGCGAGCGCGCGGCGCATCGCCTCGACGGCAAGCGGGAGGTCGTTGACGATGCCGATATTCACAAGCGGGATGCTCCGGTCGGTTCGTAGTGTTGGGTATGGGCCGGGTTCATGAAAGGCAGTGCCGGTTCGGCGCCGCCGAACGGCATCGGCGGGCGCGCGGCACGGAATTCTTTTCGATTGGCGACGTCCGCATGCTGTCATGCGGCGCGAGCGGCGGCAATCGAAAAAATTGCGCATTGCGTCGTTTCAGACCCTTTTCTCTATTCCGGGGCGACATTTTTTGCCGCCCGCGAAGGCGGACGGCCATCTGCGGGACGATGCGGCAGTGCGGAAACCCGTTGCCGGCGCGTTCGTTTTAGCGGGAAACGGGCGGGCGCATGCGCGGGCATCGGCGAGCCGGCCGCGCAGGCCGGCGCACCGCGCCGGGCGCGTTCAGTCGATCAATGGCTGCGCGCGTACCCCTGGATCAGCGCGCGCATCATCCCTTCGACGGTTGCGTCGAGCAGGTCGGCTTCCTGCTCCGATTCCTCGACGAGCGCGGCATAGGCGGTCGCGAGCGTCACGCGGTCGACTTCGTGGCGTTGTTCCATCAGCGTCACCATCCCGTCCTTCGCCAGATGAGCGGAGAACGCGCGGCTGCCGATGGTCTGGAATACGTCAATCATGGCGGCTCTCCCGAACGTTGCCGATGCCTTCCAGTTTAGTCGGCGCACCGGCGCTCCGCCATGCGCGGCGGGCGCGCGGGCCGCCCGCGGTTCGCGCGGCGCAAGCGTGCATGCCGCGCGCGCCGCCGTTGCCGCCCGCTGCCGACCGCTCGGGCCGCACACGGTCGAAACACCGCTGACACACCGCTGGCACACGGCTGACATACGGCAGGCACAAGGCCGGCGCACGGTGGTACCGGTTTCAACGTTTGGCCGAAGCCTTAAATTGTCGACTTTTTATCGATAAAATCTGGTGTTGGATTTTGCGGCCTGAACCCGGTCGAAACCGGGCGGACAGCACGTCGTCACGGCGCCGCGCATCCAACACGAGGAGGAGCAATGCTGGTGCTGATTGGCGTGCCGATCGTCGTGATCGGTTTCGCGCTGCGCTTCAACGCGCTGCTGGTGGCGACGATCGCGGGTCTCGCGACGGGCTGGCGGGCGGGATGCGATCCTCGGCGCGATCGGGATGCTGAGCGACTTCTGCGGTACGCTGACGACGCCGATGGCCGCGAACTTCAACATCGTGCCGGCCGCGCGGCTCGCACTGAAGGACAAGAACGGCGTGATCGAGGCGCAGTGGCCGACCGCCGTGCTGCTGCTGGCCGTCAACACGCTGCTGATGTACGCGTTCGTATTCCGCTTCTGACGAGATGCCCATGACCGACCGACTGACCCCCGAACTCGCCTCGAAATTCGCGTCGCTCGCGCTCGCGCACCTGACCCGCGAATATCCGAACAGGCTCACCCATTCGCTCGAAGGCCCGCACGACGTGCAGGGGCCGCGCGCATTGCACCCGATCTTCTACGGCAGCTACGACTGGCATTCGTGCGTGCACGGCTACTGGCTCGTGCTGCGCGTGCTCGAACGCTATCCGGCGCTGGCGGAAGCCGAGCGGATCATCGCCGTCGTCGACGCGCATTTCACCGACGCGAACGTCGCCGGCGAACGCGCGTACCTCGCGCTGCCGCACAACAGCGGCTTCGAGCGGCCGTACGGATGGGCGTGGCTGCTGGCGCTGTCCGCGCAGCTGGAGCGGCTCGCGCTGAAGGGCGTGGTGCCGCAGGCCGCCCGCTGGGCGAAGACGATCGCGCCGCTCGCCGACCTGTTCGTCGCGCGCTTCGAGACTTTCCTGCCGAAGGCGACCTATCCGCTACGGGTCGGCACGCACTTCAACACCGCGTTCGCACTGGCGCTCGCACTCGACTTCGCGCGCGCGACGCAGCGCGACGGGCTCGCGGCGCTGATCGTCGATACCGCGAAACGCTGGCACCTGAACGATGTCGCGTGCCAGGCGTGGGAGCCGTCGGGCGACGAGTTCCTGTCGCCCGCGCTGATGGAGGCGGAGCTGATGCGGCGCGTGCTGCCGGCCGCCGAATTCGACGGCTGGTTCGCGCGTTTCCTGCCGGATCTCGCGCGCGGCGAGCCCGCGACGCTGTTCGTGCCGGCGACGGTCAGCGACCGCAGCGACGGCAAGATCGCGCATCTGGACGGCTTGAACCTGAGCCGCGCGTGGTGCCAGCGCGCGCTGGCCGGCGCGCTTCCGGAAGGCGATGCGCGACGCGCGAGGCTGCTCGATGCGGCCGACCGGCATCTCGCGAGCGCGCTCGCGCACGTGGCCGGCGATTACATGGGCGAGCACTGGCTCGCGACGTTCGCGCTGGTGGCGATCGAAGGCTCCGTGTACTGAATCTGTCAGGTTTTCGTGGGGGCCGATGGCTTTGCATCCGGCGCAATACCACTTTCCACCGGCCGACCGGCTCGACCCCGCGGCAGACTCGATACACTGCCGTACCGGTTGCACGGGCCCCGGCATTCAGGCCCCGACGAAGGAGACAAGACAGATGGACACCCAACGCGCAGCGGTCGTGACGTACCGCGGCAAGGCGATCGAGAACAAACACGTCGCCGACGTGGCGGTGGTGGATGCCGGCGGCAAGCTGCTGTTCCGGCTCGGCGATCCGTACCGGATGACGCTCGCGCGCTCGGCGGCGAAGCCGGCCCAGGCGCTGTCCGTGATCGAGACGGGCGCGCCCGAGCGGTTCGGTTTCGACGACGCGGACATCGCGTTGATGTGCGCGTCGCACAGCAGCGAGGAGCGGCACATCGCGCGCACGCGGGCGATGCTGGAGAAGGTCGACGCGCAGGAGTCGGATCTGCGGTGCGGCGGGCATGCGCCGCTGTCGGACGCGGTGTACCGGTCGTGGATCAAGCGCGACTACACGCCGACCGGCGTCTGCAGCAACTGTTCGGGCAAGCATGTCGGGATGCTGGCCGGCGCGCGGGCGATCGGCGCCGCGATCGCCGACTACCATCTGCCGGAGCATCCGATGCAGGTGCGCGTGAAGCAGGTGGTCGCCAACGCGTGCGGCCTGCGCGACGACGAGGTCGACTGGGCGATCGACGGCTGCAACCTGCCGACGCCGGCGTTCCCGCTCGATCGCCTCGCGCGTCTTTACGCATCGCTGGCCGACGGCGCGGATACGGTGGCAGCCGGCGGCGCCGCGGCGACCGGTCGCGTGCGCGCGCTGGCGCGCATTCATCATGCGATGACGGCCCATCCGGAGCTGGTCGCCGGGGAAGGGCGCTACTGCACGGTGCTGATGGATGCGTTCGACGGGCAGGTCGTCGGCAAGCTCGGTGCGGATGCGTGCTACGGGATCGGCGTACGCGCATCGGCGCGCACGCGGGCGCTCGGCGCCGACGGCGCGCTCGGCCTCTCGGTGAAGATCGAGGACGGCAACATCGACGTGCTGTACATGATGGTCAGCGAACTGCTCGAGCGTCTGCAGATCGGCACGGACGCGCAGCGCGCGCGGCTCGCCGCGTTCCACCGGCCGCGGATGCTGAACACGCAGGGTGTCGAGATCGGGCACGCGACGTTCCCGTTCGAATTGCAGCTGGCCTGACGGGCGTCGGCGCACCGATGCCGAGGGCCGCGGTGCGCAGCGGCGCCGCGTTGCCGGCCGGCGCGACGGCAGCCGCTACGCGCCCGCGTCGCGAATCTTCGCCAGCTCGACTTCCGACAGCTCGCCGATGTGCGCGAGATGCTCCATGAGGAAGTCCTTCAGCACGCGCAGCTTCGCCGAGCTGCGCCGGTTCGACAGATACGCGATGTAGATGTAGTCGCCCGTCAGCTTGTTCTGCAGCCGGTAGCGCGGCAGCACGGCTTCGAGCCGACCGCTCGCGAGCAGGTCGCGCACCAGCCAGATCTCGAATTCGGCGATGCCGAGCCCCGCGCAGGTCGCATCCAGCAGCAGTTCCGAATGATCGGTGACGAGGTTGCCGGCCGGCAGCACGCTGTGCCGCGCGTCGCCGCGCACGAGCTCCCAGCGCGGATCGCCTTCCGGGTGCACGTAGCGCAGGCAGTTGTGATGCCGCAGGTCGTCCGGCGTCGCGGGGCGCCCGCAGCGGTCGAGATAGCCGGGCGTCGCGCACAGGATGCTGTCGTTGCGCGACAACCGGTGGACGACCAGGTTGTCCAGGTAGTTCTCGCCCTCGTGAATGTCGAGGTCGAAGCCGCCGGCGACGAGGTCGTTGTGGTTGTCGGTGAGCCGCACGTCGAGCTGGATCGTCGGGTAGCGTGCGAGAAACGGCGCGATCAGCGGCGCGAGGTGGCGGCGGCCGAACCCGACCGGCGCGGTGAGCTTCAGCGGGCCGCTCGGCTGCGAATTGAGCTCGGCGACGACGCGCAGCGTGTCGTCGAGATCGGCGATCAGCGTGACCGCGCGTTCCAGGTAGATGTGGCCGGCCTCGGTCAGCGTCACGCTGTGCGTCGAGCGATGCAGCAGCGCGACGCCGAGCGCGTCCTCGATCGCCGTGATCTTGCGCGCGACGGTGGACGTCGACACGTGCATCTCCTTCGCGACCGCGGAAAAACTCCCCATTTCGACGACCCGCACGAACGCGCGCATCGCGCCGAGGTGATCGATGCCGGTGTCTCTTGCCATTGTTTTCATTCGTCTCTCGCTGTTGCGTCCCACGCAAAACCGATTTCGATAATACAGAGGCGAGCTTCTTTATGCAAAGGCATAGAATGCGATCCCGTCGCACGGGGAAGCGGTGAACGCAGCCGCGTTGCCGCGGCGGCACGAGACATTTCAGGAGGGGCACCCATGACGGAAAACGGCTTCCGCGTCGAAGCGGATCTCTTAGGGAAACGAAGCATTCCGGATTCGGCGTACTACGGCGTCCATACGCTGCGCGCGAAGGAGAACTTCGACATTTCGGGGCGCACGATCGCGTCGCTGCCGTATCTCGTCATGGCGCTCGCGGCGGTGAAGGAAGCCGCGGCCGACGCGAACTGCGGGCTCGGGCTGCTGCCGCACGCGTATCGCGACGCGATCGCCGCCGCCTGTGTCGAGATTCGCGAAGGCCGCCTGCACGACCAGTTCGTGGTCGACATCATCCAGGGCGGGGCCGGCACGTCGACCAACATGAACGCCAACGAGGTGATCTGCAACCGCGCGCTCGAGATCATGGGGCACGCACGCGGGCAGTACGAATACCTGCATCCCAACGAGCACGTCAACCTCGCGCAGAGCACGAACGACGTCTATCCGACCGCGATCCGGATCGCGACCTGCTTCGCGGTCGAGCATCTGCTCGACGCGATGGCGCGCCTGCGCGATGCGTTCGCGGAGAAGGCCGACGCGTTCTCGGATCTGCTGAAGCTCGGCCGCACGCAGTTGCAGGACGCCGTGCCGATGACGCTCGGCCAGGAGTTCTCGACCTACGCGGTGATGGTGACGGAAGACATCGCGCGCCTGCAGGAAGCCGGCTTGCTGATGCGCGAGATCAATCTCGGCGCGACCGCGATCGGCACCGGCATCACCGCGCATCCGCAGTACGCGGAGAAGGCGCTGGCCGCGCTGCGCCGCATCACCGGCCTGGACCTGAGCACCGCGCCGAACCTGATCGAGGCGACGCAGGACTGCGGCGCGTTCGTGCAGGTCTCCGGCGTGCTGAAGCGGATCGCGGTCAAGCTGTCGAAGATCTGCAACGACCTGCGGCTGCTGTCGAGCGGCCCGCGTGCCGGCTTCGGCGAAATCAACCTGCCGCCGGTGCAGGCCGGCTCGTCGATCATGCCGGGCAAGGTGAACCCGGTGATTCCGGAAGTCGTGAACCAGGTTGCGTTCGAAGTGTTCGGCAACGACCTGACTGTGACCTTCGCCGCCGAGGCCGGCCAGCTTCAGCTCAACGCGTTCGAGCCGGTGATCGCGAGCGCGCTGTTCCGCAGCTTCGGCCATCTGACGGCCGCCTGCACGACGCTCGCGGACCGCTGCGTGAGCGGAATCACCGCGAACCCCGAGCGGTTGCGCGAAACGATGGAGCGGTCGGTCGCGCTCGCGACCGCGCTGAACCCGTACATCGGCTACAAGCGCGCGACCGCCGTGGCCGCCGAGGCGCACGCGAGCGGCAAGTCGATCCGCGAAGTCGTGCTCGATCGCCAGCTGATGACCGCCGCGCAACTGGACGAGGCGCTGCAGCCCGAAGCGCTGATCCGTCCGCGCGCGTACTGATTCCGGCCGCGCGGCGCCGGCGCCTGCCGCCGGCGGCCCGCGCGCGGCCGTTCCCGAGCGCCCGTCGACGGGCGCGACACATCAAGAAACGGAGACACACCATGAAGCACGCCAGCGAGCGCGCGGCCGACCCGGCCGGCGGCGCGGACCCCCGTCACGCCGATCGCGATGCGATGTTCGCGTCGCACGAGGCCGGCTATGCGCAGCACCTGAAGCCCCGACACGTGCAGATGATCGCGATGGGCGGTGCGATCGGCACCGGCCTCTTTCTCGGCGCGGGCGGCCGCCTGCAGAGCGCGGGGCCCGCGCTGGCCGTCGTGTATCTCGTGTGCGGCGCATTCGCCTTCCTGATTATGCGCGCACTCGGCGAGCTCGTGATGCACCGGCCGACCAGCGGCTCGTTCGTGTCGTACGCACGGGAGTTCATGGGCGAGCGCGCGTCGTTCGTCGCGGGCTGGATGTACTACCTGAACTGGGCGACCACCGGCATCGTCGACATCACCGCGGTGGCGATCTACATGAAGTACTGGGCCGTGTTCACCGACGTGCCGCAGTGGGTGTTCGCGCTCGGCGCGCTGGGGATCGTGTCGGTGATGAACATGATCGGCGTGAAGGTGTTCGGCGAGATGGAGTTCTGGTTCTCGATCGTCAAGGTGGGGACGCTCGCGCTGTTCCTCGCGGTCGGCGCCGTGTTTCTCGCGAGCGGCCATCCGGTTGCCGGGCAGATGCCGGGGCTGCACCTGATCGCGGATCACGGCGGGATCTTCCCGCACGGGATCCTGCCGGCGGTGCTGATCGTGCAGGGCGTCGTGTTCGCGTATGCGAGCATCGAGCTCGTCGGTGTCGCGGCGGGCGAGACCGCCGATACGCGCAAGGTGCTGCCGAAGGCGATCAACAGCGTGATGTGGCGCATCGCGCTGTTCTACGTCGGCTCCGTCGTGCTGCTGACGATGCTGCTGCCGTGGACCGCGTACAGCGCGCACGAAAGCCCGTTCGTCACGTTCTTCAGCAAGCTCGGCGTGCCGTACGTCGGCACGGTGATGAACGTCGTGGTGCTGACCGCCGCGCTGTCGAGCCTGAACTCCGGCCTCTATTCGACCGGGCGCGTGCTGCGTTCGCTCGCGATGGGCGGCTCGGCGCCGCGCTTCGTGTCGCGGATGAACGCGCGCGGCGTGCCGTACGGCGGGATCCTGGTCACGGTCGCGGTCAATGCGATCGGCGTGCCGCTGAATTACATCGTGCCGGCGCAGGCGTTCGAGATCGTGCTGAACATGGCGTCGCTCGGGATCATCACGACCTGGGGCTTCATCGTGATGTGCCAGATCCTGTTCCGCCGCGCGGTCAATCGCGGCGAGCTGAGCCCCGTGTCGTTCCGGATGCCCGGCGCGCCGTTCACGTCGTGGCTCACGCTCGGGTTCCTGGTCAGCGTGCTGGTGCTGATGGCGTTCGATTACCCGGGCGGCACGTGGACCGTCGCGATGATTCCGGTGGTCGTGCTCGCGCTGGTGGTCGGCTGGAAGCTGGCCAAGCGCGGTGCCGCGCGAGAGGCTGCTGCCGAGGCTGGCGTGCCGATCGTTGCCGATCCGGCGAGCAACGTCTGACGACAGGCCCGGGCGGGCGACCGCCCGGTGCGCTCAGTTCAACCCGGCGCGTGCGCCGACCCAGCGGCTGAAGTCGCCGGCCATCTGCGCGGTCAGCTCGTGGCCGGCGTCATAGAGCTGCGTGTCGTGCGCGACGCCGAGCGCCGTCAGTTTCGCGTCGGCCGTGTTCGCCCACGCGACCGGCAGCTTGTCGTCGAAGCGGCCGTGCATCACCAGCGCGTGCAGCGGGCTCAATGCATCGCGCGACGCGATCAGCGGATCGATCTCCGGCAGGATGCGCCCGCACAGCACCGCGAACGCGGCGACGTCGGCCGGCGAGGTGAGACCGACGCTCGCGCTCATGATGCCGCCCTGGCTGAAGCCGGCGATCACGGTCGGCAAGGCGGCGGGTTCGTTCCCGGTGTCCCGCGCGCGCAACGCGCGCAGCAGCGCGATCAACTGCACACGGCTCGCCTCCGCGCGGGCCGCATCGATTTCCGGGCCGTTCGGGCCGAAGCGCACCGGAAACCACGCGTGCTGGCCGGGGCCGAACGTCAGCGGCCCGCGCACGAACGCGATTTCGACGCGCGGATCGATCGTGCCGGCCAGGTTCAGCAGGTTGGTTTCGTTGCCGCCGACGCCGTGCAGCAGCAACAGGCGGCCCGCGGGGCGGCCGGCGGCCGGGCGCAGCCGGTAGTGGAGGCCGGATTCGGGGTCGGTGGTCAGCGGCAGGACGTCGGTCATTGCGTGGGTCCGGTGGGGAAGTGATCCGACAGTCTAGAACGTGCGGGCGGGGAGATGAATCGCCGGATGGTGATTGATTGTTTCCTGATGGGAATGAATGTGGAGCCGGAATGTCCGATATTGGGTACGGCTACGCGTGTTCCGTCGCGAGCAAATTTCCCGAAAGGCGACCGTTCATCACCAATATGTCGACCGCACGACTCGCCGCCGCGACCCACAGTTGGCAAAATATCCACGCTTTGTCGATGCATGGAGTGCCGAGATGGAGACCGCCAGGATTTCCGAGCATGATGGATCGCAGGCTGTTTGCTTGCCGAAGGATTTCCGCTTCGATACCACGGAGGTCCGGATTCGGCGGCACGGCGCGTCTGTCATCCTCGAGCCCGTGCCGCAAGGCTGGGCGTGGTTGATGCCACTGATCGGCCCGGTTGATGCCGATTTCGAGGAGGCTTCGACAAGCGCGCCCGCCGCTCATGAACGCTCCGGGCCGGACGTGTTCGAATGAAGTTTCTGCTGGATATCACCGCAACCGGATCACCGTCGACTTCAACTCCGTGTACTTCTCCAGCGCGTGCAATGAGTTGTCGCGCCCGTTGCCCGATTCCTTGAAGCCGCCGAACGGGAAGTTCATGTCGTCGGTTTCCTCGTAGCCGTTCACCCACACCGTGCCGGCCCGCAGCCGCCGCGCGGTTTCGTGCGCGGTCGTCAGGTTCGCGGTCCACACCGACGCCGCGAGCCCATAACGCGTGTCGTTCGCGAGCGCGACGGCCGTATCGAGATCGTCGAACGCCGTCACCGCCAGCACCGGCCCGAAAATCTCCTCGCGCACGATCCGCGCATCGGCCCGCGGACAGTCGAACACGGTCGGCTCGACGTACTGGCCGCCGCTCGCGGCGCGCGCGCGCCGGCCGCCCGCGAGCAGCGTCGCCTCGTCGCGGCCGGCATCGACGTAGCCGAGCACGCGCTCGACCTGGGCGGCGTCGATCAGGCTGCCCATCCGCGTGTCCGGCGACAGCGGATCGCCGGGCGCATACTCGGGCGCGATCGCGAGCACGCGCGCGACCAGTTCGTCGCGGATCGCGCGATGGACGAGCAGGCGCGAACCCGCCGTGCACATCTGCCCGGTGTTGTAGAACACCGCATGCGCGACGGTGCGCGCCGCGCGTTCGAGATCGGGGCAATCGGGCAGCACGATCTGTGGCGACTTGCCGCCGAGTTCGAGCCATACGCGCTTCAGGTTCGAATCGGCCGCGCAGCGCGCGACTTTATGGCCGACCGCGGTCGAGCCGGTAAACGCGATGCAGTCGACGTCCGGATGCCGCGCGAGCGCTTCGCCTGCATCGCCGAACCCCGGCAGCACGTTCAGCACGCCGGCCGGCAGCCCGGCCTGCACGGCCAGCGCGGCGAGCCGCAGCGCGCTCAGCGGTGACTTCTCGGACGGCTTGAGCACGACGCTGTTGCCCGCCGCGAGCGCGGGCGCGCATTTCCACATCGCGATCATCGCGGGGAAATTCCACGGCACGACAGCCGCGACCACGCCGATCGGCTCGCGCGTGACGAGCCCGACGAGATGCGCGTCGGCCGGCGCGACCTCGCCGCCGGTCTTGTCGATCGCCTCGGCGAACCACTCGGCGCAATACGCGGTGGACGGGATGTCGATCGTGGTCGTATCGCCGATCGGCTTGCCGGTGTCGAGCGTTTCGAGCAGCGCGAGATCGTTCGCGTGCTCGCGGATCAACGCGGCCCAGCGGAGCAGCACACGCTTGCGTTCGCGCGGCGATGCGTCGCGCCAGATGCCGCTTTCGAACGCGCGCCGCGCGGCGGCGACCGCGAGGTCGGCGTCGGCCGCGCGGCAATGCGCGACCTGCGCGAGCACGCGGCCGTCGATCGGGCTCGTGCATGTGAAGGTGGCGCCGTCGTGCGCGTCGCGGAACGTGCCGTCCACGAACGCGCGGGAAGCGATGTCGAGCTGGCCGGCGCGGCTGCGCCAGGCGTCGTGCGTCTGCATGGGAAAACTCCGTCGTGGTTCGGCTTGGTCAGCGGGAAGTGGAAGCAGCGGAAGCAGCAGGGGCCGCGCGGCGGATCGCGATCGCACGGCCCGCGTGCGGCTCGCGCGGCGCGCGCGCATGCTCGGCGTGAATCGCGTCGAGATGCCGGCGGATCGCGTCCGGAAACGGCGCCGAGCGTTTCGCGCGCATGTCCACGTGCGTGAGCAGCTGTTCGCCGGTCGCGAGTTGCGCGCCGGTCGTCGCGTGATGCATCGAATGGAACACGTGCAGCCGGCGATCGTCCAGGTCGAGCAGCCGCACCGTGAGCCGCAGCGGCTCGCCGAGCATCGCTTCGCGCAGGTGGCGGATATGCGTTTCCGCGGAATAGATCGAGCAGCCGGCGTCGCGATAGTCGTCGTCGATGCCGAAGTAGCGGAAGAACGCATCGCTGCTGTCGCCGAACACGAGCAGGTAGCACGACTCGCTCATGTGGCCGTTGTAGTCGACCCACTCGGGCTGCACGATGCAGCGATGCAGTTCGAGCGGCGTCGCGATCGGCGCGGCCGGGTCGTACGGGCGCGACTTCTGTCCTTCGTAGGCCGAGCGCAGGCGCGGCTCGGCGGCGGGGCTGAGGGTGGTCGTCATCCAGTGCACTCCGAGGTTCGGAACGGGCCCGCACGTCGTCCGCGGGGCTGCCGGTCGATGTTATGACGGGTTGAACGTTTTTTCAATAATGAAATCGCCGATGGGTGTAAACACCGGTGCAGCTGCTCTCGTCAATCGATTGAACATTCATTCAGCAAAACCTATACTCGCCAGCGCCGCGGTGCCGAAGCGAAGCAGGCGGGCGGCGTTCACGCACAACGAAAATCGAGCCGCCGCGCGCGGCAACCGGAGACACCGAAAATGAAGAAGCGCTTCCTGCTGGCCGGCATGATGTCGGTGATGGTCCACGGCTACGCCCATGCCCAGAGCAGCGTGTCGCTGTACGGGATCATCGACGGCGGCATCACCTACGTGAACAACACGGGCGGCGCGCATGCGTACCTGTTCGACGACGGCGTGTCGTACGGCAACCGCGTCGGCCTGATGGGCACCGAGGATCTCGGCGGCGGCAACAAGGCAGTGTTCAAGCTCGAGAGCGGCTTCCGGCTCGGCACCGGCAGGCTGAACCAGGGTGGCGCGATGTTCGGGCGGCAGGCGTACGTCGGGCTCGGCAACGACTGGGGCACGCTGACGTTCGGTAATCAGTACGACTTCGCATTCGACTTCACGGCCGCGTACAACGTCAGCGCGTTCGGCAGCGGCTACGGCGTGCATCTCGGCGATTTCGACCGCCAGAGCGGGGACCGGCTGCAGAACGCGGTGAAATTCGTCAGCAACAGCTTCCACGGGCTCGTGGTCGGCGGCATGTATTCGTTCAGCAACGACGCGGGCAGCTTCCATGACGGGAGCGCATGGAGCGTGGGCGCGAGCTACACGCACGGCGATTTCTCGGCGGGCGGCAACTACACGCGGCTCAACGCGCCACGCCGGCTTGCCGCGCTCGATCCGTATGCGCAGATGGGCGTGCGGACGATGCTCGGGCAGACGGTCGCGACGGTCGACCCGGCGACGGGCGCCGTCACCGACCTGCACGATTCGACGCCGTTCTCGATCGATTCGCAATCGATCTTCGGTGTCGGCGCGTCGTACACGTTCGGCAAGCTGACGCTGAACGCGGACTTCAGCAACACGACGTTCAAGGGCTACGGACAATCGTCGACGATGCGCGTGTACGAAGCGGGCGGCCTGTACCAGGCGACCGTGCCGCTGTCGCTCGTCGCCGGCTATCAGTACACGACGTTCGAAGGTCATCACTGGCACGAAGTCGCGCTCGGCGCGCATTACGCGCTGTCGAAGCGCACCGACGTGTATGCGGCGGTCGACTGGATGCGTGCATCGAACGGCGTCGACGCGGTGATCGGCTACAGCTTCACGCCGTCGACGAGCCGCACGCAGGCCGCCGCGCGCATCGGCATGCGGCACAATTTCTGATCCTCACTCGCTCCCGGGCCGGGTTCGGCCGGCCCCGTCGATCATGTCCGATCCTTCCTTGAACGGCGACGTCGTCGCCGCACTGCGCGACGCACTCGGCGACGATTGCGTCAGCGTGGGCGACGCCATCGGCGCGCGTCATTTCACGAACTACGGCGAAGCGGCCGGCCCGCGGCCGCGTGCGTTGGTGCGGCCGCGCAGCGTCGACGACGTGAGCCGCGCGCTCGCGATCTGCACCGCGCATCGTCAGACGGTCGTGCCGCAGGGCGGGATGACGGGGCTCGCGGCCGGCGCCGGGCCCGGTGCGCAGGACGTCGTGCTGTCGCTCGAACGCATGAAGGGCGTCGTCGAGATCGATGCGGACGCGGCCACCGTCACCGCATGGGCCGGCACGACGCTGCAGGAGCTGCAGCAGGCAGTGGACGACGCAGGATTCGCGCTCGGCATCGATCTCGGCGCGCGCGGCTCGTGCCAGATCGGCGGCAACGTCGCGACCAATGCGGGCGGCAATCGCGTGATCCGCTACGGTACGACGCGCGAACAGGTACTCGGCCTCGAGGTCGTGCTGGCCGACGGTACCGTGCTGAGTTCGCTGAACAAGATGCTGAAGAACAACGCGGGTTACGACCTGCGGCAGATTTTCGTCGGCAGCGAAGGCACGCTCGGCGTCATCACGCGTGTCGTGCTGCGGCTGCATCCGCGGCTCGCCGCGCCATCCACCGCGTTGTGCGCGGTGCGCGATACGGCGGCGGCGCTCGCACTGCTGCGCGACGCGCGTGCGGCATGCGCGGACTTGCTGAGCTTCGAGGCGATGTGGCCGGCGTTCTACGGCTACGTGTGCGCGCATACGCCCGGCACGCGCGCGCCGCTGCCGGCGGACGGCGGCGTCAAGGTGCTGATCGAATGCGCGAGCGGCGATGCCGCGCAGACGGCCGAACGGTTCGAAGCGGTGCTGGCCGACTGGCTCGAACGCGGGCTGATCGACGATGCGGCGCTCGCGCAGACCGCGGCCGATGCGCAGGCCTTCTGGACGGTGCGCGAAGGGCTCGCGATCGACGATCTCCCCGGCGTCGTCAATTTCGACGTCGGCATTCCGCCGCGCGCGACGGAGAAGTTCATCGACGCGTGCGAGCGCGCGCTGAACGCACGCTGGCCCGGGGCGCACGTGTTCTTCTTCGGCCACCTCGGCGACAGCAACCTGCATGTGTGCGTTTCCGCGCCGTATGCGACGGGCGAGGGCGCGCACGACGTCGACGCGGTGTTGTATCCGCTCGTGCGCGATGCGGGCGGCTCGGTGTCGGCCGAGCACGGGATTGGCCGCTACAAGCGCGACTGGCTCGGTTGTTCGCGCAGCGACGTCGAGATCGCCGCGATGCGACGTCTCAAGCATGCATTCGATCCGTTCGGACTTCTGAATCCCGGCAAGGTGATCTGAACGGCGGAGCGTTCTTCGTTTTCGACGGAAGGCTCGGCAATCAGGCAGCGGCCCGCTCGCGCATCGCGCGAGCGGGCCGCCGCGTTTCAGGCCGGCATCACGCGTCGAGCCGCACCAGCGCATCGACGGCCACCGCGCCGCGTTCCATCACCAGCAGCGGATTGACGTCGAGTTCGACGAGCGTGTCGGCATGCGCCTGTGCGAAGCGTGCGATCGCCATCACGTTCGCGACGACCGCATCGAGATCGGCCTTCGGCCGCCCGCGATAGCCGGTCAGCAGCGGGCCGAGCTTCAACCCGAGCAGTGCGTCGCGCACGTCGCTTTCGCGCACCGGCAGCAGCAGCGTCGCGGTGTCGCGGATCAGTTCGACCAGCACGCCGCCGGTGCCGAGCACCAGCGCGAGACCGAAATTCGGCTCGCGCTTCACGCCGACGATCAGCTCGAGCAGCGGCGCGTCGGCCATCTTCTCAACGAGGATGCGTTCGACGTGCACATCCGGCGCATGACGCGCGACCTGTTCGGTCATTCGCACGACGGCCGCGGCGACGGCTTCGGGCGAGCCGAGCTTCAGCGCGACCGCGCCGGCCTCGGTCTTGTGCGGCAGGCGATCGCTGACCACTTTCACGCAGACCGGAAAGCCGAGCCGCTGCGCGGCGGCCGGCGCATCGGCGGGCGCGACGCATTCGGCCGGCGGCACGTCGAGCCCGTGCGCGGCCAGCATCCGCTTGCTCGCCCATTCGTCGTGCAGCGTCGCGGTGCCGTGGCCGCCGTCGCCCGCGCGCAGCACCGGCAGCGCGTTCAGCGCGTCGGCGTCGAGCACGCGGCGGCGCGTGTCGCCGTAGGCCATCGCCGCGCCGATCGCAGCGATCCCGTCGGCCAGCCCCTGCAGCGGCGCGACGCTGGCGGCGGCCATGCGGGCCGCGTGATCGGGCGGCGTCAGGTCCGGAAACACCGAAATCACAGCGCCGACCACGCCGTGCTGGCGTGCGGACGCCGCGAACGCGTCCGCGGCGATATCGCACAGCGGCCGCTCGCCGGTCGCTTCCTGCGGATAGTCGAGGATCATCGCGGCGGCGCCCGGGCGATCGGCGAGCAGCGCGTCGCAGCACGCGCGCATCTTGTCGGGGTCGCCCCACGGCGTGGTCGTGAAGTCGAGCGGGTTCGCGATCGTCGCGTACGCGGGCAGCACGTTGCCGAGCGCGTCGCGGCCGGCATCGCCGACCGGCGGAAAAGCGATGCCGCGCGCTTCGCCGAGATCGGCGACGAGCCCCGCATCGCCGCCGGACGTCGCCAGCGCGGCGAGCGTGCGGCGCTCGGGCACGCCTGCGATCGCGAGCAGCTTCAATGTCTCGACGAGGCCGACCGGGTCCTTCACGCGAATCACGCCGAGCCGCCGGAACAGCGCGTCGTACAGCGCGTCCGAGCCCGCGAGCGAACTCGTGTGGCTCATCGCGAGCTGCGCGCCGAGCGTCGACGTGCCGCTCTTCAGCGCGACGATCGGCACGCCGCGCGCGAGCGCGCGGGCCGCGGCCTCGCTGAACGCGCGCACGTCCTTCAGCCCTTCGAGGTGCACGCCGATCGCGCGGATGCGCGGATCGTCGACGAACGCATCGACGAGGCGCGCGATGTCGACCGACGCCTGGTTGCCGACGCTCGCGAGATACGCGAACGGCACCGAGCGCGCGCTCATCGACAGGTTGTACGCGAGGTTGCCGCTCTGAGTGATCACCGCGACGCCCGATTCGACGCGCGGCGCGCAATGCGCGACCGGCCACAGCGCGCTGCCGTTCAGCCCGTTGATCAGGCCGTAGCAATTCGGGCCGAGCACGGCCATGTCGCCGGCCGCGTCGACCAGCGCCTGCTGCAGCGCGGCGCCGTCGGCGCCCGTTTCGGAGAAACCCGACGCGTAGACGATCGCGCCGCCGGCGCCGCGTGCGGCGAGCGCGCGCACGACGTCGATCGCCTGGCGCGCGGGCACCGCGACGAACACGGCGTCCGGCGCGGCGGGCAGGTCGGCGACGCTCGCATGGCAGCGCACGCCGTCGATCTCCGCATGATTCGGATTGACGAGCCGGATGTCGCCGGCATAGCCGTAATCGCGACAGCGCTGCACGGCGCCCGCGATGCCGCGTCCGCCGACGAACGCGATGCTGGCCGGGTCGAGCAGCCGGCGCAGATTGGCCGCCGCGGCCGCGCGGCGATCCCTGACTGCGGGAGAGGAAGTCATGAAAGGTCCTTTCGGAAGTCGCGCCGAACGCGCCGGCGCGACGATTCGCGTCAGCTGTAGCGTCGGAGGATTTCCTTGGACAGGATATGGC
The DNA here is from genome assembly GCF_003857985.1 of Burkholderia sp. Bp9090. Classification (NCBI taxonomy): domain Bacteria; kingdom Pseudomonadati; phylum Pseudomonadota; class Betaproteobacteria; order Burkholderiales; family Burkholderiaceae; genus Burkholderia; species Burkholderia sp. Bp9090. The sequence goes on from NZ_QTPV01000032.1 coordinate 25,266, forward strand.
GCTGGATCTCGGACGTGCCTTCCCAGATGCGCTCGATGCGCGCATCGCGCCAGAAGCGCTCGATCGGCAGTTCGTCCATCAGCCCCATGCCGCCGTAGATCTGCACCGCGTGATCGGTCACGCGGCCGAGCGTCTCGGTCGCGAGCAGCTTCGCGAGTGCGGCGTCGCCGTCGGTCATCGTGCCCTGGTCGAGTTTCTGCGCGGTGTACAGCGTGACGAGTTCCGCCGCGCGGATCTCGGTCTGCATGTCCGCGAGCTTGAACGACGTGCCCTGGAAGTCGCCGATGCGCTTGCCGAACTGATGACGCGTCGCGGCCCATTCGGCGGCCATCTCGAACGCACGCTGCGCGCGGCCGATGTTGTTCGCGGCGACCATCACGCGGCCGGCCGTCAGCCAGTCGTTCGCGAGCTCGAAGCCGCGATGCTCTTCGCCGAGGATCTGCGCGGCGCTCACGCGGCAGTCGGAGAGGAAGATCTCCGACTGGTGATAGCCGCGCAGGCTCGTGCAGTGCGGGCCGCGCCGCACGGTCATGCCCGGCGTGTCCTTGTCGATCAGGAAGCAGGTCACGCGCTTGCGCTTCTGGCCGCGCACTTCCTCCTCGCCGGTGACGGCGAACAGGATCACGAAGTCGGCCGTGTCCGCATGACTGATGAAGTGCTTGCTGCCGTTGATCACGTAGTCGTCACCGTCGCGCACCGCGCGCGTGCGGATGCCCATCGCGTCGGAGCCGGCGCCCGGCTCGGTCAGCGCGAAGCAGTCGACGCGCTCGCCGCGCACGGCCGGCTTCAGGTAGCGCTCGACCTGGTCGCCCTTGCACGCCATCAGGATCTTGCTCGGCCGCGCGACGAACACGTGCAGCGCCCAGCTCGTGCGGCCGAGCTCGCGTTCGACGAGCGCCTGCGTCACGTAGTCGAGCCCCGGGCCGCCGGCGCTCTCGGGCATGTTGAACGCATAGAAGCCGAGCTCGAGCGACTTGCGGCGGATCGAGTCGGCGAGTTCGGGCGGCACGTCGTCCGCGCGATCGACCGCGAATTCATGAGGCTGCAGTTCCTTCTCGACGAACTGACGCAGGGACGTCACCAGCATTTCCTGCTCTTGGGTCAGCGAAAAATCCATCGATCATCTCCCGACAAAATGAGGTGCGCGACCTTCGACCGACGCGCGAAGCGCTTCCTGGCCGTCCTCGCTGTGACCGCACGCGACGCCGGCCGCCAGCTCGCCGCGCAGTTGCTCGGCGAGGGTGTGCGTGAGCGATTGCGCGAGCAGCGCTTTGGTATGGCCGAACGCGACGCTCGGCCCTTGCGCCAGACGCGCGGCGAACGCGGCGACGTGCGTCGCGAAATCGTCGGCGTCGACGACTTCGGACACGAGCCCCGCGGCAAGCGCGTCCTGCGCGTTCCAGCGTTCGTTCAGAAAGATGAAGCGGCGTGCGACGTCGGGGCGCGCGATGCGCGGCAGGAACCAGCTTCCGCCCATGTCGGGGCTGTAGCCCATGCCCGTATACCCGCAGCGCAGCGTCGCAGCGGTGCTCGCGATGCGGAAGTCGCACGCGAAGCCGATGTCGGTGCCGGCGCCGACCGTCGAACCGTTCAGCGCGGCGATCGTCGGACGCGGAAATGCGGCGAGCGTCTGCACGAAACGGTGCGCACGCTCGGTCCAGCCGTAGGTGTCGAGTTCGCCGTTGCGCTCGGCCTCGGCCCATTCGTCGACGTCCGCGCCCGCGCAGAACGCGCTGCCGGTGCCGGTCAGTACGACGCAGCGCACGGCCGGATCGTTCGCGAGCGCGTCGAGCGTCTCGCGAAGAAAGTCGAGATGCGGCCGCGCGAGCGAATTGCGTTTCGCCGGGCGGTTCAGGCGAAGGGTCACGACGCCGTCGTGCCGTTCGATTCGAATGTCCTCGATGCTCATGCTGATCACTGTCTCCTGGTTGTTGTGCGTCGGGGTGGTGTCAGAGCCGGCAAGGGTCGCCGCTACTTGCGGACCGCATTTCGGCATAGTATAAGTTCTGTTAAATGAACGTTCAACCCAATTGTGAGTCGACCAGGAGACACACGATGAGCGTGGTGATGGAGACGTCGGCAGGTGTGGAGGACGGCAGGACCGGGGCGCATGCGGCACGCGCGGCGGCGCAGCATGCGGCGAGCGGCGCGGGCCTGCAGATCGATCGCGTGTCGAAGCGCTACGGCAGCGTGCATGCGCTGCGCGAAACGACGATCGACATTCCGCGCGGCGAATTCCTGACGATCCTCGGGCCGTCGGGTTCGGGCAAGACGACGCTGCTGACGATCGTCGCGGGCTTCGAGCATCCGAGCAGCGGGGACCTGCGCGTCGGCGGCCGCAGCATCGTCGCGTTGCCGCCCGAGAAGCGCAACTTCGGGATGGTGTTCCAGGGCTATGCGCTGTTTCCGCACATGACGGTCGAACAGAACGTCGCGTATCCGCTGATGGTGCGCAAGCAGAAAGGGCCCGACGCGGTGAAGCGCGTGAAGGCCGCGCTCGATCTCGTGCGGCTCGGCCATCTTGCCGATCGCCTGCCGCGCCAGTTGTCGGGTGGCCAGCAGCAGCGCGTCGCGATCGCGCGCGCGCTGGTGTTCGATCCCGATCTCGTGCTGCTCGACGAGCCGCTCGGCGCGCTCGACCGCAAGCTGCGCGGCGAGGTGCAGGTCGAGCTGAAGGCGCTGCACGAGCGGCTCGGCGCGACGTTCCTGTTCGTCACGCACGACCAGGAGGAAGCGCTGTCGATGTCGGACCGGATCGCGATCATGCGCGACGGCCGGCTCGAACAGATCGGCACGCCGGACGGGCTCTACGAGCAGCCGGCCAACCGCTTCGTCGCGGACTTCCTCGGCAAGAGCAATTTCATCGAAGGTGTCGCGCTCGGCGGCGATGCTTCGACGACGCATTACCGCGTCGGCGATGCGCGCTTCTTCGCGCCGGCGTGCGGTGCGCGGCCCGACGAGCCGCTGCTGTTCGCGCTGCGCCCGGAGAAGGTCGCGGTGTCGGCGGCGTCGTGCGGCGGTGCGCACAACGAAGTCGCGGGTCGCATTCGCCACTGGAGCTATTTCGGTTCGTCGTACCGCTTCGAGATCGAGACGCCGGCGCTCGGCTGCGTGACGGCCGACGTGCCCGCATGGCGCGGGCTCGCGTCACCACGCTGCGGCATGGACGTGTTCGTGCAGTGGGAGCGCGACGCGACGTGCCGGATCGCGGCCGACTGACGCGGCGCACGTTGCATCCCGCGCGAAGCGGCACGAGCCGCCGTCGCCGCCGACTCACCGACTGACGGATTCACTGATTCACCGATGCCCGAAAACGACGAGACGCGTGCGGGCGCTGACCAGCCTGGAGGAGACACCATGACGAACCGCCATCTGCAGGACCTGCTCGACCAAGCACGCGAACTTCAACCGGCGACGTCGCAGCGCCGCCGCGATTTTCTGCGGTTGTGCGCGGCGGCCGGCATCGCGCCGACGCTGCTGTCGCTCGGCGCGAAGGACGCACTCGCGTCGAACCCGAAGGAAATCGTGCTCAGCGCATGGGGCGGCGAAGCGCGTTCGGCGTTCCGCTCCGCGTACATGGACCCGTTCACGAAGGCGAGCGGCATCCGGATGGGCTACGACTCGTCGCCGGAGGACGGCAAGATCAAGGCGATGGTCGAGAACCGGAACGTGATCTGGGACGTGATGGATCTCGACGGCTTCGCGGCGATCAAGCTCGGCAAGCAGGGCTTCCTGCGGCCGATCGACTATTCGGTCGTCGGCCGCAACACGCTGCCGGGGCTCGCATCGGACTTCGGCGTGCCGTCGTACCTGCTGAGTTACGTGCTCGTCTACGACGCGCGCAAGTTCGGCGCGAATCCGCCGAAGAACTGGGCCGATTTCTGGAACGTCGGCAAGTTTCCGGGCAAGCGCGGGCTGTGGAAATGGATGGGCGGCGCGCTCGAAGCCGCGCTGATGGCCGACGGCGTCGACAAGGACAAGGTCTATCCGATCGACGTGCCGCGCGCGCTGAAAAAGCTGAAGGAACTGCGCTCGAACGTGCTGCTGTGGGATTCGGGCGCGGACAGCCTGCAGTTGCTGCGCAACGGCGAAGTCAGCATGGCGTGCATCTGGCATACGCGCGCGAACGTGATCCAGCGCGAGAGCAATGGCCGGTTCCGCTATACGTGGGAGCAGGGGCTCGCGTCGTGCGACGTGTGGGGCGTGCCGAAGAACAATCCGTCGGGCGATGCCGTCTGGCAGTTCATCAAGTTCGTACAGGGCGTCGAGCCGCAGGTGCGCCTGCTGTCGCTGCTCGGCAACGGGCCGGTGACGCCGGCCGCGACCGCCGCGGTGCCGCAGGCGCTACGCGCCGACAACCCGGGCACGCCGGAGAACTGGGCAAAGCAGTGCAAGGTGAATCCCGAGTGGTGGGCGCAGCACTACGAAGCGACGCTCGCGCAGTACACCGACCTGATGTCGTCCTGAGCCGCCTCGCGAGCGTGACGCCATGAATACCCTGTCTACTCCCGTCGCGGGCGCGGTGCCGCTCGGCCGCGCGAAGGCCGATCGTTACTGGCTGCTCGTCGTGCCGCTGCTCGCGGTGCTGATCGTGCTGTACGTGTATCCGCTCGTGCGTGTGCTGTGGCTCGGCTTCACGGTGCCGGAGCCGGGCCTGCACAACTATGCGCGGCTGCTCGGCAATCACGGCGTGCATCGCGTGCTGTGGACCACGCTGCGCGTGTGCGCGGTCACGACCGTGTGTTCGGTCGCGCTCGGCTATGCGATTGCGTATGCGATGGCGCACGTCGGCCCGCGGCAACGGATGGCGCTGATGTTCGGGCTGCTCGTGCCGTTCTGGGCGTCGGTGCTGGTGCGCGCGTTCTCGTGGCTGTTCCTGCTCGGCGAGCAGGGGCTCGTCAACACGCTGCTGCTGCGCATCGGGCTGATCGACGCGCCGCTGCCGCTGATGCGCAACGAGGTCGGCGTCGTGATCGGGATGATCCACTTCATGATTCCGTACGCGGTGCTGCCGCTATACGCGAACATGAAGGGCATCGATCCGCAGCTCGCGCGTGCCTCGCAGGGGCTCGGCGCGGGCGCGTTCGTCACGTTCCGCAAGGTGTATTTCCCGCAGACGCGGCCGGGCATCGTCGGCGCGGCGATCCTCGTGTTCATCTTCTCGCTCGGCTTCTACGTGACGCCGGTGATACTCGGCGGCGGCCGCACCGTGATGATCGCCGAATACATCAGCACGCAGATCCTGCAGCTCGTGAACTGGGGCAGCGGGGCGGCGCTCGCGTCGCTGCTGCTGACGTCGATCCTGGCCGCGCTCGCGCTGCTCGCGCGTTTCGTCGACCTGCGCGAGCTGTTCGGCGCGCGCTGACCCGAACGGAGGAGGTTCCGATGAACACCCGAATGACCGCAGGACGCGCGCTCGTGGTCGGTATCGCGTGGGCCGCGATCCTGTTCCTGATGCTGCCGCTGCTCGTGTCGGTGCCCGTCTCGCTGACGCCGAGCGACTACCTGTCGATGCCGGACGGCGCGCTGTCGCTGCGGCACTACCGCGTGCTGCTCGACGACGACGGCTGGGTGTCGAGCTTTCTGCAAAGCGGGCTGATCGCGCTGGTGTCGTCGGCGATCTCGGTCGCGCTCGGCACGCTGTGCGCGATCGGGCTGTGGAAAGTCGCGTCGCGGCGCGGCGAGTTCGTGCGCGGCGTGATCCTGTTCCCGCTGATCGTGCCGCCGATCGTGTCGGCGCTCGCGTTCTACCGGCTGTGGGGCGAACTCGGGATGCTCGACAGCTATCCCGCCGCGATCCTGTCGCACGTCGTGCTGTCGGTGCCTTACGTCGTGGTGGCGGTTTCGGCATCGCTCGCGACCGTCGGGCTGCGCATCGAGCAGGCATCGCGCAGCCTCGGTGCGAACGTCGCGCAGACGCTGCGCTACGTGATCCTGCCGTCGATCCGGCCGGGCGTGCTGTCGGCCGCGGTGTTCGCGTTCATCCTGTCGTGGGACGAGCTCGTCGTCACGCTGTTCATCTCGAGCCGGAACGTCTATACGCTGCCGCGCCGCATGTGGGACGGGATGCGCGAGAACGTCGATCCGGCGATCGCGTCGGTATCCACGCTTTTGCTCGTCGCGACCTGCGTCGCGATCGGCCTGTCGCTGCTGCGCAAGCGTGCGGCCGGATCCGTCTGAATCCAGCAGTTCAACGTTACGTCGCGGAGAAAACTCGCACCATGAAAGTCCTGATCGTTCACGCCCATCCCGAACCTCAGTCGTTCACGACGTCGATGCTGCACCGCGCGGTGAGCACGCTCGAAGCGCAGGGGCATACCGTGACGGTGTCCGACCTGTACGCGATGCAGTGGAATCCGGTCGCGAGCGCGGCCGATTTCGGCGTGCGCAAGAACCCCGACTATCTCGTCTACGCGCTGGAGCAGCGCGAGAACGTCGCCGCGCACGCGATCGCGCCCGACATTGCCGCGGAACTCGACAAGCTAACGGCGTGCGACCTGCTGATCCTGAGCTTTCCGCTGTTCTGGTGCTCGGTGCCGGCGATCATGAAAGGCTGGATCGACCGCGTGCTCGTGTCGGGCAAGGTGTACGGCGGCGTGCGCTTCTACGATCGCGGCGGGATGCGCGGCAAGCGCGCGCTGCTCGCCTATACGTGCGGCGGCCGCGACTACATGTTCGGTGCAGACGGCGTGCACGGCGAAATGGACCTGATGCTGCGCCACGTGTTGCGCGGCACGCTCGGCTACGCGGGCTTCGACGTGCTGCCGTCGTTCGTCGGCTATCACGTGCCGTACATCGGCGACGCGGAGCGCGCGGCCGTGCTGGAACGCTACGACGCCTATCTCGCAGAACTCGACCGGCACGAACCGATGGCGTTTCCGACGCTCGACGATTTCGACGGCGACATGCGGCGGCGCGAACGCGCGCCGCAGGAAACCGCGCAGGATTGACCACGACCGGCCGCGTTGCCGTCGCGCCGCTTTTCTACCCGACCGCATGTGAGTTCGAGCGATGACCCTGACGTCGAGCGACGTGCTGCTGTTCCTGACCGGGCTCCTGACGCTGTTCTGTCCGCCCGTCGCGATCCCGATGTATGCGGCCGTCACCGGGCATTTTCCCGACGTGACACAGCGGCAGATCGCGTTCAGGCTGTTCGCGTGGATCGCGGCGCTGATGATCGGCGCGGTGTGGGGCGGCCAGTTCCTGCTGCGCATGCTCGGCCTCACGCTCGGTGCGCTGACGCTGACGGGCGGCCTCGTGCTGTGCCTGTGGTCGATCCCGATGATGCGCGGCACGGCGAACGACGAGCGCAGCGGCGGCGACACGCGGCTCGAATATGCGCAATGGCGCAGCTACATCGCGGTGCCGCTGATCTTCCCGCTGTCGATCGGCAGCGCGGTGATGTCGCTCGTGATCACGACCGCGACGCGCTTTCATACGCCGGCCGACCTGCTGGCGCTGAGCGCGGCGTGCGTGCTGCACGCGGGCGTGATCGGGCTCACGTATGCGTGCTCGGCGTCGTGGTGCCGGCGGCTCGGCGAGATCGGCAGGACGCTGGTCGAGCGGCTGTCGGGCATCGTGCTGACCGCGATCGCGTTCCAGATGCTCGCGCAGGGCGTGCGCGAACTGTTGCCGGGGCTCGCGCATTGACGGCCTCACGGGGCCGCGCGCGATCCACCTCCTTACCCTGAACGATGGAAATCACATGAAAACAGTAGGCATGTACCTGGTCGACCTTCTCGCCGCCTACGGCGTCGACACGGTGTTCGGCATTCCCGGCGTGCATACGATCGAGCTGTACCGCGGGCTCGCCGGCAGCGCGCTGCGCCACGTGAGTGCGCGCCACGAGCAGGGCCTCGGCTTCATGGCGGACGGCTATGCGCGCGCGACCGGCAAGCCCGGCGTGTGTTTCGTGATCACCGGCCCAGGGATGACGAACATCGCGACGTCGATGGCGCAGGCGTATGCGGATTCGATTCCGATGCTGGTGATTTCGAGCGTCAACGCGTCCGGCGACATCGGCTCCGGCAACGGCCATCTGCACGAACTGCCGGACCAGCATGCGTTCGCGCAGAACATCGCCGCGTTCAGCTACACGGTGCCGCGCGCCGACGCGCTGCCGCAGGCGATCGCACGCGCGTTCGCGGTGTTCTCGGGCGGCCGGCCGCGTCCCGTGCATCTGCAGATTCCGCTCGACGTGCTCGCGGCGCCGGCCGATGCATTGCCGCCGGTGCCGGCCGTGCCGCCGCGCATCGCGCCCGGCCCCGCATCGGCCGACGGGATCGACGCATTGCGTGCGAAGGCTGTCGCCGCGCGCGCGCCGCTGATTCTCGCGGGCGGCGGCGCGCTCGACGCGGCCGCCGACGTGCGCTGGCTCGCGGAGACGCTCGACGCGCCGGTCGTGATGACGATCAACGGGCGCGGCGTGTTGCCGAGCGCGCATCCGCTCGGCGTGTCGTGGTCGGCGTCGAGCGACGCGGTGCGCGCGCTGATGCGCGACAGCGACCTGATCGTCGCGCTCGGCACCGAGCTCGGCCCGACCGATTACGACCTGTATGCGACGCGCAGCTTCTCGATGCCCGCGCCGCTCGTGCGGATCGACATCGATCCGCAGCAGCTGTGCCGCAACGCGGTGCCCGCGCTGCCGCTGCTCGGCGACGTCGGCGAAACCCTGCGTGCGCTGCGGCGCGTGTGGCCGGCCGACGGGCGGGCGCGCAGCGACGGCGGTGACGGCGTCGAGCGGGCGGCGGTGTGCCGTGCGGCCGCGCGGCAGGAACTCAACGACGAAATGCGGCGCGATCTCGCGCTGCTCGACAGCGTGCGCGACGCGCTGCCCGATGCGGCGCTCGTCGGCGATTCGACGCGGATCGTCTATGCGGGCAACGTCGGCTTCGCGGCGTCGCGTCCGCGCAGCTGGTTCAACGCGTCGGTCGGCTTCGGCTCGCTGGGCTACGGGCTGCCGGCCGCGGTCGGCGCGAGCCTCGGCGATGCGTCGCGGCCGGTGGTCTGCCTCGCCGGCGACGGCGGGTTCCAGTACACGCTCGCCGAACTCGGCACGGCGGTGCAGCATCGCGCGCGCGTGATTGTCGTACTGCTGAACAATGGCGGTTACGGAGAGATCAAGCGTGCGATGGTCGACGGCGGCGTCGAGCCGGTCGGCGTGGATCTGCATACGCCCGATTTCGTCGCGCTCGCGCGCGCGTATGGATGGGGCGCGCAGCGCGTCGAAGAGGGTGCGTCGCTGGCCGGTGCGCTCGGCGAAGCGGCCGCGCACGACGCGCCGTACCTGATCGAGATTCGCGCGGCCTGAAAATGCGAACGGCCTCGCGATGCGAGGCCGTCGTGCCGGTTGCGGCGCGAGTGCGCCGGCTTGCCGGCGAGGCGCGTTGCGTGCGTTACGCGCGCTTGCGCGCCGTCTTCGGCGGCGGCAGGAACGAATCGACGACGCGCAGGCAGCTCGTCAGCGCGTCTTCCGCGGTGAACGACGTGGGGTCGCGCGCGAGTTCGAGCCAGAAGCCGTCGATCACCGCTGTCACCGTCAGCGCGGCGAGCTCGCTGTCGACGGTGCCGCCGCGCACTTCCGCGATCTGGTCGAACAGCTTCTTCAACGCCTGCCGGTAGCCGGCATACAGCTCCTTGTGCGCCTTGCGGATCACCGGATCGCTGTGCGCGACGCTCCAGAAGCCGAGCCAGACCTTCACGTTCTTCGGCGCGAACACCGGCGCGGCGAAACACACCTTGATGATCGCGTCGAGCTTGTCCTCGGGGCCCGTCGCGTTCGCGGCGGCCGCGCGCGACACGTCGAGCAGGTCGGCCGCGAGCCGCTTGTAGGTCTGCGCCATCAGCTCGTCTTTCGACTGGAAGTGATGGTTGATCAGCCCGCGCGACACCTTCGCTTCCGCGCAGATGCGGTCGATCGTGGTTTCCGAATAGCTATAGCGCGCGATGCAGCGCATCGTCGCGTCGATGATCGATTGCTGCCGCACCGCGGGTGTTTCTCGGATGCCGCGGCTGCGGGTCTGAACCGGTGCGCTGCCAGAAGTCTTTTTCACGGGGTGACCTTACGGAATCGTCATGGCACCGATTATAGGGGAGTGTCGGACGCTTGTTCAATTACAGCGATGGAACCCGCGAAAACCCTTGCTTCCGGATTATTGAAATCTGTTGAACCCTTGTTCAACAGAGCCTATACTCGACTCCACATGAGGTTGGTCGGCCATTCAACAAGACGCCGCGATCCCGCGCGGGACGGGCGTGAGAATTCGACACAGGAGACAGCATGTTGGCGCGGGCGGAGAGCGTGAAGACGGCGGTCGAGGAGCGCGTGCAGGTGACGGACCTGCACAAGCGGTTCGGCGAGCTGGAGGTGTTGAAGGGCGTGTCGCTGAGCGCGCGCGAAGGCGAAGTGATCTCGCTGATCGGCGCGAGCGGCTCGGGCAAGAGCACGCTGCTTCGCTGCATCAACCTGCTCGAGACGCCGACCCGCGGGCGCATCGTCGTCGATGGCGAGGAGATCGGGCTGAAGCTCGACCGCAAGGGACGCACCGTGCCGACCGATCCGCGCCAGGTCGAACGCATTCGCACGCGGCTCGGCATGGTGTTCCAGAGCTTCAATCTGTGGGCGCACCGCACGGTGCTCGAGAACGTGATCGAGATGCCCGTGCACGTGCTGCGCGAACCGCGCGCCGAAGCGCTCGCGCGCGCCGAGCAGCTGCTCGAACGCGTCGGCCTCGCCGACAAGCGCGACGTCTATCCGGCGTTCCTGTCCGGCGGCCAGCAGCAGCGTGTCGCGATCGCGCGCGCGCTCGCGATGCGGCCGAAAGTGATGCTGTTCGACGAGCCGACTTCCGCGCTCGATCCCGAACGCGTCGGCGAAGTGCTGAAGGTGATCCGCGATCTCGCGTGCGAAGGCCGCACGATGATCCTCGTCACGCACGAGATGGCATTCGCGCGCGACGTGTCGAACAAGGTGCTGTTCCTGCACGAGGGACGCGTCGAGGAGAGCGGCGCGCCGGCCGAGATCTTCGATGCGCCGCAGAGCGAACGCTGCCGCCAGTTCGTCAACGCGCACCGGCAACGTCACTGAACCGATGGCACGGCCCGCGCGTGCCTGCCTGCGCGGCCGGCCGCACCGATGCCGGCCACACCGATACCGGCCGTACCGATTTCGTATCTTTCCAGCCAGGAGTCCGACCATGAAGCGTGTCGTTCGCAGTCTGCTGTGCCTGTTGAGTCTCGTTCTCGCGGCGCTTGCGCCGTTCGGTTCCGCGCATGCGTCGCCGGGCGTGCTGCGCTTCGGCGTCGCCGCCGAGCCGTATCCGCCGTTCCTGATGAAGAGCCCGACCGGGCAGTGGAGCGGCTTCGAGGCCGACCTGATCCGCGCGGTGTGCGAGCAGATGAAGGCGAAGTGCGAGATCAAGGAAGTCGCGTGGGACGGCATCATCCCGGCGCTGCTCAGCGACAAGATCGACGTGATCTTCAACTCGATGTCGATCACGCCGGAACGCCAGAAGGTGATTGCGTTCTCGCGGCCGTACTACGAGACGCCGGGCACCTTCGTCGGCGCGAAGAACCAGAAGCTCACGCTGACGCCGGACGGCCTGAAGGGCAAGGTGATCGGCGTGCAGGGTTCGACCGCGAACGCCGAGTTCATCAAGATGGCGTACGGCAAGACCGCGACAGTGCGGCTCTACAACACGCAGGACGATTGCAACTCGGACCTCGTCGCGGGCCGCATCGACACGATGTATCTCGACCAGCTCGGCATTCTCGATTTCCTGAAGTCGAAGGACGGTGCGACGTTCGAGCTGAAAGGGCCCGGCAGCGTGAAGATGGATCCGGCGATCTTCGGCTACGGCGTCGGCGCGGGGATGCGCAAGGCCGATGCGCCGCTCAAGCAGCAGATGGACCAGGCGCTCGAGCAGCTGCATGCGTCGGGCAAGTACGCGCAGATCGCGAAGAAGTATTTCCCGATCGACCTCTGGCCGCACTGATCGCACGATTTCGCGCCGACGGGCGCCACGCACGGACGGAGGAGGCGGCATGGACGGTTGGGGATGGGTGAGCTACCTGGGCATGGACCCGGACGGCTGGGGCGTCGCGCTGCTGCAGGGCGCGGGCGTGACGCTCGAGATTTCGCTCGGCGCGTTCGTCGTCGGCATCGTGCTCGGGCTCCTGGGCGCGGTCGCGAAGCTGTCCGGCGTGCGCGCGTTCGAGCGGCTCGCGCAGGGCTACACGACGCTGTGCCGCGCGGTGCCCGAGCTGCTGCTGATCCTGCTGCTCTACTACGCGGGCACCGACGCGATCAACCTGCTGATGACGGCGATCGGCGTCGGGCCGGTCGCGGTCAACGGCTTCGCGGCCGCGGTGATCGTGCTCGGCATCGTGCAGGGCGCGTATGCGGCCGAGATCATCCGCGGTGCGATCCTCGCGATCCCGTACGGGCAGATCGAAGCCGCGCGCGCGTTCGGCGCGCCGCCGGCGCTCGTGTTCCGCCGCGTGACGCTGCCCGCGATGGCACCGTATGCACTGGCCGGCTTCACGAACCTGTGGCTGATCCTCGTGAAGGACAGCGCGCTGATCAGCGTGGTCGGCTACAGCGAGCTGCTCTACACCGCGAAGCAGGCGGCCGGTTCGACGCGCGAGTACCTGCACTACTACCTGATGGTCGCGGCCGTGTATTTCGCGATCACGTCGCTGTCGGGCATGCTGTTTCGCGAGATCGAGCGGCGCTTCGGCCGCTGGATGCCCGCATCGTGACCCACGTCCCGCCTTTCCACGCATCTTTCGACCGAACCGGATCAATGTCATGGATCTGAGCGTACTGTCTTCCTACGGGTCGCTGCTGCTGCTCGGCGTGCTGACCACCGTCAAGCTGCTCGTCGTGTCGGCCGTATTCGGCTTCGGGCTCGCGATCGCCGTCGCGTTCGCGCGGCTGTCGGGCAATGCAGTCGTCGCGCGCGTGAGCAAGGCGTTCACCGAAGTGATCCGCGGCACGCCGCTGCTCGTGCAGATCTACCTGATCTACTATGGCGTCGGCTCGCTGTTCGCCGGCTGGCCCGCGCTGCGCGACAGCGTGCTGTGGCCGTTCCTGCGCGACGGCTTCTGGTATGTCGCGTTCGCGCTGGTGATCAGCGTCGGCGCGTACGTCGGCGAAGTGCTGCGCGCCGGGCTGCGCGGTGTGCCGAAGGGCGAGATCGAGGCCGCGCGCGCGATGGGGATGCGCCCGTCGATGATCGCGCGGCGCGTGTGGCTGCCGCGCGCGATCCAGATCCTGCTGCCGACGCTCGCGGGCGAAACGGTGATGCTGCTGAAATCGACCGCGCTCGCGTCGACGGTCGCGGTGATGGACGTGCTCGGCGCCGCGAACTACATCCGCGCGCAGACCTTGCGGACCTACGAGCCGCTGCTGGCGATCGCGGTGATCTACGTCGTGCTCGCGTTCGCGATCGAGCGCGCGTTCGGCCGGCTCGAGCGGCGTGTGCCGGTGCGCATGCCGCGTTGAACGAACCCTTGATGGCGCGGCGGCCGGGCGGGCGCCGCGCGACGGAGAACACATGAACTATTCGAAGCTGGTTGAGCGCCTGCAGGGCAAGCGCACGACCGCCTGGGACATTCATTACGCGGCGCAGGCTGCCGTCGCGGCGGGCGAGCCGGCGATCGTGCTGAGCGTCGGCGATCCGGATTTCCCGACCCCCGACGTGATCGTCGAACGCGCGGTGACCGCGCTGCGCGGCGGCGATACGCACTACAGCGAAGTGCGCGGGCGCGCCGAGCTGCGCGCGGCGATCGCGCGCGAGCATGCGAAGGCGTGCGGGCAGGCGGTCGGCGCCGAGCACGTGATCGTGACGGCCGGCGCGCAGAACGCGCTGTTCGCGATGGCGCTGTGCCTGTGCGAGGCCGGCGACGAGGTGCTCGTGCCGGAGCCGATGTACCTCACGTACGAAGCCAGCGTGCGCGCGTCGGGCGCGACGCTCGTGCCGGTGCCGGTCGATGCGGCTCGCGGTTTTCATCTCGACGTCGACGCGCTCGCAGCGGCCGTGACGCCGCGCACGAAGGCGATCTTCTTCGCGACGCCGTGCAATCCGACCGGCGTCGTGATGCCGCGCGCCGATCTCGAACGGATCGCGCGGCTCGCATGCGAGCGCGACCTGTGGGTCGTGTCCGACGAGGTCTACGCGGAGCTGACGTTCGAGCGCGACATGGTCAGCATCGCGTCGCTGCCGGGGATGGCCGAGCGCACGGTGACGATCGGCAGCCTGTCGAAATCGCATGCGATGCCGGGCTGGCGGGTCGGCTGGGCGATCGGCCCGACCGAACTGATCGAGCATGCGGAACGGCTCGCGCTGTGCATGCTGTACGGACTGCCCGGCTTCGTCCAGCAGGCGGCCGTCACCGCGCTCGACAACAAGGCCGCGATCGTCGCCGACATGCGCGAGCTGTACCGGCGCCGCCGTGACCTCGCGTACGCGCGCCTGCGCGACGTGCCGGGGCTGCGCTGCCTGCTGCCGGAAGCCGGGATGTTCATGATGGTCGACGTGCGCGGCACGGGGCTGGATGCGCACGCTTTCACGTGGGGGCTGTTCCGCGCAAAGCAGGTCGCGCTGCTCGATGCGAGCGCGTTCGGCGAAACGGCGTCGGGCTTCGTGCGCTTCGGCTTCGTCGTCGACGATGCGAAGCTCGCCGACGCGTGCGAGCGCATCGCGGCATTCGTCGCGAGCCTCGGCGGGAACGCGCGCGGCGTCGTGATGCATATCCGGAACCGGAAGGAGGAGCGACGATGATCGAAACGCTGACGTGGCAGGTGCCGGGCGACGGCGGCCAGCCGCTCGCGATCCGCGCGTGGCGGCTGTCGGGCGGCGACGGGCCGCGCGTACACCTGCAGGCCGGCGTGCATGCGGACGAGATCGCCGGCATGCTCGTGCTGCACCGGTTGCTGCCGCAACTTTGTGCGGCCCACGATCGCGGCGCGCTGCGCGGCACGGTGACGGTCGTGCCGCAGGCGAATCCGCTCGGGCTCGCGCAGTTCCGGCAAGGGCGGCTGCTCGGCCGCTTCCACGACGCGACGCACCGCAATTTCAACCGGCACTTTCACGAATCGGCTGCGGCGCACCGGCCCGCGACGACGTTCGCCGCGTGGCAGCGCACGGTGCTCGACGCCGCGTGCGACGCCGACATCGTGCTCGATCTGCACACCGATTCCGAGGCGCTGCCGTACGTATACCTGCATCGCGATCTGTGGCCGGCCGGCCGCGATCTCGCGGCCGCTCTCGGCGTGGACATCGCGATCCTGTGGGACGAGGACGACGACGGCGCGTTCGAAGGCGCGATCGCCGCGCACTGGGCGCGCAACGGCGGTTTGCGCGAGCGACTCGTCGCGACGATCGAACTGCGCGGCCAATCCGACGTGTCCGACACGCTCGCCGAACGCGATGCCGACGGCATCCTTGCGTTCCTGCGCGGCCGCGGCGTGATCGCGGAACCGGCCGGCGTGCGCGACTGGCATGGCGACGCCGTGCCGATCGCGCACATGGAAACCGTGCTCGCGCCGGTGTCGGGCGTGCTCGTGTACGAGCGCGAACTCGGCGCGACGGTCGATGCCGGCGAGCGCATCGCGCGGATCGTCGCGCAGCCGGGCGTGCCCGGCAGCGAGCACGTGCTGGTGGCGCCGCAAGCCGGGCGCATCGTCACGCGCAATCGCGAGCGGCTGGTCGCGCAGGGCGACGTCGCGTTGAAGCTGACCGGGTCGCGGCCGTCGGCAGGCTGGTCGGGTGGTGCGCTCGATCCGTGAGCGGCAATGATGCGGCCCGCCGGTCCGGCTCGCGCATGATCTCCGTTATCGAGCGTGAATGACTGCGCGAGCGATTCGATTCACGGATAATGCGCAAACGTTTCACCGGTATTCGGCCGGATTGAATTGCCGAATCGAGAATCGAAGAATAAATTTCCGGATGCGATTATTCCGCGCTGCCCGGCAAGCGGCCAGAGCCCAGATGCGCCGAAGGTTAACGGCGCATTCGCGGAAAACTTTAGGATTTTCCCGTCGCAATTAATCATTGCGATTTCCTCAACGGCCGATTGATTTTCAGTCATCGGACGGTCATACACCATCCCCGATAATTCGCCGCTCACATTCTTTCAATAGGCCAGAGCGCGATCGAAGCCGGATCGCTGCGGGGAGCTGTACTCATGACCATCCGTCATCGCATTACGCTGCTAGTCGTCCTGACGTTTTTCGCGTTGTCCGCGATCGGCGTGTACGCCGTGTACCAGACGCGCAAGAGCGCGTCCGAGGTGCGTCAGGTTACCCAGGGAATCGTGCCGAGCGCGCTCGCGTCGGCGGATCTCGTCGCCGACGTGAAGAACATCCAGATCGCGACGATGACGCTGGTGTACGCGCCCGACGCGAACACCGCCGCGCAGGCGCGCGACGAACTGAAGGCGAAGCAGGGTGCGCTGCGCGCCGCGCTCGACGCCCAGGCGAAATCGGCGGTCGGTCGCGCGCAGGAAGGCCTCGTCGCGCAGGCGAAGGACAGCGCCGCGAACTACTTCGCCGCGATCGACGACACCGTGAAGATGAAGACCGACGGCAAGCCCGAGATGGCGCAGGCGTACCTGTTCGCGAACGTCGCGCAGTATCGCGACGAACTCGAAAGCATCGTCGACACGCTGCGCGTCGAGAAGAACCGCCAGAAGGACGACGCGATCCGTGCGCTGAACGGCATGCTCGCGACGACGGCCACCGCGATCGCGGGGGTGGCGGGCACGGTGGTCGTGCTGCTGACCGCGCTCGGCTTCGTGCTGTATCGCCAGATCACGCGTCCGCTGATCGGGATGCAGACGGCGATGAGCGAGATCGCGACGAGCCAGGACTTCACGCGCCGCGTGCCGGTGGGCCGGATGGACGAGATCGGCCATTCGATCGTCGCGTTCAACGGGATGATCGAGAAGATCCAGGAGAACGCCGCGCAACTGAAGCAGAAGACGGCCGACATCCAGGCGATGCTGCAGAACATGCAGCAGGGGATCCTGACCGTCGTCGAAGGCGGGGTCGTGCATGCGGAGTATTCGGCTTACCTCGAAACCATCTTCGAAACGAACGACATCGCCGGCCGCGACCTGATGGCACTCGTGTTCGACGATTCGGGCATCGGTTCCGACGCGCGCTCGCAGGTCGACGCGGCCGTGCATGCGTGCCTCGGCGAGGACAGCATGAACTTCGCGTTCAACGAGCACCTGCTCGTCAACGAAGTCGCGAAGCGGATGCCGGACGGCCGCGAGAAATGGCTCGACCTGAGCTGGTCGGCGATCACCGACGAGACCGACACGGTCGTGCGGCTGATGCTGTGCGTGCGCGACGTGACGGAGATCCGCGAGCTGACCGCGCAGGCCGGCGAGCAGCAGCGCCGCCTCGAGATGATCGGCGAGATCCTGTCGATCAGCCAGGACAAGTTCCACGACTTCGTGCACAGCGCGAAGGGTTTCCTCAGCGAGAACGAGCGGATGATCCGCCAGCACGAACGCGCGGATCACTCGATCGTCGCGGCGCTGTTTCGCAACATGCACACGATCAAGGGCAATGCGCGCACGTACAGCCTGCAGCACCTGACCAACATCGTGCACGAAGCGGAGCAGGCGTACGAATCGCTGCGCCGCGCCGACGGCGGCCCCGAGTGGAACCGCGATGCGCTGATGGACGACCTCGCCCGCGTGCGCGAGGCGGTCGACCGCTACGCGACGATCAACGCGGTCACGCTCGGCCGCCACGGCGAGGCGGCGCAGCATGGCGGCGCCGACTACCTGATGGTCGAGCGCGCGCATATCAGCGAGAGCCTGCGCATGCTCGACGGCGCCGATCCGGCGAACGCGGGCGACTGGCACGCGGCGCGCGATTCGGTGCGCCGCCTGTTGAGTCAGTTCGGCACGCAGGGCATCGGCGATGCGCTGGGCGGCGTGATCGAATCGCTGCCGTCGCTCGCGGCCGAACTCGGCAAGCCGGCGCCCGTCGTGCATATCGACAGCAACGGCCATCGCGTGCGCAGCGAGATCGGCGCGACGCTGACGAACGTGTTCATGCACCTGCTGCGCAACGCGATCGACCACGGCATCGAAACGTCGGACGAGCGTCGCGCGGCCGGCAAGGCGCCGGCCGGCAAGATCGACATCGCGGTCGACGTCGACGGCGAGGCCCTGCGCTTCGTGCTCGCCGACGACGGCCGTGGCCTCGCGCTCGACCGGATTCGCGGGATCGCGCGCGAGCGCGGCTGGATCGACGCCGACAACGAAGCAGGGTTGACCGACGAAGCCGTGGCCGAACTGATCTTCCGTCCGGGCTTCTCGACCGCGCGCGCGGTGACAGAGGTATCGGGGCGCGGCGTCGGGATGGACGCGGTGCGCAACTTCCTGAAGCGCGACGGCGGCGATATCGCGCTGCGCTTTACCGACGATCGCATCGGCGCGTCGTATCGCGCGTTCGAGACGATCGTGTCGCTGCCGGCGCGTTTCGCGGCGGACAGTGCGGTCAACGGCGTGGCCAACGCTGCGGTGCGCGAAATCGGGCAGCCGGTGCACGCCGTGAACGTCGACGCAACGGAGTGATCGTGCAAGCGTGGATGATCCCGATCGGTGCCGCGCTGGCGGGCGGCCTCGTGGTCGCGGCGATCGCCGCGTTCGCGTGGCGCATCGCACGCGCGCGGCACGTTGCCGCGCTGACGCGCGAAGCGGACGCGTTGCGCGCCGCGCTCGGCGCGGCCGATGCGCGGGCCGACGAAGCCGCGGCCGCACATGCGGAAGCCGCACAGGCATGGACGCGCCGCGAAACGGAACTCGAGGAAACGCGGGCGCGCGAGGCGGCCGGCACCGGCGAGCAGCGCGACGCGCTGCAGGCGCTCGCGGCCGAGCGCGCCGCGCTGTCGCAGCACGCGGCGAAGCTCGCCGAAGAGGCCGCGCGCCTGCGCGGGCTGGCCGGCACGTTCGAGCGCTGGCACGAGCAGATGATCTCGCTGACCACGCAGAACCAGGACATGCGCACGAAGAACCAGGAGCTGTCGGCGATCGTCGCGCACGTGTCGATCGTCTCGCTGAACGCATCGATCGAGGCCGCGCGCGCGGGCGCCGCGGGACGCGGCTTCTCGATCGTCGCGAGCGAGGTGCGCGGGCTTGCCGCGCGCTCGCAGCAACTGTCGAACAGCTATCGCGACAGCCTGAACCGCAACGATCTCGTGACGGCCGCGACGTTCCAGGACATCCAGGCCGGCGGCAAGATGATCACGGCGGCGCTCGCGACGGTCGAGACGCTGGCGGGGCAGCTGCATGCGCGGCTCGAAGGAGCGGCGGCGTGATCAGCGCGCAGGCCCGCGCCGGTTTCGAGCGGATCTTCTTCGATGCGGCGCGCACGCGGCTCGCGTCCGGCGGCGCGTGCGAGATCCGGCCGGCTGACGACGACGCACATGGTGCGTCACATGACCCATCCCGCACGAAGTCGCGCGCGATGCCGAAGATCGCGGAACACGTCGCAGTGCTGACGATCTCGGCGCTGCATTTCCGGATGCTGCTCGCGCTGCGTTTTCGGGACGACGAACCGACGCGCCGCCATTTCGCTGCGGCGGCGCCCGGCGCGAGCGCGCAGCGGCCGCTGCCCGAAGCGTTCATGGAAGTCGCGAACCTGTGCTGCGGCGCGATCAACCAGGCGCTGACCGTGCCGTTCCCCGATCTCGGGATGTCGACGCCTTACCTGCTGAGCGGCGCGAGCATCGACTACCTGCAGGCGCTGAATCCCGGCCACGTGGCCGCGTACGACGTGACGCTCGACGGCGACGTGCGGATCGGCGCGACGCTGTGCGTGTGCGCGAACGCGCCGGTCGATTTCCACGTGTCGGAAGCGGCGAGCGTGGACACGGGCGGCGAGCTCGAACTGTTTTGACCGATTGCGAGGACTCCGCGACATGACCGTAGACCAACCCGTCAGCAAGGTGCTCGTGCTCGACGACAGCCGCGCGCATGCGGCGACGCTCAAGCGCTTCTGCGACGAGCACAACCTGGTCGGCCTGACCGTGCGGCGCAACCGGCTGCTGAAGGTGCTGCGCTCGAACATCGATCTCGGCGCGATCCTGCTCGCCGAGGACTACGGCGGCTCGCCGGACGAAAGCGCGATCGTCGCGACGCAGATCGATGCGCTGCGCCCCGAGCTGCCGATCATCCTGCGCCGCATGTCGAATGCAGGGGACGCGTCGCGCGACGGGCTGCCCGATGCGCTCGCACGCGTCGCGTGCGCGGCCTACGTCGCCGACGACCTGACGCCGCTCAAGCGCGCGATCGACGAGTACCTGTTCGGCCGCGACTACCCGAACGCGCTGGTGCGCGGCATCGCGGAGATCACCGAGGCGCGGCTCGACAGCCTGTTCCCGGGCATGACGATCGAGCGCGACACGCCGTGCATCGTGCGCGACCAGATCATCTTCGGCGAGGTGTTCAGCCTGATCGCGCTGGAAAGCGCATGGTGCCGCGGCTACATGCTGCTGCAGACGAGCGAGCAGCCGCTGCTCGACATGATCGGCGGCACGCGCGACGACGGCCGGGCACCCGATTTCCGCGACGTGAACAGCGTGCTCGGCGAGCTGACCAACCTCGTGTGGGGCGCGTTCAAGAACCGCTATCTCGGCGACGCGGAGGCCCTTGCGCGCCATCCGGTGCAGGTGCCGCTCGTCGTCAATCACAAGCAGAAGTTCATTTCGTTCGGCGGCGACTGTCCGCAGCTCTGTTTCAAGTACCGGATGACCGACCCCGCATCGGGGCGGTCGGTGCGGCTCGACCAGCGTTTCGTGTTCAGCCTGAGCTGGTCGCCGGAGGATTTCCGCGAATCCGTGCAGGACGTGGGGCCGATGGTCGAAGCGGGCGAACTCGAACTGTTTTGAATGTTGAAGTCGGCAACGACGAAAGGGGAAGACGGCATGGCAAAGATTCTGGTGGTCGACGATTCGGGCACGGTGCGCGACGAGGTCGCGGGTTTCCTGCGCAATCACGGGCTCGACGTCGCGACGGCGGTGGACGGCAAGGACGGGCTCGCGAAGCTCAAGGCGACACCCGGCGTGCGTCTCGTGATTAGCGACGTGAACATGCCGAACATGGATGGCCTGACGATGGTCGAGAAGATCCGCGGCGAGCTGGCGAACACGTCGGTCAACGTGGTGATGCTGACGACCGAAAGCAGCCCGGCGATGAAGGAGCGCGGCAAGGCCGCCGGCGTGAAGGGCTGGATCGTGAAGCCGTTCAAGGGCGATGCGGTGCTTGACGCGCTGAAGAAGCTCGCGGGCTGAGCCGATATTCGGCGGGAGCGGGCCCGATACCGCTCGAGCGTTCAACGTTGCGGTCCGGAACGCGCGACCGCTGCGTCGCCGGTTGCAACGGGACGTTCGCAGGCGAGCATGCCGGGTACGCGCAGGGCGGTGCGATCTGCATTCCGGGCGGCGCGACGGGCGAAATTCGCGATGTGCGCTCCTGCACGCGGCCCTGACCACGCACGCGAGTGGCGCGCCGCCCGATTCCCGCGAACGTCTGCTCCGCCGGTGGTTCGTCCGCTTCGCTGGACGTCGCGCGCAAACTGGAGGACGATTCGTGATCATGTCGATCGCGAATCCGGACGCGTGTTGCCCGTGCCGCCGGTTCGCGTCCGATCGAACCCCATCGAGCGGAGCATCATGGAACCCATTCACGAGACAGCCGAGCCGATCCTGCTGCGCGAGGCCCACGACGGCGTCGTCACGCTGCGGCTGAACCGGCCGCAACAGTTCAACGCGTTGTCGGAGGCGATGCTGGCGAGCCTGCAGGACGCGTTCGATTCGCTGGCCGCCGATCCGCACGTGCGCTGTGTCGTGCTCGCCGCGCAGGGCAAGGCATTCTGCGCGGGCCACGACCTGCGGCAGATGCGCGGCAAGCCCGAACTCGATTATTACCGCACACTGTTCGCGCAATGCAGCCGCGTGATGCTCGCGATGCGCGCGCTGCCGGTGCCGGTGATCGCGCGCGTGCAGGGCATCGCGACGGCGGCCGGCTGCCAGCTCGTCGCCGCGTGCGACCTCGCCGTGGCGGCCGACACCGCGCGCTTCGCGGTGTCGGGCATCAATGTCGGGCTGTTCTGTTCGACGCCCGCCGTTGCGTTGAGCCGCAACGTGTCGGCGAAGCGCGCGTTCGACATGCTCGTCACCGGGCGTTTCATCGATGCGGCGACGGCCGCCGCGTGGGGGCTCGTCAACGAGGCCGTGCCCGAGGATGCGCTCGACGCGGCCGTCGCGCGCAAGGTCGCGGAGATAGTCGCGAAGAGCCCGGCGGCGGTGCGCTACGGCAAGCAGATGTTCTACCGGCAGCGAGAACTGCCGCTCGACGACGCATACGCTTTTGCGGGCGACGTGATGGCGCGCAACATGATGGAAGAGGACGCCGGCGAGGGGATCGATGCGTTCCTCGAGAAGCGCAAGCCGACGTGGCGTGAGTAGTTCGTAGTTCGTAGTGTGTGGCGCCCGTGGACCGGTTGCGCGCTGCGTCCCGCCTGTGCTTCGCCGTCGTTACATGCGGCAAAAGCAGGCCGCAAAAGCAGACCGCACAAAACAAGCGGACCGCCCGACGCGGCCCGCAAGCGGATTCCGAGCGTCCGGATGCGCAGCGACCCGCGAGCGTGCCGCCGCATCCGCGCCCCGGTTATCGCCCGTAGCTGCCCGTGCGCGGCGCCGGCTGCACCGTCGACGCGTCGGACAGCACGACCACGACCGGCACGCGGCGCGCGAGCGCGCACATCAGCTCGTAGCCGATCGTGCCGCTGGCTTCCGCGACGTCGTCGACCTTCACCTGATCGCCCCACAGCTCGACGCTCGAGCCGATGCCCGCGTCCGGGCACGGCGTCAGATCGACGGTCAGCATGTCCATCGACACGCGGCCGACGACGCGCGTCATCACGCCGTCCACCGCGATCGGCGTCCCGGTCGGCGCGTGGCGCGGATAGCCGTCCGCATAGCCGCACGCGACGACGCCGATCCGCATCGGCTGGTCGGCGGTGAAGCGGCGGCCGTAGCCGACCGTTTCTTCCGGCGCGAGCGTCTGCACGCCGATGATCTTGCTGGTCAGCGTCATCGCGGCCATCAGCGGCGTGTCGGCGATGTGCCCCGACGCGCCGGTCGGCGACGCGCCATACAGGATCGTGCCAGGCCGAACCCAGTCGCGATGCGCGCGCGGATGCCACAGCACGGCCGCCGAATTCGATGTCGAGCGCTCGCCCGGAATCCCGGCGGTGGCCGCATCGAACTGCTCGAGCTGCCAGTCGACTTCGCCTTCGTCGGCGTTTGCGAAATGCATCATCAGCGTGATCTTGCCGATCGACGGCGCGGCCGCGGCGCGCTCCCACGCGGCACGGAATGCGTGGGGCCGGTAGCCGAGCCGGTTCATCCCGGAGTTCATCTTCAGCTGGATGTCGATCGGTTGCCGAGGCTTCGCGGCGATCAGCAGGTCGAGCTGCGCGTCGCAGTGCACGGCCACCGTCAGCCGGTAACGATCGGCCAGTTCGACGTCGGCCGGCTCGAAGATGCCTTCGAGCAGCAGCACCGGCTTGTCCCAGCCGAGTTCCCGCACACGCACGGCTTCGTCGAGATCGAGCAGCGCGATGCCGTCGGCGGCCGCGAGGCCCGGGTAGATCCGCTCGATCCCGTGACCGTAGGCGTTGGCCTTGATCACGGCCCATACGCGCGATTGCGCGGCGGTGCGGCGGATGAAGTCGAGGTTGTGGCGGACGGCGTCGGGACGGATATGGGCGACGATGGGACGGGGCATGGACGGGCTCGGGTCGAAAGTCGTTCGGTACGCGCGCGGGGGCGCGGGTCAGCGGCCGGTGCGTTGCGCACCCAGCCAGTGTTGAGCGCTATCTTATTGGTGTTCGACCAGTTTTAATTAACGTATTTGTCGGCGATTTGGTGGAATTTTTTGTGCCGGACCCATGTCGACACGGCCTTCGCCAGCCTGCCTTGCCGAGTCTCCCCTCCAGAAAACCGGTGCGCGAACGGCGCGGCGCAGTGCCAAGCGCTGCGTGCCCCTGTCATTGATCGATGTGCTGTTCTTCGCGAAGCCGTGACGCCGCAACGGACTGCCGACACGCGCGCCAGCATCCGGATGCGGGCGCGCTACGCACCGCCCGCGTCGCGCGCGTGACTGTCGTTGGATGCGGGTGCAACGATCTTCGCGCGCTGGAGCGGCGGGGCATCGGCTTCGCGGCGCAGGAACGCGATCAACGGATCGAGCAGCCGGTGCCGTGCCGACGGATTGCGGCGCAGCACGAAGCGCCACGACGCATCGCGCTCGAGGCCCGGCACCAGCGGCACCAGGCGGCCGCTGCGCAGTTCGGGCTCGATCAGCGGCACACGGCCGAGCGCGATGCCCGCGCCGCCCACCGCCGCGCCGATCACCTGGCTGAAACTGCTGTAACGGACGATCTTCGTCTCGAAGTCGTCCGGCAGGCCGAAGTGCACGGCCCAGTTGCGCCAGTCGATCTCGGGGCTGTCCTCGTGCATCTCCTGCAGCAGCCGCGAGCGGCACACGTAGCCGGATGCGTACGGGAACAGCTCGGGGCTGCACACCGGGAACACGGTTTCCCGCATCAGGATGTCGTCGTCGGCGCGCAGCCGGTGCGCGGGCACGTGCACGATCGCGAGATCGACGCCGCTGCGCGCGAAATCCGGTTCGTCGTCGACCACGATGGCATGCAGCGGCGTGTCGGGATGAAGCGACGAAAATTCCGCGAGACGGCGCGCGAGCCACATCGACGAAAACGGCGCGTTGGCGGACACCGTCAGCCGTTGCGCGGTGGTGCCGCGAATCTCGGCGCACGCGTCGGTCAGCTTCGACAGCGCATCGCTGACGGCCGGCAGCAGGCGGGCGCCCGCTTGCGTGAGGCCGATGCCGCCGAGCCCCGTGCTGCGTTCGAGCAGGCGGGTACCCAGCGATTCCTCGAGCGCGCGGATCTGGTGACTGATCGCGCTCGTCGACACGTTCAGCTCGGCCGCCGCGCGCGCGAACCCGCCGAGGCGGACGGCCGCCTCGAAAGCACGCAGCGCGCTGAGGGGAGGGAGGTGCGACATGCGGGGTATTGTAGTTGACTCAACACCCGTTGAAAAATCATCTTTTGCCGCGCGTCGGGGGTGCGGGTAGCCTTGGTCCGGTCAATCGAATCGCAACGAAAAACCGACCGGAGGGCTTCATGTATTTCGACCGACGACTATGGGCGATGATGGCGGGATTGCGCTGGCGGGTCGCCGCCGCGGTCGCGCTCGGGCTGCTCGCGATGGGTGTCGGCATCCTGCGGTTCGTGTTTCTCGGCCGTGTGCTCGCGCTCGTCTTTGCCGGCGCGCCGGCGCGCGATATCGCCGAAACCGTCGTTGCAACCGCGGCCTGCGTGCTGCTGCGCGCATGGCTCGACCATCGTCGCGCGGTGCTCGCGCAGCACACGGCCGGGCGCGTACAGTCCACGCTGCGCGCGCGGCTGTTCGACCGGATCGCGGCGCTCGGCCCCGCATGGTTCAGCGGCGAGCGCACGGGCGGCGTGATGCTGGCCGTCGTCGACGGCGTCGAACAGCTGCAGACCTTCTTCGGCGTCTACCTGCCGCAGCTCGTGATCGCCGCGTGCGCGCCGGTGATGATCTTCGCGCTGCTCGCATGGTGGGACGTGCCGACGGCCGCGATCCTGCTGGTTGCGGCGCTCGTCACGCTCGCGCTGCCGCAACTCGTGCATCGCGCCGACCGGCGCGCGGCGCTCGCCCGCTCGGCCGCGTTCAAGGCGTTCGGAGAGGAGTTTCTCGACGCGGTGCAGGGCCTGCCGACGCTGAAGGCGTTCGGGCAGAGCGGCGCGTTCGGCGCGAAGCTGGCGGCGAAGGCGCGCGCATTGTCCGACAGCACGTTCTGGGTGCTCGCGCTCGGGCTGCTGACGCGGCTCTTCACCGATCTCGGCACCGGCCTCGGCGCGGCGGCGGCGATCGCGGTCGGCGCATGGCGCGTGCGCCACGGCGACATGAGCCTCGAGGCGCTGCTGATCGTGCTGATGGCCGGCAGCGAAATCTTCCGGCCGCTGCGCGACCTGCGCGGCGTGCTGCACCAGGGGATGATCGGCCAGTCGGCGGCGAACGCGATTCACGCGCTGCTCGATGCGGGCAGCGACACGCCGGCCGCCGCGGCGCCGCGCGTGCCGCACCTGCGGCCGGAGATCGTGTTCGACGGCGTCAGCTTCGCGTATCCGGGGCGTCGCGCGGATGCGCATGCGGCGCTGGGCTTCACGGTGCGCGAAGGCGAGACGGTCGCGATCGTCGGCCCGAGCGGCGCGGGCAAGTCGACCATCGTGCGCCTGCTGCTGCGCCAGCACGATGCGCAGGGCGGCACGATCCGCATCGGCGGGCACGACGTGCGCACGCTCGACGCCGATCAGGTGCGCGAGATGATCGCGGTGGTCGCGCAGGACGCGACGCTGTTCGACGGCAGCGTCGCCGACAACCTGCGGCTCGGCCGGACCGACGCGAGCGACGCGGACATGATCGCGGCCGCGCGAGCCGCCAACGCGCACGATTTCATCTCGGCGCTGCCCGACGGCTATGCGACGCGCATCGGCGAACGCGGGCTGATGCTGTCGGGCGGCCAGCGCCAGCGGATCGCGATCGCGCGCGCACTGTTGCGCGATGCGCCGATCCTGCTGCTCGACGAGGCGCTGTCGTCGGTCGATGCGGAGAACGAAGCGCTGATCCAGCAGGCGCTCGACCGGCTCACGCGCGGGCGTACGACGCTCGTGCTCGCGCACCGGCTGTCCAGCGTGATCGGCGCCGATCGCATCCTGGTGCTCGACCAGGGGCGAGTGGTCGACGCGGGCACGCACGCGGAACTGATCGCGCGCGACGGCCCGTATCGCCAGCTGATGGGGCCGCAGCTGGAGGCAGCCGCCGAAGCCGTCGGCACGGCCGCGATGGCCGGCGGCGCGGGCGCGCGTGCTGCATCGGGCCCGCAGGTCAGGCCGCTGAACGACGACGCGGCGACGATCGGCTGGCCCGAAACGTTGCGCGCGCTGCTGCGCTTCGTCGGTCCGTGGAAGGGCAAGGTCCTGTTGACCGTGCTGTTCGGGATCGGCCGCGTGCTCGCGTTCATCGGCGTCGGCGTGATCGGTGCGCGGGTGGTCGGCGGCGTGTCGGACGGACACGCGAACGGCGCGCTCGTCGCGGCGCTGCTGGTCGTCGCGCCGGTCGCGGCGGTGCTGCACTGGCTCGAATCGTGGCTCGCGCACGACATCGCGTACCGGCTGCTCGCCGAGATGCGCATCGCGCTGTTCGCGACGCTCGAACGGCTCGCGCCGGCCGGTTTGCTGCGGCGCCGCTCCGGCGATCTGGTCGCGCTCGCGACGCAGGACGTCGAGACCGTCGAATACTTCTATGCGCATACGCTCGCGCCGGCGTTCGTCGCGGTGCTGGTGCCGGCCGGCGTGCTGGTGCTGCTCGCGTCGGTCGCATGGCCGCTCGCGCTGGTGTTGCTGCCGTTCCTGCTGTGGGCCGGGCTGGCGCCCGTGCTGGCGCGGCGCGACGTCGACCGGCTCGGCACCGGCGCACGCGAGGCGCTCGGCCTGCTCGGCGCGCACCTGACCGAAACGATCCAGGGGCTCGCGGAACTGACCGCGTTCCAGGCACTCGCGCGCCGGCGTGCCGCGTTCGTCGCGCAAGCCGACGCGTACCGGCAGCAGCGCGCGAAGCTGCTCGACGATCTGTCGGCGCAGAGCGCCGCGCTCGAAGTCGCGAGCGGGCTCGGCGGGCTGGCCGTCGCGGCGCTCGGTGCGCTGCTGTGCGCGCGCGGCTGGTTCGCGCACGAAGCGTTGCCGCTGCTGGTGCTAGTCGCGGTGGCCGCCTTCATGCCGGTGGCCGAGATCGGCCAGGTCGCGCGGCAGCTGGCCGACACGATTGCATCGACGCGGCGCTTGCGCGCGCTCGAGAAGGAGCCGGTGACGGTCGTCGACGGCGCGCATGCGCTGTCCGGCGACGCGACCGTGCGGTTCGAGGACGCGGGCTTCACGTACCCGGGCCGCGGCGTGCCGGCGATCGATCGCGTGAGTTTCGAGGTGCCGCCCGGCAGCACGGTCGCGCTGGTGGGCGCATCGGGCGCCGGCAAGTCGACCGTCGCGAGCCTGCTGCTGCGCTTCTGGGATCCGCAGCACGGGCGCGTGACGCTGGGCGGCGTCGACCTGCGCGATCTGCGGCTCGACGATCTGCGCCGGCACATCGCGCTGGTCGCGCAGGATACCTATCTGTTCAACGACACGCTCGAGGCGAACATCCGCCTCGCGGCGCACGATGCATCGGACGAGGACGTCCAGCGCGCGATCGACCACGCGGCACTGGGCGCATTCGTCGCGCGGCTGCCCGACGGGCTCGAGACGCGGGTCGGCGAGCGCGGCGTGCAGCTGTCCGGCGGACAGCGCCAGCGCGTCGCGATCGCCCGTGCGTTCCTGAAGGATGCGCCGGTGCTGATCCTCGACGAAGCGACGTCCCACCTCGACACGATCAGCGAGCAGCAGATCCGCGCGGCGCTGGAGGATCTGATGGCCCAGCGGACGTCGATCATCATCGCGCACCGGCTGTCGACCGTGCGCAACGCGGACACGATCCTCGTGCTCGAGCACGGCAGGATCATCGAGGCGGGAACACATGCGGCGCTGATCGCGCGGCAGGGTGCGTATGCGCGGCTGGTTTCGCATCAGGCGAGCGGGGTGGCGGCGTAACGGATGTCGTGTTGAAGTCATGCCGGGCGGCGTGGCCGCTCGAAGTTCATTCCGTTCGTTGAGCGGCGGCGGTTGCCGGCAAATACCGCTCGCCCGCCTCATCCCCGAGTCCAGGGCCCGCCGCGCGCTCCCGCCGTCATTCCCCCGCCTTTTCCTCTGACCAATCCCGCCCGTCCCGCGCGGGTTTGTCTCGATGCAATTACTTGTTGCGCGTTTTTTTGTTGTCGTAGTATCCGTGTTGACAACACTTGTTGCACTAAGGTCTAATTCAACATCGCATGTTGCGGTGCGGCTTGATGTCGTCGTTCCCCGGCCAGCCGGCCGGTTACATCGCTCAACCATGCGGAGAAAAGCCATGAGTCGCCGTTCCTTCCTGAAAGCCGTCGCGGTGGTCGCCGCGCTCGGCGCCAGCATCGCGCACGCGGATACCAAGACGCTCGTCGTCGGGACCGATACGTCGTTCATGCCGTTCGAGTTCAAGCAGGGCGACAAGTACGTCGGCTTCGATCTCGACCTGTGGGCGGAGATCGCGAAGGACCAGGGCTGGAAATACACGATCCAGCCGATGGATTTCGCGGGCCTGATCCCGGCGCTGCAGACGCAGAACATCGACGTCGCGCTGTCGGGGATGACCATCAAGGAAGAGCGCAAGAAGGCGATCGACTTCTCCGCGCCGTACTACGACAGCGGGCTCGCGGCGATGGTGCAGGCCGACAACACGTCGATCAAGTCGATCGACGACCTGAACGGCAAGGTGATCGCAGCGAAGACGGGCACCGCGACGATCGACTGGATCAAGGCGCACCTGAAGCCGAAGGAGATCCGCCAGTTCCCGAACATCGACCAGGCGTACCTCGCACTCGAGGCCGGCCGCGTCGACGCGGCGATGCACGACACGCCGAACGTGCTGTTCTTCGTGAACAACGAAGGCAAGGGCAAGGTGAAGGTCGCGGGCCAGCCGGTGAGCGGCGACAAGTACGGGATCGGCTTCCCGAAGGGCAGCCCGCTCGTGCCGAAGGTCAACGCGTCGCTCGTGAAGATCAAGTCCGACGGCCGCTACGCGCAGATCTACAAGAAGTGGTTCGGCGCCGAGCCGCCGAAACTGTGAGCGTGACGGCGCAACAGGGCGCGGCCGGGCGGCCGCGCCGGTCTTGAATCGAACGGGGAGCGACACGTGAATTTCGATTGGTCGGCGATCTGGGCGGCGTTGCCGGACCTGATGGACGGGGTCCGGTTGACGGTGTTCATCGCATTTTTCGGGCTGGTGGGCGGGTTCGTCGTCGGGATGATCGCGGGCATGTTCCGCGCATACGGACCGAAGGCGATGAACGTGCTCGCACAAGTTTATATTGAACTGATCCGCGGTACGCCGATCGTCGTGCAGGTGATGTTCCTGTACTTCGCGCTGCCGCTGCTCGCGCATATCCGCATCGACGGCCTGACGGCCGCGATCATCGCGATCACGGTGAATTCCGGCGCGTATCTCGCGGAAGTGGTGCGCGGCGCGCTGCTGTCGATCCCGAAGGGGCTGACGGAAGCGGGGCTCGCGATGGGCCTGTCGATGCCGCGCGTGCTGCTGAAGGTGGTCGGGCCGCTCGCGTTCCGCCGGCTGATTCCGCCGCTCGGCAACCAGTGCATCGTGAGCCTGAAGGACACGTCGCTGTTCATCGTGATCGGCGTCGGCGAACTGACGCGCAAGGGACAGGAAATCATTGCCGGCAATTTCCAGGCCGTCGAAATCTGGACCGCGGTGGCCATCATCTACCTGATGCTGACCGGCGCGATGACGCTGACGCTGCGGCTCGTCGAAAAGCGCATGAGGATCCTATGAGCATGATCGAATTCCAGAACGTGTCGAAGAGCTTCGGCCATGTGCCGGTGCTCAAGCATATCGACCTGAAGATCGACGCGGGCGAAGTCGTGGTCGTGATCGGTCCGTCGGGCTCGGGCAAGTCGACGATGTTGCGCTGTATCAACGCGCTCGAGAAAATCACCGGCGGCGAGCTGCTGGTCGACGGCCAGAGCGTGCGCGGCAACGCGTCGACGATTCGCAACATCCGGCTCGAGGCCGGCATGGTGTTCCAGCAGTTCAACCTGTTTCCGCAGATGACCGCGCTCGAGAACGTGATGTTCGGGCCGATCCAGGTGCGCGGCGCGTCGCGCGCCGACGCGCGCGACCAGGCGATGGCGCTGCTCGACAAGGTGGGCCTTGAATCGCGCGCGAATCATTACCCGTCGGAGCTGTCGGGCGGCCAGCAGCAGCGTGTCGCGATCGCGCGTGCGCTCGCGATCCGGCCGCGGCTGATGCTGTTCGACGAGCCCACCTCCGCGCTCGATCCGGAATTGCGCCACGAAGTGCTGAAAGTGATGCAGGATCTCGCAACCGAAGGGATGACGATGATCGTCGTCACGCACGAGATCGGCTTCGCGAAGCGGGTCGGCACGCGGCTCCTGTTCATGGATCAGGGCGGCATCGCCGAGGACGGCCATCCGGTCGACCTGATCGACCGGCCGCCGACACCGCGCCTGAAGGAATTCCTGAAACACGTGTCCTGAACGAAACCGAATTGCCCGACATGCCGCTTTCCCTTTCCCCCGTCATCGCCGGCACGCCATTCGACATCGGCGTGCGTCTCGGCGAGCTTGCCCGCCCCGTGTTCGATGCGTACATGCAGCAGAGCAGCGCATGGCAGGCCGTGCGCCGCTGGCGCGGCCATCCGTTCGTCGCCGCGCTGCGGCAGGCCGCGCTGGCCGCGTACCCCGACCTCGTCGCGGAACTGGACGGGATCGCGGCGGGCGTCGGCTGGCCGGCGGAGGACATCTTCCTGTGGAACTGCCGCGGCGAACTGATCCATAACGCGCCCGACGGCTGCACGACGCTCGCCGGGCGCGACGCGCACGGCACGCGCTGGATCGCGCACAACGAGGACGGCGATCCGTACCTGCGCGAGCGTTGCCTGCTGGTCGACGTGCAGCCGCAGGGCAAGCCGGGCTTCATCAGCTTCTATTACCCGGGCTCGCTGCCCGGCCATACGTTCGCCGCGAACCGCGCGGGCATCGCGCAGGCGATCAACAACCTGCGGATCCGCACGCCCGCGGCCGGCGTGCCGCGGATGATCCTCGCGCGTGCGGTGCTCGATGCGACGTCGCTCGACGCAGCCGCCGACGCGCTGCGCACCCATGCGCGCGCGAGCGGCTTTCACCACACGCTCGGCGCGACCGGCGATACGCGGCTCCTGAGCATCGAGGCGAGCGTCGCGCGCTGTTCGGTCGTCGACGTTTCGAAACTCAGCGGCCACGCGAATCATCTCGTGCATCCGGGCTGCGAGGCAGAAGCGCAGATCGTCACGCAATCGTCCGGCGATCGCCAGCGGCGCGTCGATGCGCTGACGCCGGCCATCGATGCGATCGACGAAGCCGCGCTGCTGCGCGTGCTCGGCGATCGCGCACCGGAAGGGCTGCCGATCTATCGCGACGATCCGGCCGATCCCGACGACGAAAACACGCTGGCGACCGCCGTGTTCGCGATTCGCGACACCGCGATCGACTTCACCGTTCATCAACACGGCACGCAGCGCTTCGCGACGCGCATCGTGCCGTCCGCGCACGCGCCCCGCGCGTCCTGACCATGAGGCAACGCATGACGACCGTTTTCCATCGCGCTCCGCGCGCCACCTTGCCCGTCGCCGTCGCAGGCGACGGCATCGAGATCATCGATTCGACCGGCAAACGCTATATCGACGCATGCGGCGGCGCGGCCGTGTCGTGCCTCGGGCACAGCAACCAGCGCGTGATCGATGCGATCAAGCGGCAGGCGCAGCAACTGCCGTATGCGCATACGTCGTTCTTCACGAGCGAGGTGGCCGAGGAGCTGGCCGACCGGCTCGTCGAGGCCGCGCCGGCCGGCCTCGAACACGTGTATTTCGTGTCGGGCGGATCGGAGGCGGTCGAAGCCGCATTGAAGCTCGCGCGCCAGTATTTCGTCGAAAAGGGCGAGCCGCAACGCCGCCATTTCATCGCACGCCGCCAGAGCTATCACGGCAACACGCTCGGCGCACTCGCGATCGGCGGCAACGCATGGCGGCGCGAGCCGTTCCTGCCGCTTCTGATCGAAGCGCACCACGTGAGCCCGTGCTATGCGTATCGCGACCAGCAGGCGGGAGAAACCGACGAAGCGTATGCGCAGCGCCTGGCCGACGAACTGGAGCAGAAGATCGTCGAACTCGGCGCGGAAAACGTCGCGGCGTTCGTCGCGGAGACGGTGGTCGGCGCGACGGCCGGCGCGGTGCCGCCGGTGCGTACCTACCTGAAGAAGATCCGCGCGGTGTGCGACAAGTACGGCGTGCTGCTGATTCTCGATGAAATCATGTCGGGGATGGGGCGTACCGGTTACCTGTTCGCATGCGACGAAGACGGAGTCGCGCCCGACCTGCTGACGATCGCGAAAGGGCTCGGCGCGGGTTACCAGCCGATCGGCGCGACACTGGTGAGCGATCGCATCTACCGGACGATCGTCGACGGCTCGGGCTTTTTCCAGCACGGCCATACGTATCTCGGCCACGCAACCGCCTGTGCGGCCGCGCTCGAAGTGCAGCGCGTGATCGCCGAAGAGAAGCTGCTCGACAACGTGCAGGCGCGCGGCGAGCAACTGCGGGCGTCGCTGCGCGAGCAGTACGGTGCGCATCCGCATGTCGGCGACGTGCGCGGCCGCGGGCTGTTCGTCGGCGTCGAGCTCGTGCGCGATCGCGACAGCAAGGCGACGTTCGATCCCGCGCTGAAGCTGCATGCGGCGGTCAAGCGCGAGGCGATGCAGCGCGGCCTGATGGTGTATCCGATGGGCGGCACGATCGACGGCGTGCACGGCGATCACATCCTGGTCGCACCGCCGTTCGTCTGCACCGCGCAGCAGATCGACACGATCGTCGAGCGGCTGTCCGGCGCGATCGACGCGGCGCTCGCGTCGGCCGGCGCGTGAATCACGACCTCACCGAACCCTCGCCATGACTGACAGACTGCCTCCCTTCGATCCCGCATCGGCCACCGACGAGCAGAAGGCCGTGCTCGCGGACATTCTCAGCGGCCCGCGCGGCAACCTGAACGGGCCGTTCCTCGGCTGGATCGCGAGCCCTGAGCTTGCGCAGCACGCGCAGCGGCTCGGCGCGTTCTGCCGCTATCGCACGGGTTTGCCGCTGCGGCTGTCGGAACTCGCGATTCTCGTGACGGCCGCGCGCTGGCGCTCGCAGGCCGAGTGGCACATCCACCATCCGATCGCGCTCGATGCCGGCGTGCCGGCCGCGACGGCCGAAGCGATCCGCCGTGGCGTCGAGCCGGCATTCGAATCGGACGACGATGCGCTGATCCATGCGTTCGCGACCGAGCTGTACGACACGCGGCGCGTGAGCGACGCGACGTTCGCGCGCGCGCAGGCGCGATTCGGCCACGAGACCGTGGTGAACCTCGTCGCGCTGCTCGGCTATTACGCGCTCGTGGCGATGACGCTCAACACGTTCGGTATGCGCGCTGACGGACAAACTGAGTTACCGTTTCCGGAATAATCGCCGCATGCGCGCGGGTCGGCAGCATGCCGCGCGCGCATTCCGGTTGCGCCGAAAAGCCCGTCGGCACGGGCTTTTCGGCGTGCCGGGATGATTCGATCAGCATCCTCTGCGCGTCTTGCCGACGCACCTCGCACCGCCTGCGCTTCAGCGCAGGAAATTTTCCCCGTACCTAGAATTCCGTAAAACAACTTACGGGGGAAATATCGATGCGCTGGGTCCTGTTGATCGTGTTCATTGCGTGTGTCGTCCATACGCACCGGCGCGGCAAGGTTCGGCACAGGTTGTTCAGGCAACTATCCGATCACTCGACCTTCACCGCGCCGCTGAACTGCTTTTCCTACGCGTTCTCGTCGGTGCCGACCACGCCGTTTCTCGACACGCGGCACTTTCCGGAACTCGCCGTGCTGCAGCGCGAATGGCGGACCTTCCGCGAGGAGGCGCTCGCGTTGCGCGATGCCAGCCGGATCAAGGCGTCGGGCGAGTACAACGACATCGGCTTCAATTCGTTCTTTCGCAACGGCTGGAAGCGCTTCTATCTGAAGTGGTACAACGCGCCGCATCCGTCCGCGCAGGCGCTGTGTCCGCGCACGGTCGAGATCCTGTCGCGGATTCCGTCGATCAAGGCCGCGATGTTCGCGCAGTTGCCGCCGGGCGGCAAGCTCGGCCTGCATCGCGATCCATATGCGGGCTCGCTGCGCTACCACCTCGGGCTGGACACGCCGAACGACGACGCGTGCCGGATCGTCGTCGACGGCGAGTCGTATGCATGGCGCGACGGCGAGGCCGTGATGTTCGACGAGACCTATCTGCACTGGGCCGAGAATCGCACCGCGCACGATCGCGTGATCCTGTTCTGCGACATCGACCGCCCGATGAAATATCGTTGGGCGCAGCGCATCAACGATGCGTTCGGGCAACTGCTGATGCGCGCGGCCGCGTCGCCGAACGAAACGGGCGACCGCACGGGCGGGCTCAATCATGCATTCAAGTACCTGTATGCGATTCGCCGCGCCGGCAAGCGGCTGAAGGCGTGGAATCGCACCGTGTACTACGTCGTCAAGTGGGCGCTGTTCGGCGGGATCGCGGTCGCGATCTTCTGCATCTGATGGCGAAAGGCAGACGGTGCCGAACCGTCAGACGATAGGGCGCGCAGCATCATACGGCCTCCGCGCTCTTGGGGTCGACGTCAATGCAACCAATTGTATTCGTGCGGGATCATGCGCGAACGCACGCGTATCATGGCTTGTTCACGTCGATTTGGATCGGTGAGCAAGCATGACTCGTACCCGTAAGACATTGATGATCGCCGGCGGTCTGCTGGTTGCCGCGGCAGGCAGCGGCTACGTGATGCTCCTGCGTGCGGACCACCGCGCGATCGCGGAAGCCGGCATCGGCGATGCCGCAGCACCTGCCGCCGCCGTGACCGCGGCGAACGACGGTCACACCGCACAAGGCACGATCGCGCCGCCCGCGCCCGTCGCCGTCCCGTCCGCGCATGTGGACCAGGCGGTGCCGCAACCAGCGGCGGTAGCGCCGCCTGCCGCGGCCGCTGCGCGTACGAATGCGGCACCGGCCTCCGCCGCCGTCGCGCCGGTCATCGCCGCACCGGCGAAACCGGCGAAACCGAGTGCGCCGCCACCGACCGTCCACGTCGTGACGGTCGAGCCGGAGGATGCGACCCCGTCGAAGGCCAAGCCCGCGCAACCGGTACAAGCGCCGGTACAAGCAGCGCAACCGGCCCAGCCGGCGCAATCTGCGCAATCGGCGCCGCCGGCCCAGGCCGCGCAGGCAAGCCGGCCGAGCGAGCAGGCGTATCAGCCTCCGCAGCACGCCACGCGCAAGCGCGACGGGCTCGAGCGACACGCTGCAGCACCGTCCGCCAGGAAATCCGAAACCCCGGAAACCGCTGCGCTCGTGCGTGAATCGGCGAAGCTTGATCCGTCGTTGCCGGCGCCGCAATACGTGGCGACGCCGAGCGGCGATCGGCAGCACACGTCGGCGGGGGCGAATTCGGTCGCTGCCGCGATGACCGACCAGCTGGTCAGGCAGTCGAGCAATATCAAGGCGCCTGCACCGGCGAACGCCGGGCCCGGCGCGACCCAGTGAGCAGGGCGCCGCAGCGCGCGCGCCGTGCTGCTCCGCACCGGATGAAAAAGAGCCCCGCACGCCGACCAGGGCATGCGGGGCCAAGAGAGACGAACCTGTGCGGTGCGTCGCGCGTTACGCGGCGATCGCTTCTTCGACCTGCTGCGCGTCGGCCGTAGCCGGCGTCGCGTCCTGCCGGATCAGGTGATCGAACGCGCCGAGCGATGCCTTCGCGCCTTCGCCCACCGCGATCACGATCTGCTTGAACGGCACCGTCGTCACGTCGCCGGCGGCAAACACGCCCGGCACCGACGTCGCACCGCGCGCATCGACGACGATCTCGCCGTGCTTCGACAGTTCGACCGTGCCCTTCAGCCATTCGGTGTTCGGCACGAGGCCGATCTGCACGAACACCCCTTCGAGATCGACGCGCTTCGTTTCGCCCGAACGCAGATCCTTGTAGACGAGCCCGTTCAGCTTGCTGCCGTCGCCGGTCAGCTCGGTCGTCTGCGCCTGCGTGACGATCGTCACGTTCGGCAGGCTGCGCAGCTTGCGCTGCAGCACTTCGTCCGCGCGCAGTTGCGCACCGAATTCGATCAGCGTGACGGCTTTCACGATGCCGGCCAGGTCGATCGCGGCCTCGACGCCCGAGTTGCCGCCGCCGACCACCGCGACGCGCTTGCCCTTGAACAGCGGGCCGTCGCAGTGCGGGCAGTACGCGACTCCGCGGTTGCGGTATTCGCGCTCGCCCGGCACGTTGATTTCGCGCCAGCGCGCGCCGGTCGCGAGGACGATCGTCTTCGCCTTCAGCACCGCGCCGTTCGCCAGGCGGATCTGATGCACGTCGCCCGGAATCAGCGCGTCGGCGCGCTGCACGTCCATGATGTCGACGTCGTACTGCTTCACGTGCTGCTCGAGCGCCGCGGCGAACTTCGGCCCTTCGGTTTCCTGCACCGACACGAAGTTCTCGATCGCCATCGTGTCGAGCACCTGGCCGCCGAAACGCTCGGCGACGACGCCCGTCGCGATGCCCTTGCGCGCCGAGTAGATTGCCGCGGCCGCACCGGCCGGGCCGCCGCCGACGATCAGCGTGTCGAATACCGGCTTGTTCTCGAGCGACTTCGCGGCGCGCTCGCCCGCGCCCGTGTCGAGCTTCGCGAGGATTTCCTTCACACTGCTGCGGCCCTGGCCGAACGATTCGCCGTTCAGGAACATCGTGGGCACGGCCATGATCTGGCGTGCGTCGACTTCGTTCTGGAACAGCGCGCCGTCGATCGCGACGTGGCGGATGCGCGGGTTGATCAGCGACATCACGTTCAGCGCCTGCACGACCTCCGGGCAGTTCTGGCACGACAGCGAGAAATACGTCTCGAACGCGTAGTCGCCGTCGAGCGCGCGGATCTGTTCGATCACGTCGTCGTCGAGCTTGACCGGATGGCCGCCCGTCTGCAGCAGCGCGAGCACGAGCGACGTGAATTCATGGCCCATCGGGATGCCGGCGAAGCGGATGCCGGCCGGTTTGCCGGGTTCGCCGATCGAGAACGACGGCTTGCGCTCGGCATCGTCGCGGCGTTCGGTCACGGTCACGCGCGACGTCAGCGACGCAATCTCGTTCAGCAGCGCAAGCAGTTCCTGCGATTTCGCGCTGTCGTCGAGCGACGCGACGAGTTCGATCGGACGCGTGATCTTTTCGAGGTACGCTTTCAGTTGGTTCTTGAGATTGGCGTCGAGCATGGCGTTTCGGATTCCGTATTGATTTGGCTGCTCGGGCACGTCGTGCCGGAGGAGGGTGCGGGCCGCGCGAGGCGGCGGCCCGGCTGGGTGCTCGTTGGGCGCCTCGAGCGAGGCGCGCCGGGCGACCCTTAGATCTTGCCGATCAGGTCGAGCGACGGGGTCAGCGTTTCCGCACCCGGCGTCCACTTGGCCGGGCACACTTCACCCGGGTGTGCCGCGATGTATTGCGCAGCCTGCACCTTGCGCAGCAGTTCGCCGGCGTCGCGGCCGATGCCGTTGTCGTGGATTTCGCACAGCTTGATCTCGCCTTCCGGATTGATCACGAACGTGCCGCGCAGCGCCATCCCTTCTTCCTCGATCAGCACGTCGAAGTTGCGCGACAGCGTGAGCGTCGGGTCGCCGATCATCGGGTACTTGATCTTGCCGATCGTGTCCGACGTGTCGTGCCAGGCCTTGTGCGTGAAGTGCGTATCGGTCGACACGCCGTAGATTTCGACACCCAGCTTCTGGAATTCCGCGTAGCGGTCGGCGAGGTCGCCCAGCTCGGTCGGGCAGACGAACGTGAAGTCGGCCGGGTAGAACACGACGACGGACCACTTGCCCTTGAAGTTCTCTTCGGTCACGGGCACGAAATCGCCGTTGTGGTATGCGGTTGCCTTGAACGGTTTGATTTGGGTGTTGATGATCGGCATCTTGCGGGTTCCTTTGCTTGGGTGTTGATGAAGTGTTGCCAGTATCCGGGTTCACCCTTGGTTTGTGAAATTGCTTGTTTCAATCCGCGGCATCGGGAATTTCTATCTGCATCCGGCCCCGTCGCGGCGGCCCGTCCGGGCGTCCCGTGCCATTCGGGCCGGGCCTTCCGGCGGATTTCGGCCGGCCGGCGCTTCTGACACATTGGGCGTGCGGGAGGGCGCGGCGCCGGGCGACGGTGCCGCGCCCCGCGCAAGGGTCCGGCGCCCGTTCTGCACGAACGGCCGCGCGGTCGTTCGATACTCCCCGTCCCACTGCCGCCATGAACCTCTTTTCCGGACGCGCCGCGTGCGCGCTGCTTGCCTGGTTCCGCGAGTTCGTCCCCGAGCGGCGATGCCTGCATCGGCTCTTGCGCCGTGCGGCCTGCGTACTCGTGACCGTGTCGTGCGCCGCGCCGGCGCTGGCCCTCGATGAGTCCGCGCCGGCGGCGCCCGCAGCGGTGACGGCACCCGCCACCACGGCGACCGGGCTCGTGCAGATGCCCGACGGCCGGCTGCTCGCGCCGGAGTTCGCCCGCATCGTCACGCGCGGGACGCTCGTCGTCGCGGTACTCGGCGTCGATCAGCCGCCGTTCTTCATGTCGCGCAACGGCGCATTGGCGGGCGTCGACATCGACCTCGCCGACGAGCTCGCCAAAAAGCTCGGCGTGCCGGTGCAGTTCGACCGCGATGCGCGCACGTTCGACGACGTCGTGCATCTGCTCGCGACCGGGCAGGCCGACGTCGCGATCAGCAAGCTGTCGCGTACGTTGCCGCGTGCGCAGGTGGTGCGCTTCAGCACGCCGTACGTCAGCCTGCGGCGCGCGCTGCTGATCAACCGCGTCGGCTTCGCCGAACTCGCGAAAGGGCGGCCGCTGCCTGAAGTCGTGCGCGACTATCGCGGCACGATCGGCGTCGTCGCGGGGTCGGCCTACGCCGAATACGCGCGCAACGATTTCCCGGCCGCGCGGGTGCGCACCTATCCGAGCTGGCCGGCGACGCTCGACGCGCTGAACGCCGGCGCGGTCACGGCCGTGTATCGCGACGAGCTCGCGATCAAGCTCGTGATGCAGGACGACCCGACCGCGCCGATCCGGCTGCGCGTCGCGACCTTCGACGACCTCACCGACGCGCTTGCCGTCGGCGTGCCGGTGTCCATGCCGACGCTGCTTGCGTTCGTCAACCAGTTCCTGGCCGAGCGCAACAAGCGGCTCGACGTGAAATCCCTGCTCGATGCGATGGGTCACTGACATGAACATGAACGAGAACATCAGGATCACACCGCGCATCGAGCGGCTGCATGCGCTCGCGATCCATCCGTTGACGGTCTTCGGCAGCCTCGCGCTCGGAATCGTGGCGGGCGTGTTGTGGCCGGCGACCGCGCCGCAATTCGACTACGTGGGCCAGGTGTACGTCGGCCTGCTCAAGATGACGGCGCTGCCGTTCATGACGGCCGCGGTGATCTTCAGCCTGCAGCGGCTGCTGCGCGACGGCAACGCGTCGGATCTCGTGCTGCGCGTGATCACGATCTTCAGCTGCGTGTCTGTGTTCGTCGTCGCCGTCGGCGCGGTCGTGCTGGTCGCAATGCGGCCGGGCGAGCACTTGTCGACCGCGACGCTGAAGGCGTTCGGTGCGCTGGTCGGCAGCGACGGCGCGGCGAGCGATACCGTGATGACGCTGTACGGCAGCGATCCCGCGGAGAAGTCGTCGGGCCTCGCCGACATGCTGATCGCGCTGGTGCCCGGCAACTTCTTCGCGGCGCTCGCGAGCGGCGACACGCTGAAGGCGCTGGTGTTCTCGCTGTTCTTCGGGTTCGCGTCGGGGCGCGTGCCGGCCAGCATCTCGGCGGCGCTGAGCCAGACGCTGGAGACCGTCTATTGCACGTGCCAGAAGATCATGCACTGGCTCGCGTATCCGACGCCGATCGTGCTGTTCTGCGGCGGCGCCGCGCAGATCGGCACGTCGGGGTTCGGGCCGCTCGAGGCGATGGTCCGCTTCGTCGCCGCGTTCGCCGTCGTCGCGCTCGTGCTGATCGCGGCGGCGATCGTCGTGATCTGGAAACGCTCGGGCGCGACGCTGGGCGGGACGCTCGCCGGCTTGCGCACGCCGTTCGCGATGGCACTCGCCACGCGCAGCAGCGTGGCCTGCATGCCGAGCATGATCGAGTGTCTGGCCGACGGCTTCGGCTTTGCCCGCGCGCGCGTCGAGCTGGTCGTGCCGCTCGCCGTGTCGCTGCTGCGTGTCGGGCCGATGGTCTATTACGCGAGTGCGACGCTGTTCGTCGCGCAACTCTACGAACGGTCGCTAGGCCCCGGCGAGCTGTGCGTCGTGCTGGTCGCGTCGGTGCTGGCCGGGTTCGCGTCGACGGGCACGTCGGGCGTCGTGACGGTGTCGCTCGCCGGCATGGTGTGCGCGGCGCTGCACCTGCCGTTCGAGGCCGCGTTCGTGCTGTTCGTGGCGGTCGATCCGTTCTGCGAGATGTTGCGGACGCTGTTGCTGGTGATCGGCAACTCGGCCGTCGTATCCGCGATCTGCGCGCGGCCGCCGCGCGCGTGAAGGAGACGTCATGGCACTCGTCGGCGTACTGGGCGGAATGGGGCCGCTGGCCACGGTCGACTTCATGCATCGCGTGATGCGCCTGACGCGTGCGCGCTGCGACCAGGAGCACCTGCCGATGGTCGTCGCGAACCTGACGCAGACGCCCGATCGTTCGCGCGCGATCATCGACGGCGGGCCCGATCCGCTGCCGGCGCTGCTCGATGGCGTCGCGCTGCTGAACCGCTGCGGTGTCGACGTGATTGCGATCCCGTGCAATTCGGCGCATCACTGGTATGCGCCGCTGCGCGAACGCAGCGCGGCGCCGATCCTGCATATCGTCGATGCGTCGGTGGCCGCGTTGCCGGCAGGCGTGCGGCGCGTCGCCGTGCTCGCCACGGGCGGCACGCTGGTGTCGGGCTTCTACCAGGCGGCGCTGCGTGCGCGCGGCTTCGAGCCCGTGATGCCGGACGCGGCCGCGCAGCGCGACATCGCCGCGTGCATCGCGGCGGTCAAGGCGGGGAAGATCGAGGCGTCGGTGCGGTGCCTGTCGCGCGCGCTCGCGACGCTGGCGCGACGGGACGTGGGCGTCGCGGTGATGGGCTGCACGGAAATCCCGATCGCCGCGCGGGCGGTGCGCGATGCGCCGTTTGCATTGGTCGACAGCACGAACGAGCTGGCGCGCGCGACGGTCGCCTATGCGGCCGAGCGCGGATGGGGGCGGGCGGTGTGACGCGCGGCTGTCCGCCACGCATGACGGACGCCGCTCGCGCTAGATCTGATACGGCGCGCGGACGCCCGGTTCGGTGACCGGAAAATCCTTCGTGTTGCGCGATACGAGCAACAGGCCGTTCACTTGCGCCGATGCCCAGACGATCGCATCGGGCAGACGAATGCGACGTTCCTTGCGAATCGTTACGGCGCGGTTCGCCACCATGCTGTCGAGCGGGATGATGTCGAACGACGAAAGCCATGCGCGAATCGCCGCATCGTCGCTGGCCGTCGCGCCGACCATGACTTCCATCCAGGTCACGATGCTGATCGCCCGGTAGTCGTAGCGGGCCAGCTCCGCGCGCGCGGACTCCGCGCCGCCGAGATAGTCGATCAGGATGTTGGTATCGAAGAGGGCTCTTACCATTCCGCGCGCAATGCCTCCTGCCA
Organism: Burkholderia sp. Bp9090; assembly: GCF_003857985.1. Taxonomy (NCBI): domain Bacteria; kingdom Pseudomonadati; phylum Pseudomonadota; class Betaproteobacteria; order Burkholderiales; family Burkholderiaceae; genus Burkholderia; species Burkholderia sp. Bp9090. Next base: position 67,844 of record NZ_QTPV01000032.1, read on the forward strand.
GGCGAGCCCGTCGAGCGCACGCGCTTTCCAGAGACCGAACACGGTGTGGGCATGGGGCGGCCGTTGCTGCACCTGCACGAGGCAGGCGTCGGCCGGAAGCGCGCGGCCCGCATACCCGGCCGCGCTTTGAGTGTCGATGTGTGCTTTTACCATTCCGAACGCAATGCCTCCTGATAGGTCAGCCCGTCGACCGCGCGATCCTTCCACAGGCCGAATACGTGATCGGCATGCGCGCGCTTGTGTTGCGCGATATACGCGTCGATCGCGTCGCGAATGATCGCGGCGCGAGGGCGTTGCTCAGTCTCGACGATGGCGGCCAGTTCGTCGAGCTGGCCATTCGACAGATCGATCAGGATACGGCTCATCGCAACCTCCGATATATGATATGCATATCATATATGCGCATGCGGACGTCCGCAAGTCACCGGCTTGCTCGGCAAGCGCGCCGTTGCGCCGGCAGGCGGCGCAACGGCGGCTCAGGCGGCGATCTTCCTCAGCCAGTCGGCGAGCCGTCTCGCCCCGTCCGGCATGTCCGCATCCTCGCGCGTGCACAGGTAGTAGTCGCGCCCGTCGTCGAGCGCGTGGTCGAACAGCTTCACGAGTTCGCCGCTGGCCAGTTCGCGCTCGACCAGCGGCGCGCGCAGCAGCGCCGCGCCGAGATCCGCGCGCGCCGCGCTCAGCGTCAGTTGCCCGTCCTCGAACATCGGCCCCACCGCATGCGACACGTGCCGCACGCCGGCGCCTTGCAGCCAGTTGACCCAGGTGCTGCGATCCTCGTCGTGCACGAGCGGCGCCTGCGCGAGATCGGCGGGCGTGCGGAACGGCCCGTGGCGCTTCAGGAACGACGGGCTGCACATCGGCACCATCGCGCCCGGCAGCAGCCGCTCGCAGCGGTAGCCGGGCCAGTCGCCGGTGCCGAAGCGGATCGACAGGTCGGACGCGTCGCTTCGATAGTTGCGGTGATGCGCGTACAGCACGGTCACGTCGACGTCGGTGTTCTCGGCGAGGAACGCATGCAGCCGCGGGATGAACCAGCCGATGCCGAGCAGCGGAATCAGGCTGATCGTGATCTGCCGCAGCGACGACCGGTCGCGCACGAAGCGCGTCGCGCTGCGCAGCACCGAGAACGCGGCGCTGATCGAGCGGTAGTAGTCGCGCCCCTCGTCGGTGAGCGCGAGCAGCCGGCCTTCGCGCACGGTCAGCGGCGTCTGGATGAACGCCTCGAGCAGCTGCAACTGGTGGCTGACCGCGGACGGCGTGATGTCGAGCTCGTGCGCGGCCGCGGTGACCGACCCGAGACGCGCGAATGCCTCGAACGCGCGGACGGCGCGTAACGGCGGATCGTGCGGCAATTGTTCGATATTCTTCATGTGTCGAATTTTATCGAAAAATCAGGGTAAGCGACAACGTAAAAATATCCTTTATTTACAAGCTATTGAGCTATCGTGTCGGGAATGGCATAAGCATCCAACAATTGAATATTTGGGGTGAGAGTGCTGAATATTTAATATTTTTCATGTTTTGATTCGAATCCCCGAGCCCCGCACATGAAAATCGCCTTTCTTCCCGCCAGCTTCGCATTCTCCGCGGCCGCGCTGATCGCCGCCGTTCCCGCCTTCGCGCAGTCCGCGCCGCAGACGATCCTGATCGGTCTCGCCGCGCCGCTCACCGGCCCGTCCGCTCGGATCGGCAAGGATCTGCAAAACGGCGCGCAACTCGCGATCGACGACGCGAACGCGAAACATCCGAGCATCGGCGGCAAGCCGGTCGTCTACAAGCTCGTCGCGGCCGACGATCAATCCGACCCGCGCACGGCCGTCGCGGTCGCGCAGCAGCTCGTCGACCAGCACGTGATCGGCGTCGTCGGCCACTGGAACACGGGTTGCAGCGTGCCGGCGTCGCGCGTCTACCGCGATGCGGGCATTGCGCAGATCGCGCCGGCGTCCACCGGCCACCAATACACGCAGCAGGGCTACGCGACGGCGTTCCGCATCATGGGTCACGACGATGCGGGCGGCAATTTCACCGGCGCCTACGCGGTGAAGACGCTGAAGGCAAAGCGCATCGCGGTGATCGACGATCGCACGTCGTTCGGCGCAGGCCTCGCCGACCAGTTCATCAAGGGCGTGCAGGCGAACGGCGGCACGATCGTCGATCGCCAGTACGTGAACGACAAGACGACCGACTTCAGCGGCGTGCTGACCGCGGTCAAGGGCAAGCGCGCGGATCTCGTGTTCTTCGGCGGGCTCGACGCGCAGGCTGCGCCGATCGCGCGCCGGATGCGCCAGCTCGGTGTGAACGCGCCGCTGCTCGGCGCCGGCGGCTTCGTGAGCCAGACCTTCCTGTCGCTCGCGGGCAAGGACGGCGACGGCGTGACGGCGCTCGAACCGGGCCTGCCGCTCGACCGGATGCCGGGCGGCAAGGCGTTCGACGCCCAGTACCGCGCCCGCTTCAACGCGCCGATCGAACTGCATGCACCGTTCGCGTACGACGCGGCGGCCACGCTGATCGCGGCCGCGCAAAAGGCCGGCACGACGCAGCCGGCGAAGCTGGTCGCGGCCGTGCGCGCGATCGACCGGCCCGGCGTGACCGGCCGGGTCGCGTTCGACGGCGAAGGCAACCTGAAGGACCCGGCATTCACGATCTACCAGGTGCGCGGCGGCAAGTGGACCGTCGTCGACGTGCTCGGCGGCGCGCACCCGGCAACGAAATGACGACGGAGACGAACCCCATGACCGACACCACCCACGCATCCGCGGCGGCACCCGAGGACACGCGCCTCGGCATCCTCGCGCGGCGCCGCATCGAAGCGGAAATCATCAAGCCGATCTACGAGATCATGAAGCGCGAATTCGGCACCGAGCGCGCGCAGGCCGTGATCGCGGAGGCCGTGCGCGGCGCGGCCGTCGACGCGGGTCGCACGTTCGCCGCGCAGGAGCCCGACGGCACGAGCGTGCAGTCGTTCATCGCGCTGCAGGTGCTGTGGGAGAAGGACGATGCGCTCGACGTCGAGGTGCGCCGCGCGGACGACACGCACTACGACTACGACGTGCATCGCTGCAGCTACGCGGAGATGTATCACGCGATGGGGCTCGGCGAGATCGGCCACCTGCTGAGCTGCGCGCGCGACAGCTACTTCATCGAGGGTTACGACCCGCGCATCGCGCTGACGCGCACGAGCACGATCATGCAGGGCGGCAAGCGCTGCGATTTCCGCTATGCGCTGCAGGCGGCGCCGCGCGACGACACCCCGGAGGCCGGCAATGCGTGACGACCTCGCGACCGCGCCGCGCGTCGACGGCGCGCGCCTGTGGGCATCGCTCGAACGCATGGCGCAGATCGGCGCGACGCCGAAGGGCGGCGTCTGCCGTCTCGCGCTGACCGACCTCGACCGCGAGTCGCGCGACCTGTTCGTGCAGTGGGCGTGCGATGCCGGCTGCACGGTGCGGGTGGACCGGATGGGCAACGTGTTCGCGCGCCGAGCGGGCCGCAATCCCGACGCCGCGCCGGTGATGACCGGCTCGCACGCCGATTCGCAGCCGACGGGCGGCCGTTACGACGGCATCTACGGCGTGCTCGGCGGCCTCGAGGTCGTGCGCGCGCTGAACGACGCGGGCATCGAGACCGAGCGCCCGATCGACGTCGTGATCTGGACCAACGAGGAAGGTTCGCGCTTCGCGCCGGCGATGATCTCGGCCGGCGTGTTCTCGGGCGTCTATTCGCTCGAATACGGGCTGTCGCGCACCGACGGCGCGGGCAGGACGATCGGCGAGGAACTCGCGCGGATCGGCTACGCGGGCGCCGAACCCGTCGGCGGCTATCCGGTGCATGCCGCGTACGAACTGCATATCGAGCAGGGTGCGATTCTCGAACGCGCGGGCAGGACGATCGGCGTCGTGACGGCCGGGCAGGGGCAGCGCTGGTACGAGGTGACGCTCACGGGCGTCGACGCGCACGCGGGCACGACGCCGATGGAATTCCGGCGCGACACGCTGGTGGGTGCCGCGCGAATGATCGAATTCGTCGATGCGCTCGGCCGCCGCCATGCGCCGCACGCGCGCGCGACGGTCGGGATGATCGAGGCGCGGCCGAATTCGCGCAACACGGTGCCGGGCGGCTGTTTCTTCACGGTCGAGTTTCGCCATCCGGACGATGCGGTGCTCGACGAACTCGACGCGGCGCTGCGTGCGGAACTGGCGCGCGTCGCGGCCGACGCCGGGCTCGGCGCGCGGATCGAGCAGATCTTCACGTACCCGCCGGTGCCGTTCGCGCCGCGCTGCATCGACGCGGTGCGCGATGCGGCGCAGGCGCTCGGGCTGTCGCACATGGACATCGTGTCCGGCGCGGGCCACGACGCGTGCTACGTCGCTCGCGTCGCGCCGACCGGCATGATCTTCGTGCCGTGCGTCGACGGGCTGAGCCACAACGAAGCCGAGGCGATCACGCCGGAATGGTCGGCGGCGGGCGCCGACGTGCTGCTGCGTGCGGTGCTGCAAAGCGCGCAGGAACCGGGCGCGTGACGTGCACCTGACGGGCGCGGCTTACTTGCCGGCCTTGCGCCGCGCCATGTACGCGAGGTAGGCGACGATCTGGTCGAGTTCCCGGTCGCTCAACTGATCGGGCGGGAACGCCGGCATCGCGCGGCCCGGCCAGTCGCGCACCGCCGCCGGGTTGCGGATGTAGCGGCGCAGCGCGGCCGGCTGGAAGTAGTCGACCGGATTCATCGGTGCGTTCAGGTCGGGGCCGGCCTGGCTGCTGCCCGCGCCGTCGAGGCGGTGGCACGCGAGGCATTGCGTGACGAACAGCCGCTGGCCCGCCCGGGCCGCATCGTTCGCCGGCAACGCCGGATCGACGGCGAGCGACGGCCAGCGCGCGAGCGGCGACGATTGGATCGTGATGCGCACGATCTGATATGGCCACTGCTCGCCGCGCACCGACGACGCGTCCGGCCCGAGCCACACGAGATAGAACGGCCCCGCGCTGACCTGTTTGCCCGGCAGCTTCGGCCACGGGTGCGCGGGGTCCTCGATCGCGATCCACGCGACGGCGCCGGCCGGCGCACGGCGGCGCGCGAGATCCATCGGCAGTTGCGCGGCGAAACCGTCGGCCGCGCGCGTTTCGAGCACGCCGTCCGCCGGCAGCGGCGTGTCGCCGAGCAGGGCGGCGAACGGTACCGCGCGGAACGTCATCGGCCGGCCGTACGCGATGTCGCGCGGCACGTGGATGTCCGTCGCGTCGGCGCGCGCGAGCAGCGCCTGGCGCGTCAGGACGCGCGGCGTGCCGTCGGTTTCGAGTTCGAGCGAGCCCTGGGCGGACGCGCGCGTCGCGATCAGGCACACCGTCACCAGCAACAGCGAAAACCACCGGCGCTTCAGCATTCGTTCTCCGTGGGGGCGTTCCGGCGGCGGCAGAAAGGCGAGCGCCGCGGCCGAGGGATGGAATCGGGCGACAGTCTATCCGGTACGGGCGGCGCTGGCGACTTCGGCGCGGGAGCGGGGGCGGCACGAGGAAGCGGGCCCGGCTGCCGCTGCAAGTCCGACTACCGGGCGACGACCGGGCGCGGCCGATGCGCGCGGGGGGGATAGAACTGCGCGATTCGGGTAAAGGCGCGAGCGCCCGGATCGAGCGCGTCGGGCCGGATCGACGTGCCGGGTTGGCGTCAATGCGTCGAACACTGCGCGTCGGCCTTCGGCAACGGCGTTTCCCGTGTCGTGTCGAAATCCGCCTCGCGTATCCCGGACGGCGTCAGCGACACGAAATGCATCGTCCCGCCGCGTGCCTGGAACCCGGCGACGCCGGTCGAGCCCCACGGAATCGGCGAACGCTGCACGCCGCTCACCGACATGCCCGTCGGCGAAAGCGCCAGGGTCAGCAGCCGCCCGTCGCGGGTCGGCACATAGGCATGCGTGCCGTCGACACCGATCCCGGCCTCGCGCACCGACGCCGGCAGGCAGTCGAGCGTGGCCAGACGACGGCCGTCCGGGTCGATCAGCATCGCGACGCCGCGATTGTCCGCCGTCGTCGTGACGACGACGAAGCGGTCGACCGCCGGCACATACGCGGACGAATAGACGTAGTACTGGATCGTGCCGTTCAGCGGCCCGAGCATGTCGAGTTTCGCCGTGACCGGATCGAACATCGCGTATTCGAGCGTCGCGTCCGTGCTGCCCTCGATGTATTTTTGCCAGACCAGCAGCGCGCGCCGCGGCGAACCCGCGACCACGGGCCACCATTCGCGGCGGTGCGGCGCGACCGGCACATGGTTCACCACGCGTCCTTCGGCATCGTAGGTTTTCACGTAGACGCCGTTGCCGGTGCCGAGGTTGTCGACGCCGCCGCCGTCGATCCAGTCGGCGGAATAGAACACGACGAAGCGTTCGCCCACCGCGGCGACGTGGCCCGAGTGGCCGCCTGCTTCGACGTCGTTCGGGTAGGGCTTGACCGGCTTCAGGTCGCGCCGATAGACGCCGTATCGCTGGCTGACCACCTGCGGCGTGTTCCAGCCGTCCTCGAACGTGACGAAGATGTCGCCGCGCGGGTTCTGCGCGATCGACACGGGCTCCTGCGCTTCCGGGCGGCTGATGAACGTATGGACGCGCAGCAGGCGCGGCTTGCCCGGCAGCCATTCGCCGACGTACACGTCATGCGGCCAGTCGCCGTTGCGCAGCGCGCCGCGCGGCACGATGCCCGAGCTGCTGAAGAACACCCAGCGCCGGCCGTCGCCGGCGTCGGCCACGCCGATCCCGTGCATGAAGCGCCGCGGGTCGCCGCGCTCCTGCGGCGACTGAGGTGACGCCGGCGCCTCCACGGTGACGGTGTGCACGACCGGCGCGCCGGCAAACGCGTGCGACGGCGCGGCGAACGCGCAGCACGCGCCGCAGAGCACGGTCGCGACGCGCCACGCGGCGGCGCGCCCGAACGCATGCGGGCGCGCGGTGGCGACTTGGGCCGCGACCGGCCGCCGCATCATTCGACGGTGACCGATTTCGCGAGATTGCGCGGCTTGTCGACGTCGGCGCCGCGCGCGCAGCCGACGTGATACGCGAGCAGCTGCAACGGGATCACGTTGACGATCGGCGACAGCGCGTCGCCCGATTCGCGCACGCGGATCAGGTGCGTGTCGCGGTCGGCGTCGATCTCGAGATGATGGCCGGCGAGCACGTACAGCCGTCCGCCGCGCGCGCGCACCTCGGCCATGTTGGACTTCAGCTTCTGGAACAGGCGGTCGTCCGGCGCGATCGTGACGACCGGCATCGCGCTCGTGACGAGCGCGAGCGGGCCATGCTTCAGTTCGCCGGCCGGATAGCCTTCCGCATGGATGTACGACACTTCCTTGAGCTTCAGCGCGCCTTCGAGCGCGATCGGATAGTGAATGCCGCGCCCGAGGAACAGCGCGTTCTCGGTGCGCGCGAACTTCGCGGCCCAGCCCATGATCTGCGTTTCCAGCGCGAGTGCGTGACCGATGCGCTCCGGCAGTTCGTGCAGCTGCTTCAGGTGCGTCGCGACCTGCGCGGCGTCGAGCCGGCCGCGCTGCTGCGCGAGCGCGAGCGTCAGCAGGAACAGCGCGACGAGCTGGGTCGTGAACGCCTTGGTCGACGCGACGCCGAGCTCGATGCCGGCGCGTGTCAGGAAGCTGAGCGGCGCGCTGCGCGCGATCGAACTCGTCGCCACATTGCAGATTGCCATCGACATGTCCTGGCCCATCGCGCGCGCGCGCTCGATCGCGCCGATCGTGTCGGCGGTCTCGCCGGACTGCGAAATGCCGACGACGAGCGTGCGCGGATCGGGCACGGTATCGCGATAGCGGTATTCGCTCGCGATCTCGACCTGCGCCGGGATGCCCGCGATGCCCTCGAGCCAGTATTTCGCGGTCAGGCCCGCGTAGTAGCTGGTGCCGCAGCCGAGCAGCAGCACGCTTCGGGTCTTCGACAGCAGCGCACGCGTGCTGTCGCTGCCGCCGAACAGCGCGGGCGAGACCGTGTCGATGCCGTCGATCGTGGCGGCGATCGCCTTCGGCTGTTCGAAGATCTCCTTCTGCATGAAGTGCTGGTACGGGCCGAGGGCGGCGTCGTCGTCGCGCGCCTTGACGAGGCACAGCGGACGCTGTGCTTCGCTCCCGACCGAGTCGACCACGGCGATCCGCTCCGGCGTGATCAGCGCGACGTCACCGTCTTCCAGATAGACGAAACGGTCGGTCAGGTCGCCGAGTGCCGCGCAATCGGACGCGAGATAGTTCTGGTCCGCGCCGATGCCGATCACGAGCGGCGAGCCCGCGCGCGCGGCGACGAGCCGCTGCGGCTCGCGCGCGCTCAGCACGGCGATCGCGTACGCGCCGTGCAGCCGCTTGACCGCGCGAATCACCGCGTCGAACAGGTCGTCGCGATACATGCTGTGGATCAGGTGTGCGATCACCTCGGTGTCGGTCTCGCCGCGAAACGTATAGCCGCGCTCCCGCAGTTCGGCGCGCAGCGCATCGTGGTTTTCGATGATGCCGTTGTGCACGACCGCGATCGTGTCGCCCGACATGATCGGGTGCGCGTTCATTTCCGACGGTGCGCCGTGCGTCGCCCAGCGCGTGTGCGCGATGCACGTCTGCGCTTCGAGACCGAGCGTCAGCACGCGGTCCTGCAAGTCTGCCACGCGCCGCAACGTGCGTTCGCTGCGCAGGCAGCCGTCACGCAGCACGGCGATGCCGCACGAATCGTAGCCGCGATATTCGAGCCGGCTCAGTGCATTGACCAGTTGCGGGACCTGATTTTTCAGGCCGCTTGCTCCGACGATTCCGCACATGATTCACCTCGTCTACAGGAAGTTTTCCGGCCGGCGCGCGACGCGCGCCAGGACGATTTCAGGAGCGCCGTCGCGTCATGCGGCGTGTGTGGTGCGCAGTGCGCAGTGCGTTGCGGCACGGCGCGGGTGACCTACTCGCGGGGCTGCGGTCCCGCATGCGCGATCCATTCGATGCCCGAGATCGAGCCGTTCGCGTCGTGCGACGCGACGAGAATGCGCGTCGTGCGCCGTGCGCCGCGCCGGCGGGCGCCCGCGAGCGCGGTCGGCGGCATCGAGCGCATCTTCACGCTGGCCGAGCGCCGCAGCATCTTCGACACGCGCAACCGGTACGCGAGCGGATGCACGACGCGTCCCGCGATCAGCCACGTGACGATCGTGCCGGCAATCAGCGCGATGCTCGTCACGTAGAACACGATCTGCTCGATCGGCATCTCGGCCTCGTTGAACGGCAGCAGGTAGCGGTACGTGTAGATGCAGATCGATGCCCATACTCCTCCGACCAGCGCGGGCCGCACGAGGCGGAACCATGCGACGAGCACGGGCCCGACGACGACGCCGCGCTCGGCGATCATTTCGCGCGGCGCGCGCAGGGAAAGGTCAATAATCGGCGCGTTCTTCATGTTGAATGCCTCGGTCGGGACTGACCCAGACGGCGCGCTTGCCGCGGCCCCGCAATACGACGGCGGGCAGGGCGACGACGGTGGTGATCATGCTGATCAGCCAGAACGCGACGGGGTACCAGACGGTGTCAAGGAAATACATCAGGAGTTTTTCGTCGTAACGACGATCGATCATGCTGCCGATGATCAGCTGCAGGATGCAGGTCGCGACCAGCAGCATCCCGTGCCAGTGCGGCACCACGGACACATGCCAGTCGGGCGGAAGCGGGTAGACGACGTCGACGAGCGCGAGCAGCAGGATGAACGACATCGAGTAGGCCCACGTGATGCCGATCAGGTACTCGACGAACAGCGGCCACATCATCATCTGGGTCGGCCGCGCGAGCGTGCCCGCGTACTTGATCAGCACCTGGATGCCGCCTTTCGCCCAGCGCAATCGCTGCCGGTAGAGACCCTTCAGCGTCTCGGGCATCAGGATCCAGCTGAGCGCGTGCGGCTCGTACACGACGCGCCAGTCGCGGCACTGCAGCTTCCAGCTGATGTCGATGTCCTCGGTCAGCATGTCCGAGCTCCAGTAGCCGACGTCGGCGAGCGCGGTCTTGCGGAACATCGTGATCACGCCCGACACCGTGAAGATGCGGCCGTACACTTGCTGCGTGCGCTTGATCAGGCCGACGATCGACGAGAATTCGCCGACCTGCATGCGTCCCAGCAGCGACGTGCGCGTGCGGATGCGCGGGTTGCCGGTGACCGCGCCGACGCCCGGGTCGGTCAGGAAGTGCTCGAGCATCCAGCCGATCGCGTCATGCGCGAGCAGCGCATCGCCGTCGATGCAGAGCAGGTATTCCGCGTTCGATACCGCCGCCGCGGTGGTGAGCCCGACCGCCTTGCCTTCGTTGCGCGCGTGATGGATGACGAGCAGCCGCGGGATCTCGACGGCCAGCTCGTTGAGGATGTCGCCCGTGCGGTCCCGGCTGCCGTCGTTGACCGCGATGATGTCGTAGTTCGGGTAGTCCATCGCGTTGAGGTGGCGGATCACGCTGCGTGCGTTGGCGGCCTCGTTGAAGCACGGCACGACGATCGAGATCTTCGGGATGCCGCTCGCCGCGATCGTGCGCGTCGACAGCTCGCGGCCTTCCTCGAGCAGGAAATAATGGACGACGCCGCCGATCATCCACAGATACGACATGAAGAACGGATAGTAGAAGACGAAGTCCTGCAGGCGCTGGATGATGCCGTGGGTGGTCATGGCGTCTTGGTCCCCTGTGCATGCTGCATCTGCATCAGCGCGTTGATGGAGGTCGGATCGAGGCGCGACTTCAGCGACATCACGTCGCGCATCGCGTCGAGTTCCGGCTGGCCGTTCAGGAAGTTGTCCGGGTAGTAGCCGAAATTCACGGCGCCCTCGCTGCGCAGTCGTCGCATCTGCGCAAGCAGCGTGCCGGCCGGCACCTGCTTCTGCGCGCGCCAGTCGTACGACTGCAGTTCGAACACGGTGCGCTGCAGCCCGCGCTGCTTGGCGCGGACGGCCCGCACGAGCTGGTCCAGCCAGCCCTCGGGATCCTTCGCCTGCTCCATGTACGGCATCGCCATCAGCGCGACGTAGTCGTAGGTGGCGAGGAAATCGTCGTAGTTCTGCGCGTACCACGCTTCCGATTCGGGCTTGAGCACCGGCAGCGCGTAGATGTTGCGCGCGGTCAGCACGTCGCCCACGTTCTGGTGGGCCAGCACGATCTGTTCGAGCTGGCGGGTCAGGTCGATCAGGTAGCGCGACTTCTGGCGCGTCCAGCGTTTCAACAGGTCGGGATTTTCGCGGATCTTGCCGACGTCGGCCGGCAGCCCCCACTGCGAATAGGTGCGCAGCGCATGCCGGCCGGCATCCTCGTAGTCGTCGAGCACGGCGTCGTCGCTGAACAGGATGCCGCTGAACGACGCGTGCTTGCTGAGATCCTCGTAGATCTGCTGGATCATCAGCCGCGCCTCCGGATCGAACGGGCTCAGCCGGAACACGCGCGTGCCGTTTTCGCGGGCCGGCGCGCCGCCGAATGCGCTGACGGCCTCGAGCCCGCGCTGCTTGTCCGGCGGCGGCCGGAACGCGAGCACCGGCATCCACGCGTACACCTGCACGTTGGAGCGCGTGTTGAGCTGCCACGCGGCGCGCGAGAACAGGTCGGCGCGCATCGGCAGGTGCCGGTTCGGGAAATACACCGCTTCGGCCACGCCCGTGCCTTTCGGGTCGGCATACGCCTGCAGGTACACCGATTTCGGCTGCATCCGGTAGATGCGTTCGATCAGCTTGCCGAGATTCGCTTCCTGCCGCGCGGGATCCGGATCGTAGACCTGGTCGAGATCGACCTGCACGGTGCGCTCGGGCACGTCGACGTCGCCGCGGTTGGAGGCCGGCTCGCGCATCGAGCGTTCGAACCCGCCGATGTCGACGTCGTACATCATCAGGATCCGTCTCAGCCGGTCCAGCGGCACGTCCGGCGTATTCGGGCCGGCATCGAGGCTGAACTGGATGTCCATGCCGAGCGACGTCGATATCTGGCGCACGGGCTGGTTTTCCGCGCCGTATGGCCACACCATCGAGCGAGCAACGATGCCCGTGTGTTCGCGGATCTGGCGCACGCACGTCTGCAGGTCGTCGTGCACGCGTGCGTGGAATTCGGCGTCGGTTTCATAGCGTTTCTGGTCTTGCAGGTAGAGGTGCGACGTGGTCGCCGGCAGCTCGTTGCCTTGCGGATTCGCGATCGCGCCGTGATGGAGGTTGTGGGTATGGCAGCCGAGCTCGACGAGGTCCGACTGGCCGAGCTTCTTCACCTCGTCCCACGACAGGAAGTAGTCGCGCGGCACCTGGACCTTGTCGCTGATGCGGATCGGCACATTCGGCGGTGCATCGATCCACGCGGTGACGATGCCCATCACGGCCGGATACTTGAAGCGCTCGAGCAGCGGCAGCACTTTCGTGTAGTGGCTGCGAAAGCCGTCGTCGAACGTGAGCAGCACGGAACGCGGCGGCAGCGGCTTGCCGCCGTGCCGGGACGCCTCGATCTGCTTGACCGTGATGGTGTGGTAGTTGTTGGTCTGCAGCCACGAGAAGATCGCGGTCAGCGTGCCGGTATCGACCGCGAACGGATCGACCAGCGCCGACGGGGGCTTGAACGACTCCATCAGGTTGTCGCGCACGTCATGCAGGCAGATGACGCGAAACGTCTTGCCGTCGGCCGGATCGGATGGCGGCAGCAGGTCGATCATCTTGGCGTTCGTCACGCCCGGGAACAGCGAACAGGCGGTGAACGTGCCGAGGCATCCGCACATGAAGGTCCGTCTGGTTTGCATTGCGCGATCTCCTTGCTAGAACGGCAGATTGAGCGACAGGAAGCCGGTTTCGGAGCGCTCGCGCTGGCCGTCGTACGCGTGGCTGCTGACCTCGACGCCATAGCTCAGCGTGATGTCGTGCTTGAACGTCCACGCGTGCTCGAGACGCGCGCTCCACAGCGGGCTGCTGCCGAAGCCGCGCTCGTTGTACACGCCGCCCGACGCCGAGACGCGCTGCTGCAGCGACATGTCGCCCTTCTTCCACAGCGTCAGCTGGTGCATGACGGTCGCCGCGGCCGCATAGTCGCGGCGCGGACTGAAGTAGGGCGCGTCGTTGCGCGTGTTGCTGTCGGTGCCGAGATCCAGCGAGACGTTGACGAGCTGCCTGGCGGACGTGTACACACGCTGCGTGGCGGTTGCCGTGATTTCCTGGTGCAGGTTCGAATCGCTGTAGCGGCTCACGCCGTAGCTCAGCTTCACCTCGCGGCGGTCGTTCTGGCGATACACGACCGACGCGTTCGCGGAGCGGCCCCAGATATGCGCGGCATACGCCTTCCACGGCAGCGAGTTGTCGTTGCTGTCGAGGCCGGCGCTGACCGTCCAGTAGTCGTTCAGCGCGTACGCGATCGATCCGCGGCCGCCGGTTCGGCCGTCCGAGCCGAACGAGCGCGTGACTTCGCCCTGCACGGTGAGCGGCCCGTGCCGGTAGTCGCCGCCGACGCCTGTGCGCGTGCGGCTGACGCTGCCGGAATCGGTTTGCGCATGGCCGAAGAACGTATGCGAGAAGACGCGCCAGTTGTCGCCGAACGGTTGCGAATACACATAGCTGTCCGACGTGAAGCTGTTGTCGGCCAGCGCGCTGTTGCCGTGCTCGAAGCTCAGGTCGGTCGTGAACACGGGGCTGCGGTATGCCTTGTAGTCGCGCTTGAAGATGCGCACGGCGCCGCTGTCCGGGAACGTGTTGTCGAGGGTCTGCTCGACGTTCTTCGCGGTTGCGTAGTCGTCTGCCGTCAGCGCCGCGCGGCCGAGGCCGGCGAGCATCTCGACGCTGTCCGGGTGGTCGGTCAGCGAGGCGCGATACATCGCGATCGCCTGCCGGGGATGCGACTGGCCGGATACCGCGTCGGCGTGCGCGGCACGGACCTCCGCGTTGAACGGCACCTCCTTTTCGAGCTGTTCCAGCGCGGCGATCCCCTCGTCGGTGTGACCCGTGAAGATCAGGTATTGCGCGCGCAGCCGGTAGTAGCGCAGATAGTCGCTTTCTTCCGGACCGACGTTGCGCACTTCGTTGACCGGCGGCAGGGACTTGCCCATGTCGTCGAGCACCTGCTTCGCGTCCGCCGCGCGTGCCTGGTCGACATACGACCAGAACAGCCCTTCGCGAAGTTCGATCGGACGCGTGCGTGCGCCGTACTGGAAGCCGCGGGTCGCACGGTCCGTAGGCGACGCGGTCGCCTGGTTCAGCGCACGCTGGTACACGCCGTTCGCCTTGGCCGGTTCGCTCAGGTACAGGTAGGCGTCGCCAACCGCCGCCAGCGCGTCGATCGAGATCTCCGCATTGGACGGGATCGTCTCGAACGTCGCGACGGCCGGCTTCATGTCGCCGCGTGCCGCGAGGGCGACCGTGCGGTCGCCCGCGAGCGCCGTCCTGACCGGCGCATAGTCGGGCGTGGCCGGCATCCGCTTGTCGAGGTCGTCGGCCGCGCGCAGCGCGTTGTCGATCCCGTCGAAGCGGTCCGGACTCGTCATCGAGCGCGACTTGTCGCGTCCGCCGCGCACCTGCTGGCGTATCGACAGCTCTTCCAGCTGCGCGACGTCGACGGCCGAGAACGCATCGGGCCGTGCCTTCGCTTCCTCGAGCGCCTGGATCGCGCCGCCGCTCGCCGCGAGGCCGAACACGTCGTTGCGCACGGTCGCGACATCGGCGGTACGGAGATTCGGTATCTGGGCATTCGGTGTCTGGACGTCGGGGCCTTGCGATCGCTGGATCGACTCGCCGGGTAGCTGGGCGCCGGGCGTCTGCGAATTCGGTGCCTGCGAGGACGGCGGCTGAGCGCCGGGCGTCTGGGTCACCGGCGCAGGCGAGGTCGGCATGGGGGTGCCGGATGCCTGCGCGGTTTGCGTCGGTGTCGTCGCTGTCGTCGCAGCATTCGGCGATGCGGCGGCAGCGGCCGGTGCGGGCTGGGTCGGCGCGTCCGATGCATGCGCGACCGGAGCCGATGTATTCGGTGGCGCGGTGTCCGGCGCCTGGGTAAGCGGCATTGGAGCATCCGACGATTGCGCGGCTGGAGCCGATGTATTCGGCGGCGCGGTGTCGGGTGCCTGGGCAAGCGGGATTGAAGCATCCGACGATTGCGCGGCTGGAGCCGATGTGTTCGGCGGCGCGGTGTCGGGTGCCTGGGCAAGCGGGATTGAAGTATCCGACGATTGCGCGGCCGGAGCCGATGTGTTCGGCGGCACGGTGTCGGGTGCCTGGGCAAGCTGGATTGAAGCGTCCGACGATTGCGCGGCTGGCGCTGACATATTCGGCGACGCGATGTCGGGCGCCTGGGCAAGCTGCTGCGTCTGCGCATCCGATGATCGCGCGTCCGGCGCCGGTTCACTCGGCTGCGCCGCGTCCGGCTCCACCACGACCGTGGTCGGCATCGCCTGCGGCTGCGGGTTCGACGCCTGCGCGATCTGCATCGATGCGTCCGATGCCTGCGCGATCGGCGTCGGCGCATGCGGGGGCAGGGCGTCCGGGCCCTGGGCGAGCCGCATCGACGCCTCCGTCGGCTGCATGCCGGGCGGCAGCGCATCCGGCGCGCCGTGGGTGCCTGCGACTTCCCTCGCGCTGCCCGGTTCCGCGTCGCCTTCGGCGGCAAGACAGGAGCCGGACGCGATGAGCAGCAACAGCAAGGGCGCGTGCAGGAGGATCCGCCGGTTGGGCGGAGCGACGGTGGTGCATTGTTGTTGACGATTGTTAGCCACGATGTCTCCTCACTCTGAAACGATCACATCGGTTGCACGCCCGACGACGCGCGTCGCCGGTCGTCGTGCTGCCGGGCAGTGAGGCCCGGCAGCGTCCGGCCGCTTCACAGGCGGTTGCGGATCGCTTGTCCAAGCAGCGCGCGCGATTCGCTGTTCTTCGGGTCGATGGCGAGGGCCCGGCTCGCGTTGTGCTCGACGCAGGTCCATTCGTCGATCCGTGCGCACCAGCGCGCCCTGGCGAGGGCGCGGGCGCCTTCCATCTCGTCGCGCGTGACGCTGGTGGTCTGCATGTGCGTCGTGTCGGCGATATCCGATTGCGGTTGCCGTGTCGGCGTGGGCTCGGGGTGTTGTCTCGTGCGTGCCAGCGCCTGCGAACGCGACGTCCGGTGCGTGTCAGCGGGGCGTGCCGCGCGAGCGCTCGCCGATGCGGCGTGTGCGCCGGCCGCGAGCGTCGTGGTCGGCACATGCGCGGGGCGCGGGTGTTTCGCGGCGGGGCGGGCGGTCGGTGGTGGCGGCACGGCCGGGGCGGTCGCGGCCGATCCGGCAGGCATTGCCGACGCAAACGGCGTACCCGGTGCGGAAGGCGTCACCGGCTCGGCCTGCCCGGCCGTCGACGCCGCGCGGGGGGCGTCGGCCGTCGCGGCCACGATGGCCCGGCGATACTTCCCGACGGTGGTGCCGATCAAGCCGGCGATGTCGTGCGTCACGGTTGCATGGCTGCCCCCCACGTCTCGCTCGACGTAGGCGAAGGCGCCGAAGATCGCGGCAAATGCAACGATGCTGAGCGCCGCATTCTTTCCCGGTCCCCAGGAGGGCTTCGGCTGACGGACGGGCGCGCCGTCCGGTCGCTCTGCACGAGTCATTCGATTCTCCTGTCGATGGATTGCAGTGCATGACGCGGGTGCGCGCCCTCGGCGCGCGGATTCGACTGACGTTCACCACCGCAACTGCGTGGTGAGTGCGCCGGTTTCGACCACCGCGAACTGGGTCGCTCCCTGATAGGTCCCTTCGACCCGGTAACTTGCATCGGGCACGCTGAACAGACAGCGCGAACCCGTCGCGTTGAATTCGACGAGGACGCGTCCATGCCGTCGCAGCCGAACCTGCACGTTCGACAGCGGTTGCCCGGTGGCGCCCGATACGAACGACACACCGAGGTTGTACGGCCGGCCATCGGGGGGAAGCGGCGCCGTACCGTCGATTCGCGCGTCGCCGCAGACGTACGAAATCACGTATCGCCCGGAGCCGGTATCGGACGAGGGTGTCGGGGCCTGGTTCGGAGTTTGGGCCGCGGCATGAATGCAGAGCGCGGATACGACAATGCCGAGGAGCCGGCGACCATGCTGTTCAAACGAGGAAGACATTGCAACCTCCATCCGGAATCGCTGGCAATGCACTTATTCCGATTTGAAAATTAGCGACGCTATTTCGTTTTGCGACAACGCTATTGATACACGATGGGTTTCGAACAAACAATCATGTGTGGCCCGAATGGGACAAGTTTTAAATGTCTTATTTAAATAGGATTGGCAATAATTCGACGAAATGGATCAGCTCTGAACAAAGGCGATATTGCCGAATATGAAATTTGCTCATCGGTAGCGATGACCATTTTGCAAATTTCCGACGTAAGTGGTACCGACGTTTGTACCGAAAAGTAACGACTGATAAAAGGAAGACTTTCCTCTTTCATCGAAGCATTACGGTGAATTTCGGAGTGCAGGTCAGGAAATCGAAAGAGGGGATATGGCCTTATCGATGAAAAATGCCATTGCATGAAAAGAGAAACTTTTAATTTGTTCTGTAACAGGTTATTTCTGTCGTATGAATCGGAAATTTATTCGGGGTTGATGTTTTCGATGTAAATTAAATGCGATTCGGCTCGCAAACGTTTGCCTGTTTTTGCGGGTTTAATCGAGGTACGGAACGCATATCGAAGACGGAGCAGGAGCGGAAAATGCTCCGCGATTGCGCACGTCGAATAACCGCGCGCCGGGCGGATTGCATCCGCGCGGCGCGCTGGCGAGTCGGGTGACGAGGGACGGTGAGGGCGCTACCGGCTGCCGCCGGCGCTGCGGCGCGCGATGCGCATGGCCGGCGCGATCGACTCCTCGGCCGCGCGCGCGCCGTCGGCCGCGGTGCGCGGCCGGTTCATGATGTAGGTCCACAGCTGCTCTGCCGCGAGCCCGCGCTTGCGCGCGGACCGGTACAGGCGGATCTCGAGTTCGGTGATCCAGTCCGCCGAGCCCGCGCGGACGAGCGAGCCCTCCGCGAGCTCCTTCGCCACGCAGCTTTCGGGCAGCCAGCCGATCCCGTGCCCGGCCACGACCATCCCCTTCAGCGCCTCGGACATGTGCGTCTCGAAGCACCGGTGCAGCGCGTACGGTTCGGCCGCGTTCAGCAGCAGCATCTCGACCACGTTCCCGAGGAACGCGCCCGACGAATACGCGAGCAGCGGCAGCGGCGCGTCCGGCGTGCCGGGCAGTTCGAATACCGGTTTGCCGCGCGCGTCGGGCGTCGATACCGGCAGGATCCGTTCGACGCCGAGCGTGACGAACGGGAAGTGGTTCGGATCGAGCACGATCGGCAGTTGCGGATGGTGATAGCCGAGCAGCAGGTCGCATTCACCTTCGACGAGCTGCTGCACGCCTTCGGGCACGTTCACCGCGTTGACGCGCGCGGTCACGTGGCCGACTTCGCCGTTCAGCTGCTTGAGCCATTCGGGGAACAGCGTGAACACGAGCGTATGCGCGACCGCGAAGCGCACCACCTGGTCGCTTGCCGCGAACTGGTCATAGCCGTTCACGAGGTTGCGTGCCGCATACATGCTGCGCAGGATGTCCGCG
Organism: Burkholderia sp. Bp9090; assembly: GCF_003857985.1. NCBI lineage: Bacteria > Pseudomonadati > Pseudomonadota > Betaproteobacteria > Burkholderiales > Burkholderiaceae > Burkholderia > Burkholderia sp. Bp9090. The sequence continues at coordinate 86,388 of NZ_QTPV01000032.1, forward strand.
GCCAGCCCGCGGAACATCTGCCCGGCCGGCGTCAGCGCGATCGGGTTGATGCTGCGGTCGACCAGCTTCGCGTCCATCCACGTTTCGAGCGCGGCGATGCGCCGGCTGAACGCCGACTGCGTGAGGTGCCGATGACGCGCGGCCCGGGAAAAGCTCTTGGTATCCGCAAGGCTCAGGAAATCTTCCAGCCACTTTGCTTCCATGTTGATCTTCGCTGTTTATAGTCGGCGCCGGGAGGAGCGGCACCATTTCACTGAACCGGTTTGGTAGCGTACCGCGCCTCGCGCATGGGGGCCGATGTTTTTTTTCGATCGGTGTCAGTCGAAATATGCATGGGCGTTGTCGGCGGGATTACGGCTGCATAAGTTCGAGGTGCCGGACCCGGCTAACCGGTTAGTTCACCGCGTCGAACTGCCCGACCTGCCGCAGACGGTACTTCCCCCAGGGCCGGCCTCGTGCCGGCCCGCCTTTCCGCCATTCCGCCCGGTAACCGAAGGATGCGGCGCCATTCCCGTCCGCGGTGCAGGACGGGCCGCCGCGACGGGCCGCCGCCGCCGCGGCGCGGTTCGCTGCGATGCGGCAAGACCGGCCGAGGAGGTGGCGGGACGCGGTCGAGTGCACGGCGGCGGGAAGCCGTGCCGGTACGGGCTCGGAGCTGCTGCCGGCGGGCAGCGCGGCAACGGGCAGGCGTGCGGGCAGGGGGAGGTATTGGTGCAGTGCAGCTTGCACAGTCGTGACACGCAGGGGAACTATGTTTCACAGACGCGGCGCAGCAGCGGCCGTGCACGGGCACGGCACGCCGCTGGCGCGTCCCGCTCCGTGCGTCGCACCATCATGGTGCGGCATGCTGCGGGGGCGTGCCGGCCGCGCGACAAAAAGGGGGACCTGAGGGGTTATCGCAAGGCACGTTCCTTGCAAGGCAGTTAGTACGCCGGTCCGGCATGCGCAATGCCGGGGAAAACGATCGATGGAGAAAAAGATCGATGAAGCCATTCGATGAAATGCTGCAATCCGGCGATATGGTGAGGGCGCCCTACGCGCGCCTCAAGCAGTGGCTCGACACGCAGAACCCTGCAAGCCTCGCCCAGAAAGCCCACGACGCGGAAGGCGTGTTCCGCAGGACCGGCAT
>NZ_QTPV01000033.1:0-86593 GCF_003857985.1 Burkholderia sp. Bp9090
GGGCTTACGGGTACCGCGACGACGAATACTTCTTCCTCAAGATCCGCGCCGCGTTCCCCGGTAATCCTCGATGAACCAAAAAAAAGCGTGGCAACTGCCACGCTTTTCACTGCGCCGAAGCGGAAAACGCGCAGGCTCAGCGGCCGCGCGTGTTCTGCGTACCGCCCGAATGCCGCCCGCGCACCAGCTTCCAGAGCGCGCCGAGCGCGACCGGCACGATCGCCGCGCCGATCCCCGCCAGCACGATCACGTTCAGATACTGGCGGATGAACGGAATATTGCCGAAGAAGTAGCCGAGCAGCACCAGCAGCAGCACCCAGAGCAACGCGCCGACCACGTTGAACAGCTGGAAGCGCGCGACGCTCATCGACGACGCGCCGGCGACGAACGGTGCGAACGTGCGCACGACCGGGATGAAGCGCGCGAGCACGATCGTCTTGCCGCCGTGCTTGTCGTAGAACGAATGGGTCTTCTGCAGCGCCGCACGATCGAGGAAGCGCTCGAGCACCGGGATATGCGTATTGAACACCTTCGGCCCGACCCAGCGGCCGATCAGGTAGTTCACGGTATTGCCGGCAATCGCCGCGACCAGCAGCAGCACGATCAGCCCGCCGACGTTCATGTCGCCCGTCGCCGCGAACGCGCCGCCGATGAACAGCAGCGAATCGCCCGGCAGGAACGGCAACACGACGAGCCCCGTCTCGCAGAACACGATCAGGAACAGCACCAGATACACCCACGCACCGTACTGCCGGATGAAGTCGCCGAGGAACGCGTCGATATGCAGGACCAGGTTGACGAAATGAAGCAGCGTATCCAAATGCGATTCCTCGAAGGCGAAAGGGCCGGAGCGGCCGAAAAGCGGAAGTGCCCGCCGCACAAGGCGGTGCGCGGAACGCAGTCATCATACCGAAACTACCTTAAGGCTCCGTGAAAAAAACGTAAGCGGCCCCGGCCACGGCATCCGCCGCCGCCTCGCTATAATTCGGCCATGTCCGAAATCACCGAAACGGCCGCAGGCGCCGTGCCCACGCCCGCCGCGCGCCCGCTGCGCGCGATCCAGCCCCTGCCCGACCAGCTGATCAGCCAGATCGCCGCCGGCGAGGTGGTCGAACGCCCGGCGTCGGTCGTCAAGGAGTTGCTCGAGAACGCGATGGACGCCGGCGCGACGACGCTGCGCATCGTGCTCGAGGAAGGCGGGGTCAAGCGCATCTCGATCACCGACGACGGCTGCGGGATTCCGCCCGACGAACTGCCGCTCGCGCTGATGCGCCACGCGACGAGCAAGATCCGCTCGCTCGAGGAGCTCGAGGCGGTCGCGACGCTGGGTTTCCGCGGCGAAGCGCTCGCGTCGATCGCTTCGGTCGCCGAGATGTCGATCACGAGCCGCACGGCCGAGGTCGCGCATGCGACGAAGATCGACGCGACCACGGGCGCGCTGTCGCCGGCCGCCGGCGCGGTCGGCACGACGATCGAGGTGCGCGAGCTGTACTTCAACACGCCCGCGCGCCGCAAATTCCTGAAAAGCGAGCAGACCGAGTTCGGCCACTGCCTCGAAATGATCCGCCGCGCGGCGCTCGCGCGGCCGGACGTCGCGATCTCGGTGCTGCACAACGGCAAGGCCGTCGAGCACTGGAACGCGACCGAACCCGCACAGCGCGTCGCGAAGATCCTCGGCGACGGCTTCGCGACCGCACACCTGCCGCTCGACGAGCAGGCCGGGCCGCTCGCCGTCTACGGCTGCGCGGGCCTGCCGACCGCGAGCCGCGGCCGCGCCGACCAGCAATACTTCTTCGTCAACGGCCGCTTCGTGCGCGACAAGCTGCTCACGCACGCGGTGCGCGCGGCGTACGAGGATGTCCTCCACGGCGATCGTTACCCGTCGTACGTGCTGTTCCTCGATCTGCCGCCCGAAGCCGTCGACGTGAACGTGCACCCGTCGAAGATCGAGGTGCGGTTCCGCGATTCGCGCTCGATCCACCAGTACGTCTTCCACGCGGTGCAGCGCGCGCTCGCGCGCCATGCAGGCGCGTCGCCGGAAACCACCGCGGGCGGCCATGCCGCACAACTCTCACCGGCGCCGAGCGGCCCGGCGTCATTCCTGAATACGCCGCTCGGCCAGGGCGCGGCCGCCGGCACGGGCGGCAGCGGCTTCTCGTCGCCGTCGTCCTCCTCGTCGTCGGGCAACACGTGGATGCGCCAGGCGCGCATGACACAGGGCACGCTGCCGGTCGCGCAGCCGCTCGCGCTCTACGACGCGCTGTTCGGCCGCAAGGACACCGGCGCGGGCACGCCGGACGGCACGCCGATCGTCGCGCGCGACGCGGCGGATGCAGCGGCTGCGCCGGCCGCGCCGCTGTCGGGCTTGGTCGCGTCGCCGCTCGCCGCCACCGCGCACGACGAGCAGCCGCTCGGCTTCGCGCTCGGCCAGATCCACGGGATCTACGTGCTCGCGCAGAACGCGCACGGCCTCGTGATCGTCGACATGCACGCGGCGCACGAACGGATCCTGTACGAACAGTTCAAGAACGCCCTCGCCGACCGCACGGTCGCCGTGCAGTCGCTGCTGCTGCCGATCTCGATGACGGCGACGCCGGTCGAGATCGGCACGGTCGAGGAAGAACGCGACACGCTCGAATCGCTCGGCTTCGACCTCGCGGTGCTGTCGCCGACGTCGCTCGCGATCCGCGCGGTGCCCGCGCTGCTGAAGGACGCGGACCTGCAGTCGCTCGCGCGCGCGGTGCTCGCCGACCTGCACGCGTTCGGCGGTTCGCGCGTGCTCACCGAACGCCAGCACGAGTTGCTCGGCACGCTTGCGTGTCACCACGCGGTGCGCGCGAACCGGCGCCTGACGCTCGACGAGATGAACGCGCTGCTGCGCCAGATGGAAGCGACCGAACGTGCGGACCAGTGCAATCACGGCCGGCCGACGTGGTATCAGCTCACGCTGAACGATCTCGACCGTCTCTTCATGCGCGGGCAATGAACGCTTCACCGCAGTCCGCCCCGACGACGATCGCCTGCCTGCTCGGCCCCACCGCCTCCGGCAAGACGGCCGCGGCGCTGGCGCTCGCCGCGCGCCGTCCGATCGAGATCGTCAGCGTCGATTCGGCGCTCGTCTACCGCGACATGGACATCGGCACCGCGAAACCGACGCGCGACGAGCGCGCGAGCGTGCCGCATCACCTGATCGACATCATCGACCCGGCCGATGCGTATTCGGCGGCCGAATTCCGCGCGGACGCGCTGCGCCTGATCGGCGAGATCGTCGCGCGCGGCCGCACGCCGCTGCTCGCGGGCGGCACGATGCTGTACTACAAGGCGCTCACGCAGGGCCTCAACGACCTGCCGACCGCCGATCCCGCTGTGCGCGCGGAGCTCGACGCCGAGGCCGCGCGCGACGGCTGGCCGGCACTCCACGCGCGGCTCGCGCAGGTCGACCCCGCAACGGCCGCGCGGCTCGCACCGAACGATTCGCAGCGGATCCAGCGCGCGCTCGAAGTGTTCCTGCTGAGCGGGCAGCCGATGTCGGCGCTGCTCGCCGCGCCGCGGCGCGCGGACGACGCGGCCGCGGCCTATCGCTTCGTGCCGGTCGCGCTCGAACCGTCGGACCGCGCGGTGCTGCACGCGCGCATTGCGCAACGCTTCGACGCGATGCTCGACGCGGGCTTCATCGACGAAGTCGAACGGCTGCGCCGCCGCAAGGATCTGCATCTCGGCCTGCCGTCGATGCGCTGCGTCGGCTACCGGCAGGCGTGGGAATTCCTCGACGGCGACACCGACTACCGAACCATGCGCGACAAGGGCATCTTCGCGACGCGCCAGCTGTGCAAACGGCAGATCACATGGCTGCGCGCGATGCCGGAGCGGATCGTCGTCGACTGCGTCGCGCCGGATTCGACGGCACAGGCGCTCGACACGCTCGAACGCGTGCTCGACGGCCGCATCGACGATCAATAACGGGGCAGGATCACCGCGCATCGATCCTGCTTGCGCGCGATACCCTCGTCTTCGGTCATCGTCGTTCCTCCTTCGGCCGCCCGCCGATACGCCAAGCGCCATGCCAGAAAAAAAGCCGCCCGGATCGACTCCGGGCGGCTTTCGTTACTGCATCCTACTTGGCGCGCTGCGTCAGACCACGACCGTCTGCGCTTCGCCTTCGCGGCTCGCACGCACGGTGCCGATCTTCCACACCTGTTCGCCGGCGGCCGTCAGGTCGGCGATCGCCGCGTCGGCATCGGCTGCCGAAACGATCACGGCCATCCCGATCCCGCAGTTGAACACGCGGTGCATTTCCGCGTCGGCGACGCCGCCGTGCTCCTGCAGCCACTTGAACAGCGGCGGCAGCGGCCACGCGTTCTGGTCGAGCTCGGCCGTGAGGCCTTCGCGCAGCACGCGCGGAATGTTCTCGACGAGGCCGCCGCCGGTGATGTGGGCCATGCCCTTCACCGACAGCTTCTGCATCAGCGCGAGCAGCGGCTTCACGTAGATGCGCGTCGGCGCCATCAGCGTGTCGGCCAGCGAGCGGCCGTGGAAATCGGCCGACAGGTCGGGGTTCGCGCGCTCGATGATCTTGCGCACGAGCGAGAAGCCGTTCGAGTGGATGCCGCTCGAGGCAAGGCCGAGCACCACGTCGCCTTCGGCGATCGTGCTGCCGTCGATGATCTTGCTCTTCTCGACCGCGCCGACCGCGAAACCGGCCAGGTCGTATTCGCCGTCCGGGTACATGCCCGGCATTTCGGCCGTTTCACCGCCGATCAGCGCGCAGCCCGACAGTTCGCAGCCGTGCGCGATGCCCTTGACGACGGTCGCGGCCGTGTCGACGTCGAGCTTGCCGCACGCGAAGTAATCGAGGAAGAACAGCGGCTCGGCGCCCTGCACGAGGATGTCGTTCACGCTCATCGCCACCAGATCCTGGCCGACGGTGTCGTGTTTGTTCAGATGAAACGCCAGCTTGAGCTTGGTGCCGACGCCGTCGGTGCCCGACACGAGCACGGGCTCCTGGTACTTCTTCGGCACTTCGAACAGCGCGCCGAACCCGCCGATGCCGCCGAGCACGCCGTCGCGCAGGGTTTTCTTCGCAAAAGGCTTGATCTTGTCGATGAGCGCGTCGCCCGCGTCGATGTCGACGCCTGCGTCGCGGTAGGACAGACCTTGGGCGTCGGGAGCGGATTTCGGAGGATTCATGGGGGAATGCGAGAAGGTCGGTAAAATGCGATTTTACCCGAAGCCGGCCCGTTGGCCGGAATTCCCAGCACCGAATCGTCAGGGATTGCATCTTGGTCGACACGTCCCCGTTTTCATCGCCCCGCGAGCCGCGCCGGAAACCGCGCGCCGCCGTGCGTGCGGCCGCGTGTTCAGGCACCGGAGCAGCCCCCCGCGCGTGCCCGGCGTACGGCGCGCGTTTCATCAACCGACCTGCATTGTGACTGTTGTGTCCCGTCAACTGACGCTCGATCTCGGCACGCCGCCGCCCGCCACGTTCGACAACTTCATCATGAATGAGGAGAACGACGAGCTCATCTCGCGGCTCCAGAAGCTCGACCTCGCGCTCGCGGCGGGGCCCGTGCCGGACCGGTCGTTCTACATCTGGGGCGAGCCCGGCAGCGGCCGCACCCACCTGCTGCAGGCGCTCGTGAGCGACGCGTCGTACGGCTACGCGCGCTATCTGACGCCGCAAAGCCCGCTCGGCGCGTTCACGTTCGACCCGCGCATCGGCATCTACGCGATCGACGACTGCGACAAGATGAGCGACACGCAGCAGGTCGCGCTGTTCAACCTGTTCAACGAGGTCCGCGCGCACCCGTCGAGCGCGTTCGTCGCGGCGGGCCCCGCGGCGCCGCTCGCGCTCGACGTGCGCGAGGATCTGCGCACGCGCCTCGGCTGGGGGCTCGTGTTCCACCTGTCGCCGCCGTCCGACGCCGGCAAGATCGCCGTACTGAAGCTCGCGGCGAAGGAGCGCGGGATCGCGCTCACCGACGACATCGCCGCTTACCTGCTCACCCATTTCCGCCGCGACATGCCGAGCCTGATGGCGCTGCTTGACGCGCTCGACCGCTTCTCGCTCGAGCAGAAACGCGCCGTCACGCTGCCGCTGCTGCGCCGGATGCTGGCCCGCCCCGGCGACGACATCGCACCACCGGGCACAGGCCCGAACCGCTTCGAGTAAAATGCGCTTCCATGACTAATCTGGCACTCTTTGACCTCGATCACACGCTGATCCCGACCGATAGCGACCACGAATGGGGCCGCTTCATGGTGAAGCTCGGCATCGTCGACGCGGAAAGCTTCTCGCGTCAGAACGATCAGTTCTTCGCCGACTACAAGGCCGGCAAGCTCGACATCCATGCGTACCTGTGCGCGATGCTCACGCCGCTCGCGAAGTATTCGCGCGCGCAGCTGGCCGAATGGCACGAGCAGTACATGCACGAGGTGATCCGCCCCGCGATGACGCCCGCCGCGCTCGAACTCGTGCGCAAGCACCTCGATGCCGGCGACCTGTGCTGCGTCGTGACCGCGACCAACGAGTTCATCACGCGTCCGATCGCGACCGCGTTCGGCGTCGACACGCTGATCGCGTGCGAGGTCGAAACGACCGACGGCCATCCCGACTCGCCGTACACGGGCCGGCCGACCGGCACGCCGAGCTATCGCGAAGGCAAGATCGTGCGCACCGAAGCGTGGCTCGCGTCGCTCGGCAAGCACTGGGACGACTTCGAACACAGCTACTTCTACAGCGACTCGCACAACGACATCCCGTTGCTCGAGAAAGTCACCGACCCGATCGCGACCAACCCCGACGACACGCTGCGTGCGCATGCAAGCGACCGCGGCTGGCGCATCCTCGATCTCTTCTGAACGTCGTGATCAAAAAATTCATTCGCAAGCTGCTCGGCCAGGACGGCGCCGAACACATGTCGCCCGTCGAGGCGCCCGCCGCCGAAACGGCCCCTGCCCCGCGCCCCGCGAAGGGGAGCCGCGGCGGCGGCGCCAGGAAGGCGCGCAGCAACCACGAGCCGACCGTCGTGCCGGCCAGCGTGCACCAGATCGATCCGTCGCTGATCTCGCGGAACGCCGTGCGCGTGACCGACACGCTGCAGCAGGCGGGCTTTCGCGCGTTCATCGTCGGCGGCGCCGTGCGCGACCTGCTGCTCGGCATCGCGCCGAAGGACTTCGACGTCGCGACCGACGCGACGCCGACCGAGGTGCAGCGCCTGTTCCGCCGCGCGCGGCTGATCGGCCGCCGCTTCCAGATCGTCCACGTGCAGTTCGGCCAGGAACTGATCGAGGTGTCGACGTTCCGCGCGCTGGTCGACGCGCCGCCCGAAGCCGCCGCGGCCGAGCCGCCGAAGCGCCTGAAGCGCGACGAGCTCGACCGCCGCACGCATGCGGTGGACGCGAGCGGCCGCGTGCTGCGCGACAACGTGTGGGGCGAACAGCACGAAGATGCCGCGCGCCGTGACTTCACGATCAACGCGATGTACTACGACCCGTCGACGCAGACGGTGCTCGACTACCACGACGGGATGGCCGACATGCGCGCCCGCCTGTTGCGGATGATCGGCGACCCGGCCACGCGCTTCCGCGAGGATCCGGTGCGGATGCTGCGCGTCGTGCGCTTCGCGGCGAAGCTCGGCTTCGAGATCGAGCCGCACACGCGCGAGCCGATCAACGCGCTCGCCGACCTGATCAACAACGTGCCGGCCGCACGCCTGTTCGACGAAATGCTGAAGCTGCTGCTGTCGGGCCATGCGCTCGCGTGCCTGCAGCAGCTGCGCAAGGAAGGCCTGCACCACGGGCTGCTGCCGCTGCTCGACGTCGTGCTCGAGCAGCCGCAGGGCGAGAAGTTCATCACGCTCGCGCTGAACAACACCGATGCGCGCGTGCGCGCCGGCAAGCCGGTGTCGCCGGGCTTCCTGTTCGCGACGCTGCTGTGGCACGACATGCGCCAGCGCTTCGAGCAATACACGGCGGAGGGCGAAATCCCGGTGCCGGCGCTCCATCGCGCGATGGACGACGTGCTCGACATGCAGACCGAGAAGCTCGCGATCCACAAGCGCTACTCGGCCGACATGCGCGAGATCTGGGGCCTGCAACTGCGCCTCGAAAAACGCTCGGGCCGCAGCGCGATGCGGCTGCTGGAACACCAAAGGTTTAGAGCGGGGTATGATTTCCTCCTGTTACGCTGCGAATCCGGCGAGCTCGATGCGGAAGTCGGACAGTGGTGGACGGATTTCATCGAAGGCGACGCGGCCGCCCGTGAGGCACTCCTCACGCAGGGCGGCTCGAAGGAAAAATCGCCCCGCAAGCGGCGCCGCCGCGGCGGTGCGCGAAACCGCAAGCCGGGCGAAGGCGCCGCCGAGCAGGCGCCGGACACCGCGGGCGGTTCCGACGACTGACGCGCTCGCCGGCGAACGACGTAGGAAGTGATGCCATGACGGTTGCATATATCGGACTGGGGGCGAATCTCGGCGATGCGCGCCAGACCCTGAAGGACGCGGTGGTGTGCCTCGCTCAGCAGCGCACCATCTCGATCCTCGGCAAATCGAGCCTTTATCGCACGGCGCCCTTCGAAGCGGGCGGCGACGATTACTACAACTGCGTCGTCAAGCTCGACACGACGCTGTCGGCCCGGGAGCTGCTCGCGCTCTGCCAGAAGATCGAACATCACTTCGGGCGCGAGCGCCCGTATCGCAACGCGCCGCGCACGCTCGACCTCGACATCCTGCTGTTCGGTTCCGATTCGATCGACGAACCCGATCTGATCGTCCCGCATCCACGCCTCACCGATCGCGCATTCGCGCTCGTGCCGCTCGTCGAAATCGAACCGGCGCTCGACATCCCCGCGCGCGGCCGCGCCGATGCGTTCCTCGCCGCCGTCGCCGATCAGCGCGTCGAGAAGGTGCAGACCTGTCAATGCCTGATGCAGAAGGCCCTTGCCGCCGGCGCTGACGCCGACAAGAACCCCTGCCGATGAACACCACTCCGCTGACCGTCACCGCGCCCGACCTGCGCGCCCCGCATCGCTATCTCGTGATCGAAGGCCCGATCGGCGTCGGCAAGACGACGCTCGCGCGCCTCTTCGCCGAGCGCTGGTCGATGCAGGCGCTGCTCGAACGCCCGCAGGACAACCCGTTCCTCGAACGCTTCTATCGCGACACCGCGCGCTACGCGCTGCCCGCGCAGTTGTCGTTCGCGCTGCAGCGCGCGCAGCAGGCGCGCGAACTGATCGGCGCGCTCGATACGGGCCGGCCCGTCGTCGCCGATTTCATGCCGCAGAAGAACGACATCTTCGCGCGGCTGAACCTGCCGGAAGACGAATGGCAGCTGTACCGGTCGATCGCGACGCACCTCGACGTGCCGCAGGCACCCGCGCCCGATCTCGTCGTCTACCTGCAGGCGAGCCCCGAGGTGCTGTTCTCGCGCATCCAGAAGCGCGGGCTGCCGATGGAGCTGCAGATCAGCGACGCGTACCTGCGCTCGCTCGTCGATGCATACAACGAATTCTTCTATCACTACGACCGCACGCCGGTGCTGACGGTCGCAGCCGAACACCTGAACCCGCTGGATTCCCCCGAAGACCTCGCGCTGCTGGTCGAGCGCATCGACACGATGCGCGGCCGCAAGGAATTCTTCGTCAAGGGCGAGACGACGCGCTGACGCGTCCTCGCCTGTCGTTCCTCCCCATCGAACCGGATTTCCCATGACCTATCTCCAGGAATCGAGCCGGCCTGCCGTCACGGTGCCCAAGCTGCAGGCAATGCGCGAAGCCGACGAGAAGATCGCGATGCTCACCTGCTACGACGCGAGCTTTTCCGCGCTGCTCGATCGCGCCGGCACCGACGTGCTGCTGATCGGCGATTCGCTCGGCAACGTGCTGCAGGGCCACACGACCACGCTCCCGGTGTCGCTCGACGACATCGCGTACCACACCGCATGCGTCGCGCGCGTGCAGCCGCGCGCGCTCGTCGTCGCCGATCTGCCGTTCGGCACATACGGCACGCCGGCCGAGGCGTTCGCGAACGCGGTCACGCTGATGCGCGCCGGCGCGCAGATGGTGAAGCTCGAAGGCGGCGAATGGCTCGCCGACACGATCCGCTTCCTCGTCGAACGCTCGGTGCCGGTGTGCGCGCACCTCGGCCTCACGCCGCAGTCGGTGCATGCGTTCGGCGGCTTCAAGGTGCAGGGCCGCACGGAAGCCGGCGCCGCGCAGTTGCTGCGCGATGCGCGGGCGATCGAAGATGCGGGCGCGCAGCTCGTGGTGCTCGAGGCGGTGCCGACGCTCGTCGCGTCCGAAGTCACGCACATGCTGAAGATCCCGACGATCGGCATCGGCGCAGGGCTCGATTGCTCGGGCCAGGTGCTGGTGCTGCACGACATGCTCGGCATCTTCCCCGGCAAGCGGCCGCGTTTCGTGAAGGATTTCATGCAGGGGCAGCCGAACATCCAGGCGGCCGTCGAGGCGTACGTGAGCGCGGTGAAGGACCGCACGTTCCCGGGCCCGGAACACTCGTTCTGACGCGGGACGGGCGTGCCGTGGCGCGCGGTCGGCGCTTGCTGCGGCACACTCGCTGACGTGGCCGCGATGCGGTGCGCCGTTTCTCGTAGTGCATGACGAACAGCGCGTACTTTCTAACTCGTCCTATTCCTGCACACCTTCGTCGCTGCGACCATCAAACCTTCGTCAAGCGAAGGAGTGGAAAAGATGGCGCATGTGTATGAAAAGGCGGCTGAACATCGGCTGCTCGCCATCGCCGCGCTCGCATGCAGTTCACTCGTCGCATTACCCGCGTCCGCTGCGACCGAAGACTGTCCCGCACGCGTTGCCGTTACCCAGCAGCTCGACGGTCAACCACCCGATGGCTGGAAAAGCTTCGACACGCAAAGCACCTACCCGCTTGCCAGCGTCACCTTCTGGTCAGGGCCGCCGGACCGGATGATGTCCTTGCTGCCGAACCGCTCGCGCTCCGAACCCAAAAGCGACGTCTATACCTGGTCGCTCGCTGAAAACCGTGAGGATTACTGGGTCTCATGCGACTACGGGAATACGAGCGTCGTGATCGCACGACCGCTCGGCAGACAGGCGCAGACTTGCGTCGCGCGTTACAGGCGTGGGCACGCCATCGTACAAAGCTGGCAATGCACGCCGCGGAAGTAATCCGCGTTCAGGCCGGTGCGCTGCCTTGAATCAGCCGCGCCGCGACCGACCCGCGCAATGCATTGCAGATCATCAACTCGTCTGCGTTCAGCACATCGTCGAGCGTCAGCACACGCTCTTTTGCGCCTAGCGCCGGATCGTCGAGCAGCACACCGCGCATCACGCCGGGCAACACGCCGCACGACAACGGCGGCGTCAACCATACGCCATCACGCTTCACGAACACATTCGACCGCCCGCCTTCAGTCACCTCGCCGCACTCGTTCACGAACAGCATGTCGAAGCCGCCGAGCGCTTCCGCCGCCTGCCACGCGCGATCGTATTCCGCGCGGTGCGTCGTCTTGTGCAAGAGCAGCGCATCGTCCGCGCGGGTCGGCGCGAAGCCGTGCGCGGACGCGAGCATCACGCCGACCGGCCCCGCGGGCAGCGGCTTCAATACCGCGGCCGTGATGTCGACCGTGCCGTCCTTCGCGAGCGCGAGCTTCATCCGGTACGGGCCGTCGCCGTCGAGCGCCGCGCAGCGCACGTCGATCTCGCGGCGCAACGCGTCGGCGTCGAGGCGGAAGCCGAACGCATCCGCGCTGCGCTGCAGCCGCGCGAGATGGCGCTCGAGATGCCGGATGCCGTCCGCACGTGTCGCGGCCGTGGTTTCGAACAACTGGAAGCCGGGATCGGCATCGGTCAGGAATCGCGCTTTCAATTCACACTCCGCATATTCGTCGGCGGCGACGCTGTCGAGCACGATGCCGGCGCCGACACCCATCCTGCCGCGCCGCCGGCCGCTAGCGGCCGTTGCCGCGTCGCGCGCGTCGATCGTTGCAGCCGCATCGACGGCGGTCGCATCGAGCGTCAGCGTCCGGATCGCGACCGACAGGCAGAAATCGCCGCAGCCGGCCACGCCGTCGGGCACCGCAGCGCCTGCCGAAGGGCCTTCCTTCGGTGCATCGAGCCAGCCGATCGCGCCCGTATAGAGCCCGCGTGGCGTCGACTCGATTGCGTCGATCAGTTCCATCGTCTTGTGCTTCGGCGCACCGGTGATCGATCCGCACGGAAACAGCGCACGCAGCATCTGCGCGAACGTGGTGCCGTCGCGCCAGCCGGCCTCGACCGTCGACGTCATCTGCCACACCGACGCGTACGGCTCGACCGAGAACAGCGCCGGCACCTTGACCGTGCCCGTGCGCGCGATCCGCGACACGTCGTTGCGCAGCAGGTCGACGATCATCACGTTTTCCGCGCGGTTCTTCGGATCGTTCGCGAGGAACGCGGCAGCCGCCGCATCGTCGCGCGGATCGGCCGAGCGCGGCGCGGTGCCCTTCATCGGCCGCGCGCGCAGCACGTCGCCGTGCTTCTCGACGAACAGCTCCGGCGAGCACGACACGACCCACGCGCCGTCGGGCAGCGCGATCAGCGCGCCGTAACGCACAGGCTGACGCGCGCGCAGCCGCCGGTACAGCGCGAGCGGCGTGCCGAACATGTCGAAATTCAACCGGTACGTGTAATTGATCTGATACGAATCGCCCGCCCGCAGCGCGTCGTGCACCGCGGCGATCGCCGCGTCGAACGCGTCGCGCGACACGCTCTTCGCGACGTGCGCGACGCCCGCGATCGACGGCGGGCCGCCGCCGTCCTGCTGCGCGAGCCACGCATCGACTTCATCGCGCGACAGGCGCTCGCAGCGCGCATACAGCAAAAAGCGCAGCGGGGCATGGCCCGGCTGCGCTCTGTCCAGATTGCGTCCGAATTCGTAGTCGCCGACGACGATCGCATGCAGCCCGTCGCGCAGATCCTGCGCCACCGCCGCATCGACTTCGTCGAGCCGTGCCGGATCCGTGCACACGCGTTCGCGCACGAAACCGGAATACAAACGACTCGACCGCGCGGACGCGGTCGAGTCGCAATCGTCCAAGAGCGCGAACGACGCGCTCTCGTTGCCTTCAGTCATGCCGTTACTCGAAGAAGCTCTTCACCCGGTCGAACCAGCTCTTGCTCTGCGGGCTGTGACGCGCACCGCCCTCGGCCAGCGACTTCTCGAACTGCTTGAGCAGGTCGCGCTGCTGGTCGGTCAGCTTCACGGGCGTCTCGACCTGCACGTGTACGTACAGATCGCCCGCGATGCTCGAACGCAGACCCTTGATCCCCTTGCCGCGCAGGCGGAACGTCTTGCCCGACTGCGTGCCTTCCGGCACCGGGAACGACGCACGGCCGGCCAGCGTCGGCACCTCGATCTCGCCGCCCAGTGCGGCGGTCGTGAACGGGATCGGCATCTGGCAGTGGAGATCGTCGCCGTCGCGCTCGAACACCGAGTGCGGCTTGATGTGGATCTCGACGTACAGGTCGCCCGGCGGCCCGCCGTTGATGCCCGGCTCGCCGTTGCCGGCCGAGCGGATCCGCATCCCGTCGTCGATGCCGGCCGGGATCTTCACTTCGAGCGTCTTGGTTTCCTTCACCTTGCCCGAGCCGTGGCAGTGCACGCACGGTTCCGGGATGTAGGTGCCGGTGCCGTGGCACTTCGGGCAGGTCTGCTGGATGCTGAAGAAGCCCTGCGACATGCGCACCGTGCCCTGGCCGTGACAGGTCGGGCAGGTTTCCGGCTTCGTGCCGGGCTTCGCGCCCGACCCGTGACAGACTTCGCACGATACCCAGCTCGGCACGCGGATCTGCGTGTCGTAGCCGTGCGCGGCCTGCTCGAGCGTGATTTCCATGCTGTAGCGCAGGTCGGCGCCGCGATACACCTGCGGACCGCCGCGGCCGCCGCGCGCGGCACCGCCCGCGGCCTGGCCGAAGATGTCGCCGAAGATGTCGCCGAACGCATCCGCGAAGCCGCCGAAACCCTGTGCGCCCGCACCGCCCATGTTCGGATCGACGCCCGCGTGGCCGTACTGGTCGTACGCCGCGCGCTTCTGGTCGTCCGACAGCATTTCATACGCTTCCTTCGCCTCCTTGAAATGCTCTTCCGCATCCTTGTTGTCCGGATTGCGGTCAGGGTGATACTTCATCGCAAGCTTGCGATACGCCTTCTTGATTTCGTCGTCGCTCGCGTTCTTCGCGACGCCCAGAACCTCGTAGTAATCCCGTTTCGCCATATCGATTCACTGTGCCGTCGCGCGTCACGCACGCGGCGGCTCCTTTCGCCCGCAGTAAAGTCTCTCGACTCGTCTGGCGCTGCGCCGTCCGCGGACGGCTCGCGCAGCACCCGCCAAAAAACAAATGTGCCCGGAGGGCCGCGAAGCCCGCCAGGCGTGGAGTCGATCCGGCCATCCGGAAGGAAAGACAGACCGCTTTCAGTCGTTGGTCAACCGCGCCGCGCGCGTTTCCACGCGCGGCGTACGGTGCCATTGCAACCCGGCTTAGTCCTTCTTCACTTCCTTGAACTCGGCGTCGACGACGTCGTCGGCAGCCTGCTGCGCACCGCCCGCCTGGGCTGCGCCTTCCGCTGCACCCGCCGCGCCGGCTTGCTGCGCCTGCATGTCGGCGTACATCTTTTCGCCGAGCTTCTGCGAAGCCTGACCGAGTTCCTCGACCTTCGCGTCGATCGCCGCCTTGTCGGCCGACGTATCCTTCAGCACGTCCTCGAGCGACTTCAGCGCCGCTTCGATCTTTTCCTTCTCGCCCGCGTCCAGCTTGTCGCCGTACTCGGTGAGCGCCTTCTTCGTGCTGTGGACCAGCGCGTCGCCCTGGTTGCGCGAATCAGCCAGCTCGCGCAGCTTGTGGTCTTCCGCTGCGTTCGCTTCCGCGTCCTTGATCATCTGGTCGATTTCAGCGTCGGACAGGCCCGAGTTCGCCTTGATCGTGATCTTGTTTTCCTTGCCGGTCGCCTTGTCCTTCGCGCCGACGTGCAGGATGCCGTTCGCGTCGATGTCGAAGGTCACTTCGATCTGCGGCACGCCGCGCGGCGACGGCGGGATGCCTTCGAGGTTGAACTCGCCGAGCAGCTTGTTGCCTGCCGCCATCTCGCGTTCGCCCTGGAACACCTTGATCGTCACGGCCGACTGGTTGTCGTCCGCCGTCGAATACACCTGAGCGTGCTTCGTCGGGATCGTCGTGTTCTTGTTGATCATCTTCGTCATCACGCCGCCGAGCGTCTCGATGCCGAGCGACAGCGGGGTCACGTCGAGCAGCAGCACGTCCTTGCGGTCGCCCGACAGGACCTGGCCCTGGATCGCCGCGCCGACTGCGACGGCTTCGTCCGGGTTCACGTCACGGCGCGGATCCTTGCCGAAGAACTCCTTCACCTTCTCCTGCACCTTCGGCATGCGGGTCTGGCCGCCGACCAGGATCACGTCGTCGATGTCCGACACCTTGACGCCGGCGTCCTTGATCGCGATGCGGCACGGTTCGATCGTGCGCTCGACCAGATCCTCGACCAGCGCTTCCAGCTTCGCGCGGGTGATCTTCAGGTTCAAGTGCTTCGGACCCGATGCGTCGGCCGTGATGTACGGCAGGTTGATTTCGGTCTGCTGGCTCGACGACAGCTCGATCTTCGCCTTTTCAGCGGCTTCCTTCAGGCGCTGCAGCGCGAGCACGTCCTTCGACAGGTCGACGCCCTGCTCCTTCTTGAACTCGCCGATGATGTAATCGATGATGCGCTGGTCGAAGTCCTCGCCGCCGAGGAACGTGTCGCCGTTGGTCGACAGCACTTCGAACTGCATTTCGCCGTCGACGTCCGCGATCTCGATGATCGACACGTCGAACGTACCGCCGCCGAGGTCATACACGGCGATCTTGCGGTCGCCCTTCTCGGCCTTGTCGAGGCCGAACGCGAGCGCGGCTGCCGTCGGCTCGTTGATGATCCGCTTGACTTCCAGGCCCGCGATGCGGCCGGCGTCCTTGGTTGCCTGGCGCTGGCTGTCGTTGAAGTACGCCGGCACCGTGATCACGGCTTCCGTGACCGGCTCGCCGAGGTAGTCTTCGGCCGTCTTCTTCATCTTGCGCAGCACTTCGGCCGACACCTGCGGCGGCGCGAGCTTCTCGCCGTGGGCTTCGACCCATGCGTCGCCGTTGTCGGCCTTGATGATCGCGTACGGCATCAGGCCGATGTCCTTCTGGACTTCCTTCTCTTCGAAGCGGCGGCCGATCAGGCGCTTCACGGCGAACAGCGTGTTCTTCGGGTTGGTCACGGACTGACGCTTGGCCGGCGCGCCGACGAGCACTTCGTTGTCGTCCATGTAGGCGATGATCGACGGCGTCGTGCGCGTGCCTTCCGAGTTCTCGATGACCTTGACCTGGTTGCCTTCCATGATGGCGACGCACGAGTTCGTGGTGCCGAGGTCAATACCGATGATCTTTCCCATTTTCACTAATCTCCAGAAATGCTTGTTTGCTGCGCGAAACCCCGCGTTTTTGGGCAGTTTCGCGCGCCAGAATTCAACTCTGTTCCCGAAATGCGTCCGGCCGATCCGTTTTCAAGACCCGCCAAGCGATGCGGATATTAAATTTTTTCAATCGCCGCCGGTAGCCGGATCGTACGAACCGGCGTCGCGGCCCGACTGCGCGCCGGCCGCCGCGGCGATCTTCGCGCGCGCCGCCGACACCGCCGCCTGGAACTGCGCGAGGCCATGCCAGCCGGTCGCGCGGCCAAGCCGCTTGCCGCGGTGGAAGAAGAACCACGTCGGCACGCCGTGCAGGCCGAAGCGGCGCCCCAGCTCATGATGTTCGTACACGTTGCAATGGAACCACTTCAGATCCAGCGCGCGGATCGCGTCCGGCTGGGCGAGCATCGCCTTCTTGGCGATCTCGCAGTTGAAGCAGTCGACGCCCCAGAAGAACACCACGGCGAGCGCATCACCGGCGCCGGCGATCGCGGCGTCGAACGTGTCGGCCGCCAGCGCCTGCATGTCGAACGCGTCGAACGCGGCCGGATCGACGCCGGCGGGAACCATCGCGTCGGCCTTACTTCGGCTGGGCGACCGTGACGAGCGCCGGGCGCAGCACGCGGTCGGCGATCATGTAACCCTTTTGCAGGACGGTCACGACGGTGTTCGGCTCCTGCTCGGCCGGCACCATCGAAATCGCCTGGTGCTGGTGCGGATCGAACTTCTCGCCGACCGGGTTGATCGCGACGACGCGGCCCTTCTCGAGCGCGCTCGTCAGCTGGCGCAGCGTCAGTTCGACGCCTTCGCGCACCTTCGTGATGTCGCCGGACGTATCGCCGACGGCAGCCTCGAGGCTGTCCAGCACGGGCAGCAGGTGCTCCGCGAAGCCCTCGATCGCGAACTTGTGCGCCTTCGAGACATCTTCCTGCGCGCGGCGGCGGACGTTCTCGGTCTCGGCCTTCGCCCGCAGGAAGCTCTCCTGCAGCTCGGCGACCTTGGCTTGAGCCTCCGCGAGCGCCGCGTCGGCTGCTTCGGCGGCGGGCGCCGCGCCTTGCGCCGCCTGCTTCTCGCTGCCGATGTCTTCGGCCGATTGGGTAGCCGGGTTCTCTTGCGTGTTTTCCATGTCGCTGAAAGTCGATTAGAGGTTGAAGCCAAATCGGCAACCGCCGGACCGTATGTCGGCGGCACCGCACATTGTTGGTGCAAATAAGGGCGAAAACTGCGATTTCAAGGGGGTTATTCACCGGCATTCGCCAATGCCGTGAAACAACCGCGCTGCACGCCGCCGATTACGTGCATTTGTCGCCGGATCGGACGAAACGCCCGGTAACAACGCTTACCAGGCAAGTACTAGCTCGGCACAGGGGGGTGCACTACACTCCATTC
This sequence comes from Burkholderia sp. Bp9090, assembly GCF_003857985.1. Taxonomy (NCBI): domain Bacteria; kingdom Pseudomonadati; phylum Pseudomonadota; class Betaproteobacteria; order Burkholderiales; family Burkholderiaceae; genus Burkholderia; species Burkholderia sp. Bp9090. The sequence continues at coordinate 17,860 of NZ_QTPV01000033.1, forward strand.
AAGCGTCGAAAAAGCGCGTTTACCCTAGCTTACCGGCGCCTGACATCCACCTGGCGCTGCATTCACAGTCCCATCGAGGCGCGTACCGTGAAACTGACCTTTGCCATATCGGTGGTCGCGCTGGTACTGATTGCCGGCACCACCACCATCTGCCTGTCCGGAGCCGTCACCGACCGCACGACCGAATACGGAAGCGCGCGGGCGACGTTCGACCAGATGTTCAGCTCCCACCAGAAAATCTGTCGATGATGCGCCGGTCGCGCTTGGTCGGCCGGCCGTGCAGTTCCGCCGCCGGCTCGCGATAGGTGCGGCGCCGTTCCAGTTCGGCGAGCCGCGCGACGCGCCCCGCTTCCGTTTCCTCGTAAAGCGTCTGCGCGATGCTCGCGGGCCCGCGCACGTCGCAAATGCCAAGCACGGCAATGTGCCAGACGACACCGTCGATCGCAATCTCGACCTCGTCGCCGACGCGCACGTCCTTGGCCGGCTTCACCGCCGCGCCGCCGATCTTCACGTGGCCCTTGTCGACCGCGTCGGACGCGAGCGAGCGCGTCTTGAAGAAGCGGGCCGCCCACAGCCATTTGTCGATGCGCAGCTTCGCGCCGGGTTCAGTCGAAATCCTGTAGTTCATCGCGTTCAACTCACCGTTTCGGGCTGCGCGGCCTTCACCGGCCAGCCCTGCAGATTCTCGGCGACGATCTCGCCCAACGCGCCGATCCACGCGGGCGCGCCGTTCAGGCACGGAATCCGGTGGAACGCCTGGCCGCCGCCCGCGATGAACTCGTCGCGCACCTCCATCCCGATCTCCTCGATCGTCTCCAGACAATCGGCCGTAAAACCGGGACAGAACACGTCGGCCCGCCGCACGCCCGCCTCGCCAAGTTCGCGCAGCGTCGGCGCCGTGTACGGTTGCAGCCACTCGGCCTTGCCGAAGCGCGACTGGAACGTCACGCGGCATTCGAGCGTCGACAGCCCGAGCGCGGCCATCAGCAGCGCGCCCGTCTGCTGGCACTGGTCGTGATAGGGGTCGCCCAGATCGAGCGTGCGCTTCGGCACGCCGTGGAAACTCAGCACGAGCTTGTCGCCGGCCGCGAAGTCGGGCCGGCCATGCTGCGCCCAGTACTGGCGCACCTGCTCGGCGAGCGCGTGGATGTAGGCAGGATGGTCGGCGTAGTGCCGCACCGTGCGCACTTCCGGCTGGTTGCGCATCCGCGCGAGCGCGGCGAACGCGGCATCGAATGCCGTCGCGGTGGTGGACGCCGAGTATTGCGGGTACATCGGCATCAGCAGCACGCGCTCGACGCCCGCGCGCTTGAACTGCGCGAGCGCCTGCGCAATGCCCGGGCTGCCGTAGCGCATCGCGTAGTCGACCGTCACCTGATAGCCGTTCGACGCGAGCAGGTGGCGCACGCCGTCGGTCTGGCGTTCGGTGTATACGCGCAGCGGCGAGCCTTCGGGCATCCAGACGGCCGCGTACTTCTTCGCGGACGCGCGACCGCGCAGCGGCAGGATCAGCGTGCGCAGCAGCACCTGCCAGACGACCTGCGGGATTTCGACGACACGCGGATCCGACAGGAACTCGGCCAGATAGCGCCGCACCGCGCGCGGCGTCGGGGCGTCGGGCGTGCCGAGATTGATCAGCAGCACGCCGATGCGATGGGCAGCTGCGACGCTCGAAGGCGGCTCAAGATCGAAACGCATGGGCAGGAACGTGCTCGGGGCACGCAGTCGGACGGCCCTCAATTATAGCGGGCCGTCTCGCCCGGGTCGGCTGGCCGTTCGGCCGACTGGCGGTGCGCACGGCGCCGCGGCACGATGGCGGGACGGTATCGGTCGGGTTACTGCTGGCTCAGCGTGAGCGACAGCAGCCGCGCGGTGATGTCGACGATCGGGATCACGCGGTTGTACGCCATGCGGGTCGGGCCGATCACGCCGAGCGTGCCGACGATCTGGCCGTTCACCTCGTAGGGCGCGGTCACGACGCTCATTTCCTCGATCGGCACGAGCGTCGATTCGCCGCCGATGAAGATCTGCACGCCCTGGGCGTGGCTCGACACGTCGAGCAATTGCAGGAGGCCCGTCTTTTGGTCGAACACGTCGAACAGCTTGCGCAGCCGCGCCATGTCGGACGACAGATCCGCCACTTCGAGCAGGTTGCGCTCGCCGGAAATGAGCACGGTGTCCTCGGTATCGGGCACCTCGGTGCTGGCCGTCACGGCCGCATGCATCAGCGTGGTCATGTCGCCGCGCAGCTGGTCGATCTCGTCGCGCAGGCGGCGGCGCACCTCGTCGAACGACAGCCCGGCGAAGTGCGCGTTGATGTAGTTGGACGCCTCGGTGAGCTGCGACGGCGAATAGTCGCGCGGCGTCGCGAGCATCCGGTTCTGCACGTCGCCCTCGGGCGTGACGATGATCAGCAGGATGCGCTTGTCCGACAGCCGCATGAACTCGATCTGCTTGAACACGTGGCTGCGGCGCGGCGTCAGCACGACACCCGCGAACTGCGACAGGTTCGACAGCACGCTCGCCGCGGCCGCCACGACCCGCTGCTGCGGTTCGCCGGCCTGCAGCGTGTTCTGCACCTGGCGCGCGACGGCCTCGGCGTCGATCGGCGCCTCGACCGTCAGCATCGTGTCGACGAACAGCCGGTAGCCGCGCGGCGTCGGCACGCGGCCGGCCGACGTATGCGGGCTCGACACGAGGCCGAGCTCCTCCAGGTCGGACATCACGTTGCGGATCGTTGCCGGGCTCAGTTCGAGCCCGGAATAACGGGACAACGTGCGCGAGCCGACCGGCTGACCGTCGGCGATATACCGTTCGATCAGGGTTTTCAGGAGGGTTCGTGCGCGAGGATCTAGCATGGTGGAAAATTTTAGCGCAACCGCGCGAGCACGGCGAGTGGCCGCGGCCACTGTCGCCCGGGCCGACCGATCCGGCCCCGTTCGCGCACAGCCGGTTCTTTTCGTCAACGAGCTATGGTGTAATGCCGGCATGAAAACCGGTAATCAGTTCAACACCGTCGCGCTCGTCGGCCGGAGCAACACGCCCGGCATCGCCGAGCCGCTCGCCACGCTGGCTGGCTGTATCGCGAAGCTCGGCTTCGAGGTCGTGTTCGAAGCCGAAACGGCGCGCGAGATCGGCATCTCCGGCTATCCGGCGCTCACCCCGGCGGAGATCGGCGCGCGCGCGGACGTGGCGGTCGTGCTCGGCGGCGACGGCACGATGCTCGGCATCGGCCGCCAGCTCGCGCCGTACAAGACACCGCTGATCGGGATCAACCACGGGCGGCTCGGCTTCATCACCGACATCGCGGCGGCCGACATGCAGGCGCGCGTCCCGGTGATCCTGTCGGGCAAGTTCGAGCGCGAGGAGCGCTCGCTGCTCGAGGCCCGGATCGTGCGCGACGGCGAACCGATCTACCACGCGCTTGCGTTCAACGACGTCGTCGTGAACCGCAGCGGCTTTTCCGGGATGGTCGAGCTGCGCGCGTCGGTCGACGGCCGGTACATGTACAACCAGCGTTCGGACGGCCTGATCGTCGCCACGCCGACCGGCTCGACCGCGTACGCGCTGTCGTCGGCCGGCCCGATCCTGCATCCGCAGCTCCAGGGCATCGTGCTCGTGCCGATCGCACCGCACGCGCTGTCGAACCGGCCGATCGTGCTGCCCGACGATTCGAAGATCGCAATCCAGATCGTCGGCGGCCGTGACGTCAACGTGAACTTCGACATGCAGTCATTCACGTCGCTCGAGCTGAACGACACGATCGAGGTGCGCCGCTCGAAGCACACGGTGCCGTTCCTGCACCCGGTCGGCTACAGCTACTACGCGACGCTGCGCAAGAAGCTGCACTGGAACGAACACGCATCGAACGAAGACGACAAGGCGTCCTGACGCACCCACGCCCGACACCATGCTCCGCCACCTCTCGATTCGCGACTTCGTCATCGTCGCCGCGCTCGATCTCGAATTCGACAGCGGCTTTACCGTCTTTTCCGGCGAAACCGGCGCCGGCAAATCGATCCTGATCGACGCCCTGGCCCTCGCGCTCGGCGAACGCGCCGACGCGAGCGTCGTGCGCGCCGGCTGCGGCCGCGCCGACATCACCGCCGAATTCACGCCGCACGACCGCGTCGCGCGCTGGCTCGACGAACACGCGTTCGACGCCGAGGACACCGTGATGCTGCGCCGCGTGATCGACGCGAACGGCCGCTCGCGTGCGTTCATCAACGGCACCAGCGCGACGCTCGCGCAGCTGCGCGAGCTCGGCGAGATGCTGGTCGACATCCACGGTCAGCACGCGCACCAGCTGCTGATGCGGCCCGACGCGCAGCGCGAGCTGTTCGACACGCACGCGGGGCTCGTGGCCGATGCCGCGAACGTCGCACGCGCGTGGCGCGTCTGGCGCGACGCAACGCAGGCGATCGACGCCGCGAAGGCGCATGAGCGCGAACTGCAACTCGAACGCGAGAAGCTCGCCTGGCAGCTCGCCGAACTCGACAAGCTCGCACCGCAACCCGGCGAATGGGACGAAGTCGGCAGCGAGCACAAGCGCCTGTCGCATTCGGCGAACCTGATCGCCGGCGTGCAGGGCGCGCTCAACGCGCTGTCCGAGGCCGACGACGCGATGCTCCCGCAGCTCGGCGCGATCGTGTCGAAGCTGCGCAGCCTGGCCGACTACGACACGGGGCTCGGCGATGCGCTCGCGTCGCTCGAACCGGCCGAAATCCAGCTGCAGGAAGCCGTCTATTCGCTGTCGCACTACGCGCAGCGCCTCGATCTCGACCCGGCCCGGCTCGCGCAGGTCGAAACGCGCCTCGACGCGCTGCACTCGACCGCCCGCAAGTTCCGGCTGCCGCCCGACACGCTGCACGAGGAACATGCGGCACGCCGCGCGCAGCTCGCCGCGCTCGACGCGGCCGCCGATCTCGGCGCGCTCGAAGCCGCGCAGGCGAAGGCACGGGAAGCCTATCTCGCCGACGCGAAACACCTGTCGACGGCCCGCGCGCAGGCCGCGAAGGCGCTCGGCACGGCCGTCACGGCCGGCATGCAGGAACTGTCGATGGCGGGCGGCAGCTTCGAAGTCGCGCTCGTGCCGCTCGCCGACGGCGGCCCGCACGGGCTCGAACAGGTCGAATTCCGGGTCGCCGGGCACCCCGGCGTGCCGCTGCGGCCGCTCGCGAAAGTCGCGTCGGGCGGCGAACTCGCACGGATCAGCCTCGCGCTGGCCGTGATCGCTAGCGCCGCCAGCCCGACGCCGACGCTGATTTTCGACGAAGTCGACACGGGGATCGGCGGCGGCGTCGCCGAGGTGGTCGGCCGCCTGCTGCACCAGCTCGGGCGCGACCGCCAGGTGCTGTGCGTGACGCACCTGCCGCAGGTCGCCGCGCGCGGCGACCATCACTTCCAGGTCGCGAAAGGCGCCGACGAGCGCGGCGGCACCGTCTCGTCGGTCGTCCCGCTCGACAAGGCGAGCCGGGTCGAGGAAGTCGCGCGGATGCTCGGCGGGCTCGAGATCACCGCCACGACGCGCAAGCACGCGAAGGAAATGCTGGCGGCCTGACGCCGGCTTCGTCGGCCGAAATGCAGAAGATCGGCGCATGCGCCGGTCCCGGACCGCCGACGAACCCCACGTTTTTCGGAACGCGGCGTGTCGCCTTTCCCGGAACAGGCCTGCAGCGGCACGGCGAGCAGGCAGACCGATCTGCCGGTCGAACCGCTCGCACGGCGCAGTTTTTCGATGGACGAGCGCCGCCCGCCCTACCCCGCGGATTCGAGCGTCCTGCCGCGAACGCGGGATTCAAACGTCCGCCTCAAACGCCCGTTTCGACCGCGCCGAACACACGCTCCCACAACGCCGTCACGGCCGCCCGCTCGTCGGCCACGAGCGCCGGATCGACCCGCGCCTTCTCCATCCCGTCGAGCCGCAGCTTGTGCTGCAGCTTCCGGTACTTGCGGTACGCGGCGCCGACGCGCTCGGCCTCGTCCTCGCCCATCAGCCCGAACCGCGCGACCTCGCGCAGCAGCGCGATGTTGCCGGTGTTGCGGATCAGCTCGGCGTCGCTCGACGCATGCAGCAGCACCCAGTACTGGACGATGAACTCGATGTCGACCATCCCGCCGCGATCGTGCTTCAGGTCGAACAGCTCGGTCTGGTTCGGATGGCCGGCGAACACCTTGCCGCGCATGTCGACGATTTCCTTCGCGAGCACCGCCCCGTCGCGCGGCGTCGTCAGCACCTGCTGGCGGATCGCCTCGAAGTCCGTGCCGATCTGCGGGTCGCCCGCGCTGTAGCGGGCGCGCGTCAGCGCCTGGTGTTCCCACACCCACGCGGTGTTGGCCGCGTCGCCCTCGCGCAGCTGGTAGCGGCGGAACGCGTCGAGATCGGTCACGAGCAGCCCGGCCTCGCCGTTCGGCCGCAGCCGCAGGTCGATGTCGAACAGCGCGCCCGCGCCGGTCGCGGTCGTGAGCCACGTGATCAGCCGGCGCGTGAACGTCGTGTAGACGTCCGCCGAGCGCTCGTCGGGGTCGTCGTACAGGAAGATCAGGTCGAGATCCGATGCGTAGCCGAGCTCCTTGCCGCCGAGCTTGCCGTATGCGATCACCGCAAACTTCGGCACGTCGCGGTGGCGCTTCGCGAGCTGCGACCAGACGACTTCGATCGTCACGTCGAGCACCGCGTCGGCGAGCTCGGACAGGCGGTCGCTCACATGCTCGACCGACAGCTGGCCGGCCAGGTCGATCAGCAGGATGCGGAACACTTCCGCGTGCTGCGCGTGCCGCAGCAGGTCCATCTGCTGCTCGGGGCCGTCGGCGGCCGCCAGGCGCGCACGCAATGCGTCCTTGAACGCAGGCCAGTCGAACGGGCTCGCGATCGCTTCGTCGTCGAGCAGTTCATCCAGCAGCTGCGGATGGCGGATCAGGTAGCCGCCGCCCCAGCGCGTCGCGCCGAGCACCGACAGCACGCGGTCGAGCGCGGCCGGATACTCGGTCAGCAGCGCGAGATAGACGCCGCGCCGGCTGACCGTCTCGAGCAGGTCGAACAGCCGCACGATGGTGTCGTCGCGGCGCGCGGCGTCGATCCGCGGCGCGGCCTCGAGCGCGCGCTGCGCGACGCTGTCGAAACGCTGCCGGCTCTTTTCCGGCAGGCCCGCGTAGCGCGACGACTGCCAGATCGCGCGCAGCCGCGCGAGCACGGCCGCCGGATCGGTGAAGCCGACGCCGTCGAGGCGCGCGAGCAGCGCGTCGTCTTCGCCGTCGTCGGCGAGCGCCCCGCTCCAGATCCACGTCGCGGCCGTGTCCTCGCCCGCCGCGCAGGGGCCGCCGTTCACCTTGTCGGCAAAGATCTGGTCGAACTGCGCCTCGACGAACGTCCGGTGACCGTCGAGCACCGTCATCAGCGCCGCATAGTCGGCAAAGCCGAGCGACGCGGCCAGCACCGCCCGCTCGCCCGCATCGACCGGCATCGCGTGCGTCTGCGCGTCGTCGCGGTACTGCAGCCGGTGCTCGAGCGTGCGCAGGAAGTTGTAGGCGCCGGTCAGGCGCTCGCGCACGTCCTCGCCGATCAGCCCGCGCGCCTGCGCATGGCGCAGCACCGCGAGCGTCGGCCGCACGCGGAATTCCGCATCCTGGCCGCCGCGGATCAGCTGGAACACCTGCGCGCTGAATTCGATTTCGCGGATCCCGCCGCGCCCGAGCTTGATGTCGTCGGCCTTGTCGGGCCGCATCGACGCGCGGCGCGCGGCTTCCTGGCGAATCTGCTGGTGCAGCGCACGGATCGCGCCGATCACGCCGAAGTCGAGATAGCGGCGGTATACGAACGGCTTGACGATCGATTCGAGCTGCGCCGCCAGCCGCCGCGCCGCGTCGCTGTCGCCTTCGGATACGAGCCGCCCCTTGATCCACGCGTAGCGCTCCCATTCGCGCCCCTGCACGTAGAAATACTCCTCGAGCATCCCGAGACTGCAGACGAGCGGCCCCGAATCGCCGTTCGGGCGCAGCCGCATGTCGACGCGAAACACGTAGCCGTCGGCCGTGACCTCGGACAGCACGCCGATCAGGCGCCGGCCGAGCCGCGTGAAATATTCCTGGGTGGACAGCGGCGAGCGCGTGCCGCCGGCCGTCTCGCCGTCGTCCTCGTAGACGAAGATCAGGTCGATGTCCGACGACACGTTCAGCTCGCGGCCGCCGAGCTTGCCCATCCCGACCACGCCGAGCACGACGCGCTGGCCGTCGGCGCCGCGCGGCTCGCCGTACATCGCCTCGAGTTCGGCCGACAGCAGCGCGAGCGAGCGCTGCACGGCCACTTCGGCGAGATCGGTCATCGCGCCCGTCACCTCGGCGACGCTCGCGACGCCGCGCAGGTCGCGCTCCGCGACCGCGCCGAACACCTCGATACGCAACTGCCGCAGCGCACGCTTCAGTTGCTCGTCGCCCGGCGCGGCCGTGCCGGCCGGCGTGGCGAGCAGTTCGGTCAGGCGCGCGTCGAGCTGCGCGCGCGTGAGCGGCGCGGCGGCCCACGCGGCGATCTGGTCGGACAGCGCGGGACGCGCGGCGGCCGCGCGGGCGAGATAGCGGGAATAGGACGTGCTGATCAGGGCGGAAGCGTCGGTCATCGAAAAGCGGGCCTGGCAGTAAGGCCCCGCTGCGGGAACAACGCGTGCGCGCCCCGCTGCCGACAGGCCCCTTGGACTCGGCGCGGTGTCGCGACGCGGGTGCGCCGCCGCGACAACCGCGCGCCGGAAAGCCCGTGCCGTGCGGCCTCAACGGCCGCCGGCACGAACCCGTGTGATACATTTCAACGTCAGTCTGCAAAACTACCATATCGCCGCCCTTCCGCCGCATGTCCGACCGTCAGGAATCCGCCGTAGCTGAGCCCGAAGCGGGACCTCCGAAGCACGATCATCCGGTCCTGCGTCGCGTGTTCAGGGTGACGCTGGCAGTCGGGATCGGCACGTACTTCGTCGCGTCCGGCGTGTTCCTCGGGATGCGCTACGTGCTGCTGCCGCGCATCGACGAGTACCGCCCGCGCATCGAGCGCGCGGTGTCCGACAAGCTGCACGCGCAGCTTTCGATCGGCAAGCTGTCTCCGCACTGGTCCGGCATGCAGCCGGGCGTCGAAGTCGCCAACCTCACCATTCGCGGCCGTGACGGCCAGATCGCGCTGTCGGTCCCGCACGCGACGGCAGCGCTGTCGTGGATGTCGCTGCTGCGGCTGTCGCCCGCGCTGTCGAGCCTGGTCGTCGACCATCCCGACCTCGTCGTCGCGCGCGCCGCCGACGGCTCGCTGAGCGTCGCGGGCGTCGGCGTCGCGACCACCCATGGCGGCAACGACACGTTCGGCACGTGGCTGCTGAAGCAGGAAGCGATCGTGCTGCGCAACGGCACGCTGCGCTGGCGCGACGCGCAGCACGACGCACCGGAACTCGCGCTGTCCGGCATCCGCCTCGCGGTGCTCAACCACGGCCGCGAGCACAAGGCCGCGCTGCAGGCGCCCGCGAACGGCACGCTGCTGCTCGGCCCGCTCGATTTCCGCGCGCGTTTCCGCCACAAGCCGCTCGCGCCGATCGGCAAGCCGACGAACTGGACCGGCGACGCGTACCTGTCGACCGGCCCGGTCGACCTGCAGACGCTCGGCCGCTATCTCGACATCCCGCTCACGATCCACGCGGGCCGGATCGACAACGCGATCTGGGCGACCTTCCAGGACGGCCACCTGCGCTCCGCGGGCGGCGACCTGCAGGGCGCCGACGTCGTGCTGCGCGTCCGGCCGACCCAGCCGCGCCTCGACGTGCCGACGGTCGGGTTCGGCTGGGACATGGCGCTGGACGCCGGCCACGACTACACGCTGCACCTGACGCGCTTCAACGCGGAGCTCGGCCAGCCGCCGCTGCCGGACGGCACGCCGCTCGCCCGTTCGCTCGCGCTGTCGACGCTGACCGCCCGCTACCGCGTGCCGACCGCCGACCAGGGGCAGCTGCTCAGCGTCGTCGGCGACCGCGTCGATCTCGGCATCCTCAGCGAGTTCATCCGCGGGCTGCCGCTGCCCGCGCGGCTGCGCAACGAGCTGATCAAGCTCGACCCGCGCGGGATGGTGTCGAACTATCACATCGAGGTCGAACGCGCGAAGCCGGCGCGGGCCGAGCTCGCCGACGAAGAACGTCGCACCGGCGCCGCGCCGATCGTCCGCTACCGCTTCCTCGGCGATCTGCAGGGCATCAGCGTCGCCGCGCAGGAGCCGCCGCCGGGTCTTTCCCCGCGCGGTCACCCGCGCGCCGGCTGGCCGGGCGTCGAGAATTTGTGGGGCCACATCGACGCGAACGAAACCGGCGGCAGCGCGCACTTCGACACGGTCAATGCGGCGGTCACGGTGCCCGGCGAATTCGACGAGCCGCGCCTCACCTTCGACCGGCTGCGCGGCAACGCGAAATGGGTGATCACGCCGGCGCCGGGCGAGAAGCACGCGCGCGTCGACGTGACGTTGCCCGACCTGTTCGTCGCGAACCCCGATGCGGAAATCGCGGTGTCGGGGACGTACACGAACCCCGGCCACGGCCGTGGCTCGCTCGACCTGCGCGCGGATTTCGCGCGCGCGTCGGTTGCGCGCATCCCGCGCTACCTGCCGACCGGGATGTCCGAGCACCTGCGCGACTATCTCGGCCATGCGCTGCAGGACGGCCAGGTGACCAAGGGAGCCTCGATCGTCGCCCGCGGCCCGCTCGAGAAATTCCCGTTCGAACACGAGCCGGACGCCGGCGTGTTCCACATCGTCGCGCCGTTCACCGGCGGGCGCTTCGAGCCGACGCCGTACCCGCCGCGCAAGCTCGCGAACGGCACGCCGAGCATCTGGCCCGCACTCGACGGAATCGACGGCGTGTTCGAGCTCGCGCAGAACAAGCTGCGCTTCGACATCGCGCGTGCGCACTACAAGCGCGTCGCGCTGACGAAGGTCGCCGGCCGGATCGACGATCTCGGCAATCCGTCGAAGTCGCCGCTCATCATCGACGGCCATGCGCAAGGCCCGCTCGCGGACCTGATCGACTACGCGGACAACAGCTCGCTCGGCGCGATGAGCGGGCACATCGGCCAGCGGATCGATGCGCAGGGGCCCGCGGCGCTCGCGCTCAAGATCACGATTCCGCAGCACGTTCCGCATCCGCATACGCACGTCGAGGGCACGCTCGCGTTCGGCGGCAACACGCTGTCGACCGACGGCGTGCCGCCGCTGTCCGCGCTGCGCGGCAGCGTGCGCTTCAGCGAGGCCGGCGCGTCGCTGCACGAGCTGTCGGGGCGCTTCCTCGGCGGCCCGGTGCGCGCGAACGGCAACTTCCAGTCGCACGGCCCGTACGCGGTGGACGTCGACGGCAAGCTCGCACTCGACGCCGCACGCGGCCTGAACCTGCGCGGCACGGCCGCGGCGCTGCTCGAGCACGTGGTCGGCGACGCGCCGTACCAGCTCGCCGTGCGTGGCGCGCCGGGCCGCCTGCCGGAGGTCACCGCGCATTCCGACCTGACGGGCGTCGCGCTGAATTTCCCGGCGCCGTTCGCGAAACCGGTCGGCACGCCGATGCCGTTCCGCTTCACTCTGCAGCCGGCCGCCCAGGCCGGCGGCAAGCGCCTCGAGCATGCCGACCTGACGCTCGGGCCCGTGTCTGCGACCTACCTGCTCGACGCCACGTCGGGCCAGCCGCTGCGCGCGGTGCGCGGCGCGATGGGCATCCACCGAATGCCCGATCTGCCGCAGGACGGCGTGAGCGCCGCCGTCGACGTCGACGAACTGGATGCCGACGCGTGGCTCGCGCTCGCCCGCACGCTGCAGCACGACACACCGCGCGCGCCGGAGCCGCAGGCCGCGCCGCGCGTCGACGTCGCGAGCTTCACGCCGAAGCGCTTCGCGCTCCACTTCGGCACGCTGAAGCTGCTCAAGCGCAACTGGGAAAACGTGATCATCGGCGCGTCGCACGTCGACGAGCTGTGGCAGGCGAACATCGCGTCGAACCAGGTATCGGGCTACCTGTCGTGGGCGCCGGGCGGCGGCCACAACGGTGCGGGCGTGCTGAACGCGCGGCTCGCGAAGCTCGTGATCCCGCAGAGCGCGCAGCACGACCTCGTCGGCCGCGCGATGAACCTGCCGACGCCGACCGACCGGCCGATGCCGTCGGTCGACCTGATCGTCGACCAGGTCGTCGCGCGCGATCACGACATCGGCAGGCTCGTCGTCAACGCGCGCAACCTCGAGGAAGACGGCGCGCCGGTGTGGCAGCTCGACAAGTTCGAGCTGGCGAACCCGGCCGCGAAGCTGACGGCGACCGGCAACTGGCGCACGTCGCGCCGCGCGCTGGCCCGCGGCGTCGACGAAAATGATGCGCCGCGCCGCAGCGTGTTCGACTTCAAGCTCGACGTCGGCAACGCGGGCGCGCTGCTCGACCTCGTCGGCCTGCCGCGCACGCTTGCAAACGGCCACGGCACCGTGACCGGCAAGGTCGGCTGGCGCGGCGGCCCGACCGCGGTCGATCTGCCGTCGCTCGGCGGCCAGGTCGCGCTCGACCTGGAACACGGCCAGATCCTGAAGGTCGATCCGGGTGCCGCGAAACTGCTCGGCGTGCTGAGCCTGCAGAGCCTCGCGCGCTTCCTGACGCTGAATTTCCGCGACGTGATCGGCAAGGGGCTGCCGTTCGACAAGATCACGGGCACCAGCCGGATCTCGAACGGGATCGCGCGCACCGACGACTTCTCGATGACGACGGCACCGGCGAACGTGACGGTGCGTGGCGCGGTCGACCTCGGCGCCGAGACGCAGGACCTGCACGCGCACGTCGCGCCGAAGATCGGTGCCGGCACGGCGGCAATCGCGGCCGCGATCATCAATCCGCTGCTGGGTGTCGGCGTGCTGGCCGCGAACTACGCGCTGTCGGAGACGCTGTCGCACGCGTTCGCGCTCGACTACGCGATCACGGGCTCGTGGGCGCATCCGCACATCGAGCGGGTGCGAGGCGATCAGGGTAAGATGAATCACGGTCCGGCCGATGCGGCGAGCCACTGACGCGCGCAGGGTGCCGGGCCGCACCCCATTTATGACGCAACTGATCCAGCGATGACCGATCACACCCGTTCCGCCACGCCCTTTCGGGTCGCCGCGCTGCAGATGGTGAGCACGCCGGACGTCGCACGCAATCTCGCCGAAGCCGGGCGCCTGATCGCGGAAGCGGCCGGCGACGGCGCGCAGCTCGTACTGCTGCCTGAGTATTTCTGCTTCATGGGCCATCGCGACACCGACAAGCTCGCGCTCGCCGAACCCTACCGCGACGGCCCGATCCAGCGCTTCCTGTCGGAGGCCGCGCACCGTCACGGCATCTGGGTGATCGGCGGCACGCTGCCGCTGAAGGCGCCGGAGCCCGATCGCGTGCTGAACACGACGCTCGTGTTCGACCCGAACGGCCAGGAAGCCGCCCGCTACGACAAGATCCACCTGTTCAACTTCGAGAAAGGCGACGAATCGTTCGACGAGGCGCGCACGATCCGCGCGGGCGACACGGTCGTCGCGTTCGACGCGCCGTTCGGGCGGGTCGGCCTGTCGGTCTGTTACGATCTGCGCTTTCCGGAGCTGTATCGCAGGATGGGCGACTGCGCGCTGATCGTCGTGCCGTCGGCGTTTACGTATACGACGGGCCGCGCGCACTGGGAAATGCTGCTGCGCGCGCGGGCCGTGGAGAACCAGTGCTACGTGCTCGCGGCCGCGCAAGGCGGCAAGCACGAGAACGGCCGGCGCACCTGGGGCCACAGCATGCTGATCGACCCGTGGGGCGAGATCGTCGCGGTCCGCGACGAAGGCGCGAGCGTCGTGACCGGCGCGCTCGATCCGCAGCGCATCGCCGACGTGCGCCAGAGCCTGCCCGCGTGGCGGCATCGCGTGCTGGCCTGAACCGCTGAACCGCCCGGCGCTTGAAACGCCGCCCGGCCAACCCATCTGCCCAGAACGCACCCGACAACTTTTTGAGAACCCTCGATACCCGCATGAACATCATCGAACCCGGCATCCGCAATCTTGCGCTGGCGAAGGACATCCTCCTCACGCCGTACGGCCTCGACGAGAGCCTGCTCACGCGCACGATCGCCGACATCTTCACGCATCGCGTCGACTACGCCGACCTGTACTTCCAGGCGACCCGCAGCGAAGCGTGGAGCCTCGAGGAAGGCATCGTGAAGTCGGGCAGCTTCAGCATCGACCAGGGCGTCGGCGTGCGCGCGGTCGCGGGCGACCGCACCGCGTTCGCGTACTCGGACGACCTGTCGCCGGAAGCCATCGCGCAGGCGGCCGCGGCCACCAAGGCGATCGCGGCGGCCGGCGGCGGCCGCCAGAAGATCAAGGCGGCGACGTCCCTGAAGGGCATCTCGGGCCGCGACCTGTACCTGCCGTCCGATCCGCTCGCGTCGCTCGACGCGACCGCGAAGGTCAAGCTGCTCGAGCGCATCGAGCAGATGGCGCGCGGGCGCGACCCGCGCGTCACGCAGGTGATGGCGGGCCTCGCCGGCGAATACGACGTCGTGCTGGTCGCGCGCAGCGACGGCGCGCTCGCGGCCGACATCCGCCCGCTCGTGCGCGTGTCGGTCACGGTGATCGCCGAACAGAACGGCCGCCGCGAGATCGGCTCCGGCGGCGGCGGCGGCCGCTTCGACTACGGCTACTTCACCGACGAAGTGCTGTCGCGCTACGTCGACGACGCCGTGCACGCGGCGCTCGTCAACCTCGACGCGCGCCCCGCGCCGGCCGGCGCGATGACGGTCGTGCTCGGGCCGGGCTGGCCGGGCGTGCTGCTGCACGAGGCGATCGGCCACGGCCTCGAGGGCGACTTCAACCGCAAGGGTTCGTCGGCGTTCGCCGGCCGGATCGGCGAGCAGGTCGCCGCGAAGGGCGTGACGGTGGTCGACGACGGCACGCTGCCGAACCGCCGCGGCTCGCTGAACATCGACGACGAAGGCAACCCGACGCAGTGCACGACGCTGATCGAGGACGGCATCCTGAAGGGCTACATCCAGGACACGCTGAACGCGCGCCTGATGAAGATGCCCGTCACCGGCAACGCGCGGCGCGAGTCGTACGCGGCGCTGCCGATGCCGCGCATGACCAACACGTACATGCTGAACGGCGACAAGGATCCGCAGGAAATCATCGCGTCGGTGAAGAACGGCCTGTACGCGGTGAACTTCGGCGGCGGCCAGGTCGACATCACGAACGGCAAGTTTGTGTTCTCGGCATCCGAGGCGTACATGATCGAGAACGGCAAGATCACCTACCCGGTGAAGGGCGCGACGCTGATCGGCAGCGGCCCGGAATCGCTGAAGTACGTGAGCATGATCGGCAACGACATGTCGCTCGACTCGGGCGTCGGCGTGTGCGGCAAGGAAGGCCAGAGCGTGCCGGTGGGCGTCGGCCAGCCGACCCTGCGGATCGACAAGATGACGGTCGGCGGTACGGCATAACCGCATCGCGGCGCATACAATCCGCGCATTTTGGCAAAAGCGCGCGGATTCTCCGCATTTTTTAGCACCCCCAGTTGCCAGCGACGCGGCGACCGGGTATAAATTCCGAATCAACTTTTTTGACGAACCGAATCTCCGTCATGTCCGCCAAGTTTTATTTTTACTTTTTTTGGCATCTCAGACCGCTGGCGGATCGAGAGGGTTGATGGCGCGTGAAGCGCAACCGAAATTCCCGAAAAAACCGCCGGCGAACCCGGCGGTTTTTTTTCGCCCTTCGCCACCCGGTCGCCGCCGCAGCGGATCCCGCGGCCCCGACCGAAATCACTGAATCGCTTGAATCGATGAATCTGCCGCACGCGCACTGACCGAACGGCGCCCGCAAAACCAGGAGAAACAGCATGCCCCCGCACAACACCGACGACGTCCGCATCCGCGAACTCAAGGAACTGACGCCGCCCGCCCATCTGATCCGCGAATTCGCGTGCTCCGAGGCCGCGTCCGAGCTGATCTACAACTCGCGCCAGTCGATGCACCGCATCCTGCACGGGATGGACGACCGGCTGATCGTCGTGATCGGGCCGTGCTCGATCCACGATACGAAGGCGGCGATCGAGTACGCGGGGCGGCTCGTGAAGGAGCGCGAGCGCTTCAAGGGCGAGCTGGAAATCGTGATGCGCGTGTACTTCGAGAAGCCGCGCACGACGGTCGGCTGGAAGGGGCTCATCAACGATCCGCACCTCGACAACAGCTTCAAGATCAACGAAGGGCTGCGCACCGCGCGCGAGCTGCTGCTGCAGATCAACGAGATGGGGCTGCCGGCCGCGACCGAATACCTCGACATGATCAGCCCGCAGTACATCGCCGACCTGATCTCGTGGGGCGCGATCGGCGCGCGCACGACCGAGTCGCAGGTGCACCGCGAGCTGGCGTCGGGGCTGTCGTGCCCGGTCGGCTTCAAGAACGGCACCGACGGCAACGTGAAGATCGCGGTCGACGCGATCAAGGCCGCATCGCAGCCGCACCATTTCCTGTCGGTGACCAAGGGCGGCCATTCGGCGATCGTGTCGACAGCCGGCAACGAGGACTGCCACGTGATCCTGCGCGGCGGCAAGACGCCGAACTACGACGCGGACAGCGTGAACGCCGCGTGCGCGGACATCGGCAAGGCCGGCCTCGCCGCGCGACTGATGATCGACGCGAGTCACGCGAACAGCTCGAAGAAGCACGAGAACCAGATTCCCGTGTGCGCGGACATCGGCCGCCAGGTCGCGGCCGGCGACGAGCGCATCGTCGGCGTGATGATCGAGTCGCACCTCGTCGAGGGGCGCCAGGACCTGAAGGAAGGCTGCCCGCTGACCTACGGCCAGAGCATCACCGACGCCTGCATCGCGTGGGACGACAGCGTGAAGGTGCTCGAAGGCCTCGCGGAATCGGTGAAGGCACGCCGCGTCGCGCGCGGCAGCGGGAACTGATCGCCGGCGGGCCCGAGGCGGCACATGCCGCCTGCGGGCCCCGGCCTGCGCCGCAAGAAACGAAGCCCGGCTTGCGCCGGGCTTCTTCATGTGCGAGCAGCCGCCGTCAGATCCTCATTCGAGCGCGCCCGAGCCGAAGATCTCGGTGTTGATGCGTTCCGGCGCGACGCCGAGCGCGACCAGCGCATCGCGTTGCGCCTTCATGAACGCGATCGGGCCGCAAATGTAGTAGTCGGCATCCGCAACCAGCGCGTATTGCTTCACGCGTTCCGGCGTCAGGCGCCCTTCGAGGTCGTGATCGATGCCGACGCGATCGTTCGGGCCGACCAGCTCGTACAGCACCGTGCGCTTGACGTTCGCGTGTTCGCGCACCGTATCGTTCAGCCAGTCGCGGAACGCATGCACCGCGCCCGACCGGCATGCGTGGACGAACCGTACTTCACGCGTGCTGCCTTCGCCGACCAGCGTCGAGGCCATCGACACCATCGGCGTGAGCCCGACGCCGCCCGAGATCAGCACGACCGGCGTATCGACGCCGCGCTTCAGCGAGAATTCGCCCATCGGCGCGGTCACCTCGACGATCGCGCCCTCCTCCACGCCGTCATGCATCAGCGTCGACACCTTGCCGGCCGGGATCGCTTCCGGCTGGCCGGCCTCGCGCTTCACCGAGATGCGCAGCCACTTGCCGTGCAGCGCGTCGGACAGGCTGTACTGGCGCGGCTGATCGACGCCGAGATCGCCGACGAAGCGCTTCACCGTGACGTACTGGCCGGGCGCGAAGGTCGGCGCGTCGCCGCCGTCGGCCGGCGTCAGGTAGAACGACGTGATCTCGTCGCTCTCACGCACCTTGCGGGCAACCTTGAACGGACGGAAGCCGCTCCACGCGGCGCCCGCGTACAGGTCGGCCTCGGCGCCGATCAGGATCTGCGCGAGCTGGCCGTACGCGACGCGCCATGCCTCGAGCGTCTCGGCGTCGACCGCATCGCCGAGCACTTCGACGATCGACGCGAGCAGGTTCTCGCCGACGATCGGGTAATGCTCGGGGCGGATGTTCAGGCTCGCGTGCTTGTGCGCGATGTGCGACACCGCCCCGCCGAGCGCGCCGAGGTTGTCGATGTTCGCCGCATACGCATAGACCGCCTTCGCGAGCGTTTCCGGCTGGCTGCCGGTCTTCTGGTGCGTCTGGTTGAACAGGTTCTTCAGTTCCGGATGCCGCGCGAACATGCGCTGGTAGAAATGCTTCGTGATCGTCGCGCCGTGCACGGCGAGGACAGGGGCAGTGGCCTTCACGCGAGCCATCTGGTCAGCGGTGATGTGGGTCATGTCGTTCTCCGTTAAACATGCGCTTACGATACATCTTTAAAAACAGACGTCCGTCGGGCAAATTGTCGCAGTGCGGAAACACGACGCCGGGGGTCAGCGGACGCGCCCGCGCTCCCACAGCACGTCCGAGCCGCCATCCGCGCGGTTCAGCACACGCGCCAGCACGAACAGCAGGTCCGACAGCCGGTTCACGTAACGCCGCGGCGCGTCATTGAGCGTGTCGGTGCGCCCGAGCGCGACGATCGAGCGCTCCGCGCGGCGGCACACCGTCCGGCAGACGTGCGTGAGCGACGCCGCACGCGAGCCGGCCGGCAGGATGAATTCCTTCAGCGGCGGCAGCGTCGCGTTGTAGTCGGCCAGCCAGTTGTCGAGGCGCGCGAGGTGCGTGTCGTCGAGCACCGCATGGCCGGGAATGCACAGCTCGCCGCCGAGATCGAACAGGTCGTGCTGGATCGTGACGAGCGCCGTGCGCACGTCGTCCGGCAGCGTCTCGGCGAGCAGCACGCCAAGATTCGAGTTCAGTTCGTCGACGTCGCCGATCGCGGCGATCCGCGCGTCGTCCTTGCCGATGCGCCGGCCGTCGCCGAGGCCGGTGGTGCCGTCGTCGCCCGTGCGCGTCGCGATCTTGCTCAAGCGGTTGCCCATGCGAATGTCCTCTCGTGCGCGGCCGCGATGCGGCCCGGTTGGGTTGGTACGCGATTATCGCAGCCCGCGGCGGCGGGCGCAGCGGGCGTTCCAGCGTAGAATGGGCCGAAGGTTTGACAAGCAGTCGTCAGGAGACATTCGTGAATCACCCTGCCCCGCCGGCCACCACGCGCCGCCCGCTGCCCCCCGCCATGCTCGATGCGCTGCGCGCCGCCTTCGGCGAGCGCGTGTCGACCGCCGACGCCGTCCGCGCCCATCACGGCCGCGACGAATCGCCGTTCGATCCGCAACTGCCCGACGCCGTCGTGTTCGCCCGCAACGCCGATGAAGTCCGCCAAGTCGTGTCGCTGTGCGCGCTCTACAGCGTGCCGCTGATCCCGTACGGCGCCGGCTCGTCGCTCGAAGGCCATCTGCTCGCGGTGCGCGGCGGCGTCTCGCTCGACCTGTCGGAGATGAACCGCGTGCTGTCGATCAACGCGGAAGACCTGACGGTCACGGTCGAACCGGGCATCACGCGCAAGGCGCTCAACGAAGCGCTGCGCGACACCGGCCTGTTCTTCCCGATCGATCCGGGCGCCGACGCCAGCATCGGCGGGATGACCGCGACCCGCGCATCGGGCACCAACGCCGTGCGCTACGGAACCATGCGCGAAAACGTGCTCGGCCTGACCGCCGTGCTCGCCGACGGCCGCGTCGTGAAGACGGGCTCGCGCGCGCGCAAGTCGTCCGCCGGCTACGACCTCACGCGCCTGTTCGTCGGCTCCGAAGGCACGCTCGGCGTGATCACCGAGATCACGCTGCGCCTGCATCCGCTGCCCGAAGCCGTGTCGGCCGCGATCTGCACGTTCCCGTCGATGGGCGACGCGGTGCGCACGGTGATCGAAACGATCCAGATCGGCGTGCCGATCGCGCGCGTCGAATTCGTCGACGCGCTCGCGGTGCGCTCGATCAACCGCCATTCGAACCTGACGCTCGCCGAAGCGCCGACGCTGTTCTTCGAATTCCACGGCACCGAGGCCGGCGTGAAGGAACAGGCCGAGCTCGTGCAGGCGCTCGCGGGCCAGAACAACGGCCAGGGCTTCGAATGGGCGACCCGCCCCGAGGACCGCACGCGGCTCTGGGCCGCGCGCCACAACGCGTACTTCGCGATGCTGCAGCTGAAGCCCGGCTGCCGCGCGGTGACGACCGACGTGTGCGTGCCGATCTCGCAGCTCGCCGCGTGCGTCGAGGAAACCGAGATCGACCTGCGCGCATCGTCGCTGCCCTGCCCGATCGTCGGCCACGTCGGCGACGGCAATTTCCACGTCGCGATCCTGACCGATCCCGACAAGCCCGAGGAAATCGACGAAGCCGAACGCATCAACGACCGGATCGTCGAGCGCGCGCTGCGCCTCGGCGGCACCTGCACCGGCGAACACGGCGTCGGGCTGCACAAGATGCGCTTCCTGCCGAAGGAGCACGGCGACAACGCGATCGACGCGATGCGCGCGATCAAGCTGGCGCTCGATCCCCGCAACCTGATGAATCCCGGCAAGATCTTCACGTGCTGACACGGCGGCGCGCCGCCGCGCCCCGGCTGGAGACCCAATGAACGCTTCCGTCGAACTGTCGAGCGCGACCCGCGCGCAGCGCCAGCGCGAAGTCGTGCAGGCGCTGATGGCCGTGCTGCCGACGCATTGCCTGCTGTTCCGCGACGAAGACACCGCGCCGTACGAATGCGACGGCCTGTCGGCGTACCGCCGGCTGCCGCTCGCGGTCGCGCTGCCCGAAACCGAATCGCAGGTGCAGCGGATCGTGCAGATCTGCCGCCGCATGGAAGTGCCGATCGTGCCGCGCGGCGCCGGCACGAGCCTGTCCGGCGGCGCGCTGCCGATCGCGAACGGCGTCGTGCTGTCGCTCGCGCGCTTCACGCGCATCGTCGAGGTCGATCCGTACGCGCGCACGGCCACCGTGCAGCCCGGCGTGCGCAACCTCGCGATTTCGGAAGCCGCCGCGCCTTACGGGCTGTACTACGCCCCCGATCCTTCGTCGCAGATCGCCTGCACGATCGGCGGCAACGTCGCCGAAAATTCCGGCGGCGTCCATTGCCTGAAATACGGGCTGACGGTGCACAACGTGATGCGCGTGCGCGCGGTCACGATCGACGGCGAGGTCGTCGAATTCGGCTCGCTCGGTCTCGACGCGCCGGGCCTCGACCTGCTCGCGGTGATGATCGGCAGCGAAGGGATGTTCGCGATCGTCACCGAAATCACGGTGAAGCTGATCCCGAAACCGCAGACCGCGCAGCTCGTGATGGCAAGCTTCGACGATGTCGTGAAGGGCGGCGAGGCTGTCGCCGCGATCATCGCGTCGGGCATCATCCCGGCGGGGCTGGAAATGATGGACAAGCCGGCCACCCAGGCCGTCGAGGCATTCACGCACGCGGGCTACGACCTCGACGCGAAGGCGATCCTGCTGTGCGAATCGGACGGCACGCCCGAAGAAGTCGCGGAGGAAATCGTCCGCATGACGGCCGTGCTGCGCGAGCATGGCGCGACGCGCATCCAGGTGTCGCGCAACGAAAGCGAGCGGCTGCGCTTCTGGTCCGGCCGCAAGAACGCGTTCCCGGCCGCCGGGCGCATTTCCGCCGACTATTACTGCATGGACGGCACCGTGCCGCGCCGTGCGATCGGCCCGCTGCTCGCCCGCATCGAGCAGCTCGAGACACGCTACGGGCTGCGCTGCATCAACGTGTTCCATGCCGGCGACGGCAACATGCATCCGCTGATCCTCTACAACGCGAACGATCCGGACGAGCTGCACCGCGCCGAGCTGTTCGGCGCGGAAATCCTCGAATGCTGCGTGGAATTCGGCGGCAGCGTGACGGGCGAGCACGGCGTCGGCATCGAAAAGCTGAATTCGATGTGCGTGCAGTTCTCGCCGCAGGAGCGCGATGCGTTCTTCGCGGTCAAGCGCGCGTTCGATCCGGCCGGGCTGCTCAATCCCGACAAGGGCATCCCGACCCGCGCGCGCTGCGCCGAATACGGCCGCCAGCACGTGCGCGGAGGGCTGCTGCCGCACCCCGACCTGCCGCGCTTCTGAGCGCCGCGCGGTGCGCGGCCCGTGCCGCCGCGCGGGCCGCGATGTGCCGCCCTGCCCGCGCCGGCCGTGCGCGCGGCGACGCCCGCATGCATTCGTCATGCGTGGCTTAGGGATAGTCGCGATGTGGATTCGCGCCACCCCGGTACAATCGACCGGACAACAACGAGGCAGCAATACAACATGGAAGAGGACGACATCGTCGCCGGATGGGCCGAACGCGTCCGCGCCGCCAGTGCCGACGGCCGGCCGCTGCGGATTCGCGGCGGCGGCACCAAGGACTGGTACGGCCAGGCGCTGGACGGCGAAATACTCGACACGCGTGCGTTTCAGGGCGTCGTGTCGTACGACCCGGCCGAACTCGTCGTCACGGTCCGCGCGGGCACGCCGCTCGCGCAGCTTGAAGCCGTCCTCGCCGAGTGCGGCCAGATGCTGCCGTTCGAGCCGCCTCACTTCGGCCGCGCGGCCACCGTCGGCGGCTGCGTCGCGGCGGGCCTCGCGGGGCCGCGCCGCGCGACCTGCGGCGCGCCGCGCGATTTCGTGCTCGGCGTCACGCTGATGAACGGCCGCGGCGAAGCGCTGCGCTTTGGCGGGCAGGTCGTGAAGAACGTCGCCGGCTACGACGTGTCGCGGCTGATGGCCGGCTCGCTCGGCACGCTCGGGCTGATGCTCGAGCTGTCGATCAAGGTGCTGCCGGTGCCCGTCGCCGAAGTCAC
Source organism: Burkholderia sp. Bp9090 (assembly GCF_003857985.1). Taxonomy (NCBI): domain Bacteria; kingdom Pseudomonadati; phylum Pseudomonadota; class Betaproteobacteria; order Burkholderiales; family Burkholderiaceae; genus Burkholderia; species Burkholderia sp. Bp9090. Next base: position 40,571 of record NZ_QTPV01000033.1, read on the forward strand.
GCTGAAGTTCGAGATGACCGCGACCGACGCGGTGCGCAAGCTCAACGAATGGGGCGGCCATCCGCTGCCCGTCAGCGCGAGCGCGTGGCGCAACGGCACGCTCGTGCTGCGGCTGTCGGGCGCCGAGGCGGCCGTGAAATCGGCGAAGACGCTGCTCGGCGGCGAAGTCGTCGACGCGGTCGAGGCCGAGCGCTTCTGGGCCGGCGTGCGCGAGCACACCGACCCGTTCTTCAACGGCATCCCGCCCGGCTATGCGCTGTGGCGGCTCGCGCTGCCGTCGATCACCGAACCGATGCACCTGCCCGGCACCCAGCTGATGGAATGGGGCGGCGCGCAGCGCTGGTGGATCACCGACGCCGACGCGCAGACGGTGCGCATGAGCGCAAAGCAGGCCGGCGGCCATGCGACGCTGTTCCGCGCGGGCGAGTCGTACGACCGCAGCGCGGGCGTGTTCACGCCGCTGCCCGCGCCGCTGATGAAGATTCACCGCGGGCTGAAGGCTGCGTTCGATCCCGCGCGCATCTTCAATCGCGGCCGGCTTTACCCTGATCTTTAGGGTCTGTTTATATATGGAACGCACATGCGAATGCCCGAAATCGCGCGTAGGGCAAGAAGTGAGGAGCGCCGTTTGGCCGAGCCAAACAAGCGACGAGCGACGCCGCCATACGGGCGATTTCGGGCATTCCCGTGGAATGAATCTTTTGATTAGGGGTTGCCACGAGAACGGCCGCTCGCCGCGTTGCGCTCCTTGCGAATACGCCAGTATTCGCGGCGTCACGCGCCTCGCGAGCGGCCGTTCTCGTGGCAACGCATGCGCGTTCCATATATAAACAGACCCTAAGATCGATGCAAACGAACCTCGCCGATTTCATCCGCAATACGCCCGACGGCGACGAGGCCGACGCGATCCTGCGCAAGTGCGTGCATTGCGGCTTCTGCACCGCGACGTGCCCGACCTATCAGCTGCTCGGCGACGAACTCGACGGCCCGCGCGGCCGCATCTACCTGATCAAGCAGATGGTCGAAGGCGCGCCCGTCACGCGCAGCACGCAGCAGCACCTCGACCGCTGCCTCACCTGCCGCAGCTGCGAGACGACCTGCCCGTCGGGTGTCCAGTACGGCCGGCTCGTCGAAATCGGCCGCAAGCACGTCGAGGCGCAAGTGCAGCGCCCGGTGCAGCAACGACTCGTGCGCCGCGTGCTCGCCAGCCTCGTGCCGAACGCGGCGCTGTTCTCGCCGCTCATGCGGCTCGGCCAGCACATGCGGCCGCTCTTGCCGAAACGGCTGCGCGACAAGGTGCCGCCGCGCACGCGGCTGCTCGAATGGCCGCAGCGCCCCCATTCGCGCAAGATGCTGATGCTCGCCGGCTGCGTGCAGCCGTCGATGCTGCCGAACATCAACATCGCGACCGCGCGCGTGCTCGACGCGCTCGGGGTCGAGACGATCGTCGCGCCCGACGCGGGCTGCTGCGGCGCGATCCGCCTGCACCTGAACTATCACGACGAGGCGCTCGACGACGCGCGCCGCAACATCGACGCGTGGTGGCCGTACGTCGAGCAAGGCGCCGAAGCGATCGTGATGAACGCAACGGGCTGCGGCGCGACGGTGCTCGAATACGCGCACCTGCTGCGCGACGATCCGGCCTATGCGGAGAAGGCGCAGCGCATCGTCGCGCTGACGCGCGACATCTCCGACGTGCTGCTCGCGTTCGAGGCCGAGATCGCGACGCTCGCGCGGCGCCGCGCGATCCATACCGTCGCGTACCACCCGCCGTGCACGCTGCAGCACGGCCAGCAGTCGCGCGGCAAGGTCGAGCGCCTGCTCGAGACGCTCGGCATCGACGTGCGGCTGCCGGCCGACAGCCATCTGTGCTGCGGCTCGGCCGGCACCTATTCGCTGACGCAGCCGTCGCTGTCGTACCGGCTGCGCAAGCAGAAGCTGCTGAAGCTGCAGGCACTCGAGCCGCAGATGATCGTGTCCGGCAACGTCGGCTGCATCGCGCACCTGCAAAGCGGCACGCAGATTCCGGTCGCGCACTGGATCCAGCTCGTCGAACATCTGCTGTACGGCTGACGCGGATGGCCGGCCCCGCCGGCGCCCCGTCCGTATAATGGGCGAACCGATGCGGCGCGTGCCGTGCCGCATCCGCTGCCGCATTCGTCACCGCATTCGTCGCCGTACTCGCTTCCCGTGCCTGCTTCCGTGCCCGTCATGTCCGATTTCGCCGTCCGTCTCGATTCCGTTCACCGCCGCATCGCCGACGCCGCCCGCGCGGCCGGCCGCGATCCCGCCACCGTCTCGCTGCTCGCCGTGTCGAAGACGTTTCCCGCCGACGACGTGCGCGCCGCGCATGCGGCCGGCCAACGCGCGTTCGGCGAGAACTACGTGCAGGAATCGATCGACAAGATCGACGCGCTCGCGGATCTGCGCGCCGCGCTCGAATGGCATTTCATCGGGCCGCTGCAATCGAACAAGACGCGCCCGGTCGCCGAACGGTTCGACTGGGTCCATTCGGTCGACCGGCTGAAGATCGCGCAGCGCCTCGCCGAACAGCGCCCCGCGCACCTGCCGCCGCTCAACGTATGCGTGCAGGTGAACATCAGCGGCGAGGCGTCGAAGAGCGGTGTCGCGCCGGCCGACGTGGCCGACGTCGCGCGCGCGGTCGCCGCGCTGCCGGCGCTGCGCCTGCGCGGCCTGATGGCGATTCCCGAGCCGGCCGGCGATATCGATGCGCAACGCGTGCCGCATCGCGCGCTGCGCGCGCTGTACGACGCATTGCGCGCCGACGGCCTGCCGCTCGACACATTGTCGATGGGCATGTCCGCCGATCTCGAGGCCGCGGTGCTCGAAGGCGCGACCATCGTGCGCGTCGGCACCGCGATCTTCGGCGCCCGCGATTATTCGCACTGAGCGCCGCCCTTTTCCGCCTTCCCGTTCACTCACTTGCTCAATTCGACACCATGAAAATCGCATTCATCGGCGGCGGCAACATGGCCGCGGCCCTGATCGGCGGCCTGATCAAGCGCGGCGTCGCCGCTGACGGCCTGTATGCCATCGACGTCAACGAAGACGCCCGCGCGCGCACCGCGCAGCAGTTCGGCATCCGCACCGGCGCGGCCGTCGACGCGACGCTCGCGGACTACGACGCGATCGTGCTCGCGGTGAAACCGCAGGTGCTGAAGGACGTCGCGCAGGCGCTCGCGCCGCACTTGAAGTCGCAGCTCGTGATCAGCATCGCGGCCGGCATCCGCGGCACCGACCTCGCCCGCTGGCTCGGCGACTACGCACGCGTCGTGCGCACGATGCCGAACACGCCGGCGCTGGTCGGCATGGGCGTGACGGGCCTCGCCGCGCTGCCGGGCGTCGACGCGGCCGGTCGCGAGCTCGCGTCGAACGTGCTCGGCGCGGTCGGCGAGATCGTCTGGTTCGACGATGAAGCGCAGCTCGACGCGGTCACGGCGATCTCGGGCAGCGGCCCGGCGTACGTGTTCTATTTCATCGAAGCGCTGCAGGAAGCCGCGCGCCGCCTCGGCATGAACGACGAACAGGGCCGCGCGCTCGCGGTCGCGACGTTCGCGGGCGCCGCGCAACTCGCCGCGCAGTCGGGCGAACCGGCGAGCGTGCTGCGCGAGCGCGTGACGTCGAAGGGCGGCACGACGGCCGCCGCGCTCGCGTCGTTCGACGCGCAAGGCGTGAAGGAAGCGATCGTGCGCGGCGCGCTCGCGGCCGAGGCACGCGCGAAGGAAATGGGCGACGAGCTCGGTCGCGCGTAAGCGCCGCGTCATCGGCCGGGCTTGCCCGGCCGCGCCAACAAAAAAAGCGGCCGCGGCCGCTTTTTTGTTGGCATCGCGCGCCGGCGAGGTGCCCGTACTGCTTCAGTTGGCAGCCGGCCCCGCCAGCAGGTAATGCACGGCGATCCCCGCGAACAGCACGCCGCCGAGCCAGTTGTTGTGCCGGAACGCCGCGAAGCACGGCATCCGCTCGCGATCCTTGATCAGCGTGTAGTGATACAGCGCGCAGCCGACCGCCGCGGCCCAGCCGGCCCAGTACGCGAGACCGAAGCCGAGCGTCACGCCGATCCACACGTAGATGCCGAGCGTCACCGCATAGCACGCCATCACGGCCGCGACGTCGAAGCGGCCGAACGTCAGCGCGGACGTGCGAATGCCGATCTTGATGTCGTCGTCGCGGTCGACCATCGCGTATTCGGTGTCGTACGCGACCGACCAGAAGATGTTCGCCACCAGCATCACCCACGCGAGCATCGGCACCGTGTCCTGCACGGCCGCGAACGCCATCGGGATGCCGAAGCCGAACGCGATGCCGAGATACGCCTGCGGAATCGCGAAGAAACGCTTCATGAACGGGTACGAGCCGGCGACGAACAGCGCGACGACCGACAGCTCCTTCGTCAGCGTGTTGAGCGGCAGGATCAGCAGGAACGCGATGAACGACAGCACCACCGCGATCGCGACGGCTTCCCATGCGCGGATCTTGCCCGACGTCAGCGGCCGGTCGGCCGTGCGCTTCACGTGACGGTCGAAATCGCGGTCGGCATAGTCGTTCATCGCGCAGCCGGCCGAGCGCATCAGCAGCGTGCCGAGCGCGAAGATCACCAGCAGCGGCCAGCGCGGATGACCGTCCGACGCGATCCACAGTGCGTTGAGCGTCGGCCAGAGCAGCAGCAGGCTGCCGATCGGCTTGTCCATCCGGACGAGCCGCAGATACAGGGGAAAGCGGGCGAGCATGGCGAACCACCGGGAAGAGAATCCCGGCATTTTAGAGCCGAGCGGCGGTTCGCGTCATGTCGGGACGGCCCGCAGCCGGGTGCGGCGGCGCGCGCGCAGGCTGCCCGGGCCCGCTGCACGCGGCCGAGCAGCCGCATACGTCGATCAGGGGACAGATGCATGGGCGGTGCGCAGCCCGCCCTGCCGACATTCGATGCCGATGCAGGCAATCCGACCCCGCTTCGACTTCGGGACACCGCCCGGTTGCCGATCACCCGCTGACACCGGCCGCACGACGCACGGCCGGTCACCCCGGATTCAGGCAAGCAGCGACCGCAGCATCCACGCAGTCTTTTCATGCGTCTGCAGGCGCTGCGTCAGCAGGTCGGCGGTCGGCTCGTCGCTCGCCGCATCGGCGATCGGGAAGATTTCGCGCGCGGTGCGCACGACCGTCTCGTGCCCTTCGACGAGCTGGCGGATCATCTCTTCGGCCGCCGGCACGCCGTTCGCTTCCGGCACCGACGACAGCTTCGCGAAATCCGCGAACGTGCCCGGCGCGACGACGCCGAGCGTGCGAATGCGCTCGGCGACCAGGTCGACCGCGAGCCACAGTTCGTTGTACTGCTCTTCGAACATCAGATGCAGCGTGTTGAACATCGGCCCGGTGACGTTCCAGTGGAAGTTGTGGGTCTTCAGGTACAGCGAAAACGTGTCGGCGAGCAGACGCGACAGGCCGTCCGCGATCTTCTTGCGGTCCTTGTCGCTGATGCCGATGTTGATCTGCGTGGCGTTGCCTTTCCTGGCCATCTTCGGGACTCCTCATTCGAAATGTTGAACCGGCGAAAACGCGTCGAGCAATCCGCATGCCGCGCCGTGCGGCATCCGTTCGCGACGTGCCAGTCTAGCGCGGCGCGCGATTCGCTGCGCTCAGCCGCCGGCGCTCGACACGAGCGGTGCGAGCGCGTGCAGCGCCTGCGCGACCAGCTCGGCCGCACCGCCGATGACGATCGCGAAACCGACGATACGGCGCGCCAGCTCGGCCGGTGTGAACGCGGCGCGCATGTTCAGCATCATTTGCGTCATGGTCGTCACTCCTTCGACAAGACCTTGAATCGGAAGAAAAAACGGCCGGTCGTGCGACCGGCCGTTTCACGTTACAGCGTGACTGCGTCAGCGCATCGCGACTTTCACGCGAGGTCGAAGCGGTCGAGGTTCATCACCTTGTTCCAGGCCGCGACGAAATCGCGCACGAACTTCTCGTGCGCGTCGGCGCTGCCGTACACCTCGGCCAGCGCCCGCAGCTGCGAGTGCGAACCGAAGATCAGGTCGACGCGCGTGCCGGTCCACTTGACCTGGCCCGTCGCCCGGTCGCGCCCTTCGAACACGTCGTTCGCGGCCGACACCGGCTTCCACTCCGTGCCCATGTCGAGCAGGTTCACGAAGAAGTCGTTGGTCAGCGCGCCCGGACGATCGGTGAACACGCCGTGCTTTGCGTCACCGACGTTCGCGCCGAGCACCCGCAGGCCGCCGACGAGCACCGTCAGCTCCGGCCCGCTCAGCGTCAGCAGCTGGGCCTTGTCGACCAGCAGCGCCTCGGCCGGCGTCTTGTACGCGTGCTTCAGGTAGTTGCGGAAACCGTCCGCAACCGGCTCGAGCACGGCCATCGCCTCGATGTCGGTCTGCTCTTGCGACGCGTCCATCCGGCCCGGTGCGAACGGCACCGTCACCGCGACACCCGCGTTCTTCGCGGCCTGCTCGACGCCGGCTGCACCGGCGAGCACGATCAGGTCGGCGAGCGACACCTTCTTGCCGCCCGTCTGCGCATCGTTGAACGCCTTCTGCACGCCTTCGAGCGTTTCGAGCACCGCGGCAAGTGCCGCCGGCTGGTTCACTTCCCAGTCCTTCTGCGGGGCGAGGCGGATGCGCGCGCCGTTCGCGCCGCCGCGCTTGTCCGAACCGCGGAACGTGGAAGCCGACGCCCACGCGGTCGACACGAGCTGCGCGACCGACAGCCCCGACGCGAGCACCTTCGCCTTCAGCGCCGCGACGTCGGCGGCGTCGATCAGTGGGTGGTCGACGGCCGGGATCGGGTCTTGCCACAGCAGTTGCTCGGCCGGCACTTCCGGGCCCAGATAGCGCGCACGCGGACCCATGTCGCGGTGCGTGAGCTTGAACCAGGCGCGCGCGAACGCGTCGGCGAACTCGGCCGGGTTCTCGTAGAAGCGGCGCGAGATCTTCTCGTAGGCCGGGTCGAAACGCAGCGACAGGTCGGTCGTCAGCATCGTCGGGCGATGCTTCTTCGCCGGATCGAACGCATCGGGAATCACCTCGTCGGCGCCCTTCGCAACCCACTGGTGCGCGCCGGCCGGGCTCTTCGTCAGTTCCCATTCATAGCCGAACAGGTGCTTGAAGAAGTCGTTGCTCCACTTCGTCGGTGTCGACGTCCACGTGACTTCGAGGCCGCTCGTGATCGCGTCGCGGCCCTTGCCCGATGCGTACGTGCTCTTCCAGCCGAGGCCCTGCTGCTCGATGGCCGCCGCTTCCGGCTCGGGGCCGACGTTCGTAGCGGGGCCGGCGCCGTGCGTCTTGCCGAACGTGTGGCCGCCGGCGATCAGCGCAACCGTCTCTTCGTCGTTCATCGCCATCCGCGCGAACGTCTCGCGGATGTCGCGGGCCGCCGCGACCGGGTCGGGGTTGCCGTCGGGGCCTTCCGGGTTCACGTAGATGAGGCCCATCTGCACGGCCGCGAGCGGGTTCTCGAGATCACGGTCGCCCGAGTAACGGCTGTTCGGGCCGCCGCTCAGTTCCAGCCAGATCTTTTCCGAACCCCAGTAGACGTCGTCCGGTTCCCATGTGTCGACGCGGCCGCCCGCGAAGCCGAAGGTCTTGAAGCCCATCGATTCGAGCGCGACGTTGCCGGTCAGGATCAGCAGGTCGGCCCACGAGATGTTGCGGCCGTACTTCTGCTTGATCGGCCACAGCAGCCGGCGCGCCTTGTCGAGGTTGCCGTTGTCCGGCCAGCTGTTCAGCGGGGCGAAGCGCTGTTGCCCGCCGCCCGCGCCGCCGCGGCCGTCGGCGGTCCGGTACGTGCCGGCGCTGTGCCAGGCCATCCGGATGAACAGGCCGCCGTAGTGGCCGAAGTCGGCCGGCCACCAGTCCTGCGACGTGGTCATCAGCGCATGCAGATCGCGCTTCACCGCCGCGAGGTCGAGCTTCTTGAACGCTTCCGCGTAGTCGAAATCCTTGTCCATCGGATCGGACAGCGCCGAGTGCCGGTGCAGGATGTTGAGATTGAGCTGGTTCGGCCACCAGTCCCTGTTCGACGTGCCGCCGGCCGCCGTATGGTTGAACGGACACTTCGATTCGGTCGACATGCTTTTTTCTCCTTTGCTTGACTCGTAAGCCCCCACTTGCCGGGCGCGGTTCATGGAGCATTGCGGGGGGATGAAACGGAACAGGTTGATCCTGTCGTACTACGGGGTGTCAGGCCGCGCGGCCTTCGATGCGGGTTGCGGGACTTCGGACATGCAACGCTCCCTCATGGCTGAACGGCGGTGAGTCGGGGAACACCGAACCTGCATGCAACGGCACTCATCCGCCATACGTACGGTCCGCCAGGTACGCGAACGCAATCGGGCGCAGGCTCCGGGCCGCGGCCCTCGCACGATTGACGACCTCGTCGCGCGACGGGATGTTCCGCTGCGCGTGCTGCAGTACCGACCGCATCATGACATCCTCCTTTGACGCTTGCATTCAACGTGCGAATCGAACCGCCGATCCGACGCAATCCATGGAAATGATTCTAATTACGTCTATCGATAATTTGAATTTAATAAATTTCATCTATTCGATAGGCAAAAATAAACGGGGTCGCCAGACCCCGTTCATCCGCCTGCCTCGGGAGCACTGCTCCCTGATCAGTTCACTCAGTTCATCGTCGCCGGCATGTCGAGCTTCGCGACGCCCGGCAGCTCGCACGCGGCGATCGCCTCGCTGATCGCGTCGATCGCGGGCATCCGCGTGAAGCTCTTGCGCCACACCAGCACGACGCGGCGATCCGGCACCGGTTCGTTGAACGGCACGTACGACAGCAACTCGGCGTCGGGGCCGTTCGCGCGCGGACCAACCTCGGCGACCGACATCCGCGGCAGCACCGTGATGCCGACGCCGCTCGCGACCATATGGCGAATCGTTTCGAGCGATGAGCCCTCAAAGGTCTTCTGGATGCCGTCGGCCGTCTGCGAGAAGCGCATCAGCTCCGGGCACACGCCGAGCACGTGATCGCGGAAGCAATGGCCGTTGCCGAGCAGCAGCATCGTTTCCTGCTTCAGGTCCTCGGCGTCGATCTCGTCGCGCTTCTCCCACGGATGGCCGGCCGGCAGCGCGACGACGAACGGCTCGTCGTACAGCGGCCGCACCATCAGGCCGGTTTCGGGGAACGGCAGCGCCATGATCGCGGCGTCGATCTCGCCCTGCTTCAGCAGTTCGAGCAGCTTCAGCGTGTAGTTTTCCTGCAGCATCAGCGGCATCTGCGGCACGCGCTGGATCATCTGCTTGACGAGCGTCGGCAGCAGGTACGGCCCGATCGTGTAGATCACGCCGAGCCGGAACGGGCCGACGAGCGGGTCCTTGCCCTGCTTCGCGATCTCCTTGATCGCGAAGGTCTGCTCGAGCACGCGCTGCGCCTGCGTGACGATCTGGTCGCCGATCGGGGTCACGCTCACCTCGCTCGCGCCGCGCTCGAAAATCTGCACGTTGAGCTCGTCTTCGAGCTTCTTGATCGCCACCGACAGCGTCGGCTGGCTCACGAAGCACGCTTCGGCCGCGCGACCGAAGTGCCGTTCGCGCGCGACCGCGACGATGTATTTCAATTCAGTCAGGGTCATTGTGGGTCAATCAGGGATATACAGGCGATAGGTTTAATTTATACACCCGTTGGCACCGGTTCGCCAAGTTTCTCTGTATCGCAACACGCCGAATCAGCGCTGCATGGCGGTTTTAAATCCGACCCTGAATGCGCGAATCAGGCCTTCAGATATTGCTCGCGCGCGCCGAGCCAGCGGGCGAGATGCTGCGTGACCACGTCGGGATACGCGGCGATCAGCCGCGCCGCCGCGTCGCGGGCCGGATCGATCAGCCAGCCGTCGGTCTCGAGGTTCGCGAAGCGCAGCATCGCCGCGCCGGACTGGCGCGCGCCGAGGAATTCGCCGGGGCCGCGGATCTCGAGGTCGCGCCGCGCGATCTCGAAGCCGTCGGTCGTCTCGCGCATCGTCTTCAGCCGCTCGCGGCCGGTCAGCGACAGCGGGCCCGTGTACAGCAGCACGCACACCGACGCCGCGGTGCCGCGCCCGACGCGGCCGCGCAGCTGGTGCAACTGCGCGAGGCCGAAGCGCTCCGCGTGCTCGATCACCATCAGCGAGGCATTCGGCACGTCGACGCCGACTTCGATCACGGTCGTCGCGACGAGCAGCTGCACGTCGTTGCGCGTGAAGGCCTCCATCACGGCCGCCTTGTCGGCCGGCGACAGCCGCCCGTGCACGAGCCCGACCTTCAGCTCGGGCAGTGCCGCGGCCAGCGTTTCATAGGTTTCGACGGCCGTCTGCAGCTGCAGCGTCTCGCTCTCCTCGATCAGCGGACACACCCAGTACACCTGGCGGCCGGTCAGCGCGGCCTCGCGCACGCGGGCGATCACCTCCTCGCGCCGCGCGTCGCCGACGAGGCGCGTCAACACCGGCGTGCGGCCCGGCGGCAGCTCGTCGATCGTCGACACCTCGAGGTCCGCGTAATACGTCATCGCGAGCGTGCGCGGGATCGGCGTGGCCGACATCATCAACTGGTGCGGCTGGAAATCGCGCGCGCCGTTGGCCGCGTTCGCGGCCTTCGCGCGCAGCGCGAGACGCTGCTCGACGCCGAAGCGGTGCTGCTCGTCGACGATCACGAGGCCGAGCCGCGCGAATTCGACGGTGTCCTGGATGATCGCGTGCGTGCCGATCACGAGCTGCGCGGTGCCGAGCGCCGCGGCCTCGATCGCCGCGCGCTTCTCCTTCGCCTTCAGGCTGCCCGCGAGCCATGCGACCGTGACGCCGAGCGGCTCGAGCCATGCGCGCAGCTTGCGCGCGTGCTGTTCCGCGAGGATTTCGGTCGGCGCCATCAGCGCGGCCTGGTAGCCGGCGTCGATCGCCTGCGCGGCCGCCAGCGCCGCGACGACCGTCTTGCCGCTGCCGACGTCGCCCTGCAGCAGCCGCTGCATCGGGTGCGCGAGCGTGAGGTCGTGCGCGATCTCGTCGACGACGCGCGACTGCGCGCCCGTCAGCGTGAACGGCAGCGCCGCGTAAAGGCGTGTGGTCAGCGCATCGGCATCGGTCGCGGCGCGACGCGGCATCGCGGGCGCCGCGCGCGTGCGGCGCTCCTCGTGCGCGCGCTTGAGCGACAGTTGCTGCGCGAGCAGCTCCTCGAACTTGATGCGGGTCCACGCCGGATGCGAGCCGTCCATCAGCGCGGCTTCGTCGGAATCGACGGCCGGGTGGTGCAGGATGCGCACGGCCTGCGCGAGCGTCGGCACGCCGAGCGGCTTCAGGTAGTCGCGCTCGATCTCGGGCGGCAGCAGCTCGGGCAGCGGCGTGCGCTCGACCGCGTTCTCGATCGCCTTGCGCAGATACGCCTGCGACACGCCGGCCGTGCTCGGATAGACGGGCGTGAGCACCTGCGGCAGCGGCGCATCGGCCTCGACGACGCGCACGGCCGGATGCACCATCTCCATCCCGAAGAAGCCGCCGCGGACGTCGCCGCGCACGCGCAGCCGCTGGCCGACGGCCATCTGCTTGACCTGCGAACCGTAGAAATTGAGGAAGCGCAGCACGAGCTGCTCGCCGTCGTCGTCCTGGATCTTCACGACGAGCTGCCGACGCGGCCGGTACGCGACCTCGTTGTCGAACACGACGCCTTCGGTCTGCGCGATGCCGCCCGGCAGCAGTTCGCCGATCGGCGTGAGCGTGGTTTCGTCTTCGTAGCGCATCGGCAGATGCAGCACGAGATCGATCGAGCGCGTGAGGCCGAGCTTCGCGAGCTTGTCGACGGTCTTCACGGGTTTGTCGGCGGCCGGCTTCTTCTTGCGTTTCGCACCGGATGGTCCCGCTGCGCCCGCTTCACCCGCTTCGTCACCGCCCGCGCCCGGTTCGGCGTCGGGTGCGGCAGCGGCCGGCTGCGCGAGCCGCCCGTCGGCACCGCGCTTCGGGCCCGTGCGCCGCGGCGCGATACCGCGTGGTGACTCGTGCTCCCCCGCGCTGCGCGCGGGTAACGCGGCATCGTCCGCGTCGAACGGATCGGCGGAATCGGCAACGGCGGCGGTGGAACGGCGTGGTGACACAGGCATCGGATCGTCTGGGTGCTTCGCAAGGCAAGTACAATAGCGGCTTTCACGTCGTCCGAACGAACGACGCCGGCCAGGCCGCGCATCCCGCCATCATAGCGGCTCGCGCGCCCCATTCATGCGTTTCCGCCTTGTCGGCGGCGCCCGCCGGCCGTTTCGAACCAGCCCGCATGTTCACGCTTTCCGATTTCGATTTCAATCTGCCTCCCGAGCTGATTGCGCAAACCGCGCTGCCCGACCGTACCGCGAGCCGCCTGCTCGAGGTCGACGGCACCGTCGAGCCCGCGCGCCTCGTCGATCGCCGCTTCGCCGAGCTGCCGTCGTGCATCGCGCCCGGCGACCTGCTCGTGTTCAACGATACCAAGGTCCTGAAGGCACGCTTCTTCGGCCAGAAGGCCAGCGGCGGCAAGATCGAGGTACTGATCGAGCGCGTGACCGGCACGCACACCGCGCTCGCGCAGATCCGCGCGAGCAAGTCGCCGGGCGCCGGCACGACGCTGCGCCTCGCCGACGCGTTCGACGTGACGGTCGGCGAGCGCGTCGAGCCGTTCTTCACGCTGATCTTCCCCGAGCCATGCCTCGACCTGATCGAGCAGTTCGGCCGCCTGCCGCTGCCGCCCTATATCGAGCACGATCCGGACGCGACCGACGAAACTCGCTACCAGACCGTCTATGCGAGCAATCCGGGCGCGGTCGCCGCGCCCACGGCCGGGCTCCATTTCGACCAGCCGCTGCTCGAGAAGCTCGACGCGATGGGCGTCGAGCGCGCGACGCTGACGCTGCACGTGGGCGCCGGCACGTTCCAGCCGGTGCGCGTCGACAACATCGCCGAGCACAAGATGCACAGCGAGTGGTACGACCTGCCGCAGTCGCTCGTCGACAAGATCGCCGCGACCCGCGCGCGCGGCGGCAACGTGATCGCGGTCGGCACGACCTCGATGCGCGCGCTCGAAGCCGCAGCGCGCAGCGCCGACGCAGCCGGCCGCCCGCTCGCGGCGACGCAGGCCGAGACCGACATCTTCATCACGCCCGGCTATGCTTTCCGGATCGTCGACCGGCTCGTCACGAACTTCCACCTGCCGAAGTCGACACTGCTGATGCTGGTGTCGGCGTTCGCGGGCGTCGAGACGATCCGCGCCGCGTACCGGCACGCGATCGACGCACGCTACCGCTTCTTCAGCTACGGCGACGCGATGCTGCTCACGCGGCGCGACACGCCGGAGGCGCCGCGCGCGTAAGCGCGGCAGGTGCGAAGACACGCCGGCCCGCGACCGCGCCGTCGCGCCGTTGTCCCCGCGCCGTCGCCCCCGTTTTGCTGCGGTACGCGCTACGATGGCGCGCACCCGCTTTTCCCCGCCGCCGGTTGCCCGGCGGCGTTTCCAACGTGCGCCGGACTGTTTTCCGGTGGCAAGGAGAATGACGCGATGACCGAAGGTTCATCCCACGATACGCACGCTCATCCGCACGCCCCCGTGCAGGACCGCCCCGCGAACGGGCTCGAATTCGAACTGCTGACGACCGACGGCCATGCGCGCCGCGGCCGCGTGAAGCTCAACCACGGCGTGGTCGAGACGCCGATCTTCATGCCGGTCGGCACGTACGGCACCGTGAAGGCGATCCAGCCGCGCGAGCTGCACGAGATCAAGGCCCAGATCATCCTCGGCAACACGTTCCACCTGTGGCTGCGCCCGGGCCTCGACACGATCGACGCGCACGGCGGCCTGCACGGCTTCATGGGCTGGAACAAGCCGATCCTGACGGACTCGGGCGGCTTCCAGGTGTTCTCGCTCGGCGACCTGCGCAAGATCACCGAGGACGGCGTGACGTTCGCATCGCCGATCAACGGCGACAAGCTGTTCCTGTCGCCGGAAGTGTCGATGCAGATCCAGAAGGTGCTGAACTCGGACATCGTGATGCAGTTCGACGAGTGCACGCCGTACGCGACCAACGGCGTGCCGACCACGCACAAGGAAGCGGCCGACTCGATGCGCATGTCGCTGCGCTGGGCGAAGCGCTCGCTCGACGAGTTCGACCGGCTCGGCAACCCGAACGCCCTCTTCGGGATCGTCCAGGGCGGGATGTTCGAGGACCTGCGCGACGAATCGCTCGCGGGCCTCGCGGAGCTCGGCTTCCACGGCCTCGCGATCGGCGGGCTGTCGGTCGGCGAGCCGAAGGAAGACATGATGCGCGTGCTGCGGCACGTCGGCCCGAAGCTGCCGGCGCACAAGCCGCACTACCTGATGGGCGTCGGGACGCCGGAGGACCTGGTCGAGGGCGTCGCGAACGGCATCGACATGTTCGACTGCGTGATGCCGACCCGCAACGCGCGCAACGGCTGGCTGTTCACGCGCTTCGGCGACGTGAAGATCCGCAACGCGACGCACAAGAACTCGCTGAAGCCGCTCGACGCGAGCTGCACGTGCTACACGTGCCAGAATTTCTCGCGCGGCTACCTGCATCACCTGCACCGCGTCGGCGAAATCCTCGGCGCGCAGCTCAACACGATCCACAACCTGCACTACTACCTGCAGCTGATGAGCGAGATCCGCGACGCGATCGAGACCCATACGTTCGACGCATTCCGCCAGCGCTTCGCGGAGGATCGCGCGAGAGGGGTCGACTGACGGGCCGGCGGCCCGCAGCGCGCCCGTCACATAGGACACGTACTAAATAATGCGTTCCGGGTGCCCGTCGCGACCGCCAAACATTACAATCGCCTTTCCAAACGAGTCGCAACGGCGTCGTTTCACGCTTAACAGCTTGATCCGAAAGCGCATTTGCCGAGCCGTTCGCGCATGGGGCCGGTGGTAGAATAACCGGCTTATTTTTCGATCTTCCCCTACGGAGAGACCAACGTGCCGTTCATTTCCAATGCCTTCGCGCAAGGCGCCGGTGGCGCCGAATCGAGCCTGATGAGCTTCCTGCCGCTCATCCTGATGTTCGCGGTGCTGTACTTCATCATGATCCGTCCGCAGATGAAGCGCCAGAAGGAACACCGCAACATGCTCGCGGCCATGGCGAAGGGCGACGAAGTCGTCACGAGCGGCGGCCTCGTCGGCAAGGTGACGAAGGTCACCGAAGGCTACATCGGCGTCGAGATCGCCGAAGGCACCGAAATCACCGTGCAGAAGGCTGCGGTCACGACCATTCTGCCGAAGGGCACGATCAAGTCGCTGTAAGGTTTTCACCGAGCGTCCGGCTCCCCGCGCCGTGCCCGCCTGACAGCGCGGGCCGCCGCGGCGCCGGACGCGACGCTTTCACGCCAACCACCCGTTCGGCCCCCTCATGAATCGTTATCCACTCTGGAAATATGTCGTGATGGTCGTGGCGCTCGCCATCGGCCTTCTGTACACATTGCCCAACTTCTTCGGTGAAGCGCCGGCGGTGCAGGTGTCGAGCGGCAAGGCCACGGTCAAGCTCGACTCGACCACGCTGACCCAGGTCGAATCCGCGCTCGCGTCCGCGCAGATCACGCCGGACGACGTCACCTTCGAGAACACGGCGTCCAACGCGAACATCCGCGTGCGCCTGAAGGACACCGATACGCAGCTGCGCGTCAAGGACCTGCTGCAGAAATCGCTGAACACCGACCCGAACGATCCGCAGTACGTCGTCGCACTGAACCTGCAGAGCGCGTCGCCGCGCTGGCTGACCGCGCTGCACGCCCTGCCGATGTATCTCGGCCTCGACCTGCGCGGCGGTGTGCATTTCCTGCTCCAGGTCGACATGACGGGCGCGCTCACCAAGAAGCTCGACTCCGACGCGTCCGACGCCCGTGCGCTGCTGCGTGACAAGAACATCCGCGACGGCGGCGTGAGCCGCGTCGACCAGTCCGTCGTCGTCAACTTCAGCGACGCGCAAACGGCCGAAGACGCCCGCCAGGTGCTCGCCGCGTCGGTCACCGAACTGCAATGGGCGACCCAGCCCGGCGGCGGCGGCACGCAAGTCGTCGGCACGTTCACGCCGGCCGTGCAGAAGGCCGTCGAGGACGCCGCGCTCAAGCAGAACCTGACCACGCTCCACAACCGCGTGAACGAACTCGGCGTGTCCGAGCCGATCCTGCAGCAGCAGGGCAACGACCGTATCGTCGTCGAACTGCCGGGCGTGCAGGACACCGCGAAGGCGAAGGACATCATCGGCCGCACCGCGACGCTCGAGGCGCGCCTCGCCGATCCGCTCAACACGCACCCGAACCCGAACGACCCCGTGCCGCCGGGCGAGGAGCTGTTCACGCAGGGCAACCAGGCGCCCGTGCTGCTGAAGAAGGAAGTGATCTTCACCGGCGACCGCATCATCGATGCGTCGGCCGGCTTCGACGAACACCAGCGTCCGTCGGTCAACATCCGCCTCGACTCGGCGGGCGGCCGCTCGGTGCGCGCGGTGTCGCGCGAGAACATCGGCAAGCCGATGGCGATGGTGCTGTTCGAGAAGGGCAAGGGCGAGGTGCTGACGGTCGCGACGATCCAGTCCGAACTCGGCGACCGCTTCCAGATCACGGGCCAGCCGACGCCGCAGGCGGCGGCCGACCTCGCGCTGCTGCTGCGCGCCGGTTCGCTCGCCGCACCGATGGACATCATCGAGGAACGCACGATCGGCCCGAGCCTCGGCGCGGACAACATCAAGATGGGCGTCCACTCGGTGATCTGGGGCTTCTGCGCGATCGCCGTGTTCATGATCGCGTACTACATGCTGTTCGGCGTGATC
Organism: Burkholderia sp. Bp9090; assembly: GCF_003857985.1. NCBI lineage: Bacteria > Pseudomonadati > Pseudomonadota > Betaproteobacteria > Burkholderiales > Burkholderiaceae > Burkholderia > Burkholderia sp. Bp9090. The sequence continues at coordinate 57,371 of NZ_QTPV01000033.1, forward strand.
TCGGTGATCGGCCTGTCGGTGAACCTGCTGCTGCTCGTCGCGGTGCTGTCGCTGATGCAGGCGACGCTGACGCTGCCCGGTATCGCCGCTATCGCACTCGCGCTCGGCATGGCGATCGACTCGAACGTGCTGATCAACGAGCGCGTGCGTGAAGAACTGCGCGCCGGCCAGCCGCCGCAGCTCGCGATCCAGGCCGGTTACGCGCATGCGTGGGCGACGATTCTCGACTCGAACGTCACGACGCTGATCGCCGGCCTCGCGCTGCTCGCGTTCGGTTCGGGCCCGGTTCGCGCATTCGCGATCGTGCACTGCCTCGGCATCCTGACGTCGATGTTCTCCGCGGTGTTCTTCTCGCGCGGGATCGTCAACCTCTGGTACGGCGGCCGCAAGAAGCTGAAGTCGCTCGCGATCGGCCAGGTGTGGAAGCCGGAAGGCGCCACGGCCGGTGCCGCAGGCGCAGCGTTCGGCGCGGCCGACGAATCGACCGACACCGCGCGCGCCGCGAAGCTCGCCGCTCCCGCGAAGGGCGACGCACCGCGCGCCGGCAAGCCGCAGCTGCGCAACCGCGCGCAGCAAGGCGTGTCGCCGAAGAAACCGGGCTCGACCCAATAAGGCCCCGGAGACGAAGCCATGGAATTTTTCCGCATCCGTAAAGACATTCCGTTCATGCGGCACGCGCTGGTGTTCAACGTGATCTCGCTGGTCACGTTCCTCGCCGCCGTGTTCTTCCTGTTCCACCGCGGGCTGCACCTGTCCGTCGAATTCACCGGCGGCACGGTGATCGAGGTCCAGTATCAGCAGGCCGCGCAGCTCGAACCCGTGCGCGACACGCTCGGCAAGCTCGGCTATGCCGATGCGCAGGTGCAGAACTTCGGCACGTCGCGCAACGTGCTGATCCGCCTGCAGCTGAAGGAAGGCCTGACGTCCGCGCAGCAGAGCGACCAGGTGATGACCGCGCTGAAGGCGCAAAGCCCCGACGTGACGCTGCAGCGCGTCGAGTTCGTCGGCCCGCAGGTCGGCCGCGAGCTTGCGACCGACGGTCTCCTCGCGCTCGCGTGCGTGGTGATCGGCATCGTGATCTACCTGTCGATCCGCTTCGAATGGAAGTACGCGGTCGCCGGTATCATCGCGAACCTGCACGACGTCGTGATCATTCTCGGCTTCTTCGCGTTCTTCCAGTGGGAGTTCTCGCTGGCGGTGCTCGCGGCGATCCTCGCGGTGCTCGGCTACTCGGTCAACGAGTCGGTCGTCATCTTCGACCGGATCCGCGAAACGTTCCGCCGCGAACGCAAGATGAGCGTGCAGGAAGTGATCAACCACGCGATCACGACCACGATGTCGCGGACGATCATCACGCACACGTCGACGGAAATGATGGTGCTGTCGATGTTCTTCTTCGGCGGTCCGACGCTGCACTACTTCGCGCTCGCGCTGACGGTCGGCATCATGTTCGGCATCTACTCGTCGGTGTTCGTCGCGGGCTCGCTCGCGATGTGGCTCGGCATCAAGCGCGAAGACCTGATCAAGGAAAAGAAGACCGCGCACGACCCGGACGATCCGAACGCGGGCGCGCAGGTTTAAGCGCCGCATCGCTTCGGCTGATACAGGAAGGCCGGTCCCTCGTGGACCGGCCTTTTTTCATGGGCGAGCCGCCGCCCCTCCTCCGCCGCGGCTGCACGGACCGTCGGCTACAATCGCGTCACCGTCCCGCCCCGCCACCCGCCGAAGCCGCGGTCCTCATGATGCCAGCCACGCGTGTCGTTCATCGCATCGTCGCCTGGAGTACCGGCGCAGCCGCCGCGGCTGCGTTCGTTGCATGCGCATCGGCCGCGCGCGCGCAATCCGCGTCCGCGCCGCCTGCCGTCCCGCCTGCGGCCCCGTCCGCGGCCGCTCCGGCCGCTGCTGCCGCCGCGTCGCAACCGTCACCCTGCCCGCCCGACTGGGAACCGCAGCTCTGCGAACTGAAGGCCGCGGTCGACGTGCTGAAGAAGCAGCACCTGACCGACGTCGACATCGGCGCGCTGCTCGACGCCACCGTGCACGACGGGATCAAGACGCTGCCGCACGCGCGCTTCTTCAACGCGAAGGAGGAGCAGGAACGGCGCGACGACGAGCGCCGCGCGCGCGACGGCACGCCGGGCATCGGCATCGTGTTCGAGACACGGCCCGACGGGCTGCACATCCTCGACGTCATCCCCGACGCGCCCGCCGAACAGGCCGGCGTGCGGCCCGACGATCTCGTCGTCGCGATGAACGACCGGAGCGTCGTCGGCATCGACAGTAGCGAGGTCGTGAAATTCGCGAAGGGCGACGCGGGCGTGCCGCTGAAGCTCACGGTCCGGCGCGGTCCGAACCACGCGACGCTGACCTTCGCGCCGGTCCGCGCGATCGTCCGGCCACACCCGGCGACGACGAAGCGGCTCGCCGGCGACATCCTGTACACGCGGCTGTCGAGCTTTCCGGAGCCCGCGGTCGGCAGCTATATCGACGCGGTGCAGGCCGCGCGCCGCGCGGGGCCGCCGGTGAAAGGCGTGATCCTCGACCTGCGCATCAACGGCGGCGGCGCGCTGAATGCGGCGATCGGCATCACCGCGCTGTTCGCCGGGCGCGACCGTACCGCGATGATCACGCTCGAGCGCGACGGCACGAAGCACCGCCGCTTCACGACCAACTGGCCCGACTACGAACTGCCGGTCATGCGCGGCCAGGATCCGCTCGCGCCGCTGCAGGCCGACGACTGGTGGCGCACCGTGCCGCTCGTGGTGCTCGTCGACGGACAGAGCGCGTCGGCCGCCGAAGCGACGGCGGCGGCACTGAAGGATCTCGGCCGCGCGCGGCTGCTCGGGATGCCGACCTACGGAAAGGGACTCGCGCAGACCGGCGTCGACCTGATCGACGGCACGCGCCTCGCTTTCACGTTCGCGCGCAACCTGCGGCCGAACGGCTGCCCGATGGACGGCTACGGCGTCGTGCCGGACTGGCTCGTGCCGCCGCGCCGCGACTCGGACGTCGACGGCGTGCTGCTGTGGTACCGCGAAGTCGATCTCGCCCGCGCGCCGTATGCGGACCGGGTCGCGCCCGACCCGTTCGCGCAGGTTCGCAAGGCACGGCAGGCACTGCGCGAAGCCCGCGTGCGCGCGAAGATCGATACGGCGAAGAGCGCGGCGCTTCCGCAGCGCGAATTCGGCACGGCAAGTGACTGGCAGCTCCGGCAAGCGCTCGACGCGCTCGCCGGCCGCCCGGTGCAGACCGTCGCTGCACCGGCGCAACTGATGCCGGCGCAGCCGGTATGCGAGCGCGGCGAGCACTGACGTGCCGTCGGACCGACCGCATCGGCCGCGGTGGTAGATTGAACGCTCCGTCACCTCCGGACCGAAGCCGATGACACACGCCAGACCACGCCGCTCCATCCGCGCATTCCTCGAACATCCGCTCGCCGTGGGAATCGCCTGTGCACTGATCGGCAGCGCCAGCACCTGGATCGTCAACCACGAGATGGCGCGCGCCGACGAGCAGCGCAAGGCCTTCGATGAAGCGTGGGGTCGAGCCGAGCTTTTCGCCGAGAAGCAGGCACGGTACGACGATGTCGCGGCACTCGACGCGCTGGCGGCAGAGATGCCGCAAAACCCGGTGTCGGCGCTCCTCCGGAAGCACTATCGCGCGCTCGGTGCCGATGCGCAACATGCTCGAGACGATGCACGCGATGCACTGGCCACTCGGCGCCTGCTGCTCTCGAAACCACAGTACGACGCCACTCACCGCTTCATCGAAACGGTATCCGCGACGAACCCGGCCGGCCGGCAGAACATCCCGGCCGATCTCGAAACGCTGCGCGCGACGGCAAAGACGCTGCGCGATACCGACGGCTGATCGACGGCCGCCCTTCCCGATCACCGGAACCCGAACCGCCGCCGCAACACCACCAGCGCCGCGAGGCTCAGCACGGCCGCGAACATCAGGTAGAAGCTCGGCGCGGTCTTCATCCCGGTCGCGCGGATCAGCCATGCGATGATGAACGGCCCGAAGCCGCCGAAGATCGTCACCGCGACGTTATAGGCGAGCGACATCCCGGTCGTGCGCGTCTGCACCGGAAACACTTCGGACAGCAGCCCCGGCAGCGCCGCGAAATAGCCGGTCATCAGGAACGCGAGCAGTACCTGCAGCGCGATCAGCGTGCCGAAGCCCGGATGCGCGACGAGATACGCGAACGCCGGATAGATCAGCACGAGAATGCCGACGGCCGGCGCGAGCATCACGCGCACGCGGCCGTAACGATCCGACCAGTGGCCGACGAGCGGCGCGAACGCCATCTGGATCACACCGACGACGAGGATCGCCGCGAACGCGGCCGACGGCGCGAGGCCGAGCTGCTTCACGCCGTAGGTCGGCATGAACAGCACGAGATAGGTCGCGACGGTGCCGAGCACCACCACGCCCATCGCGGCGACGAGCCGCGCCTTGTGCGACGCGAACGTGTCGCGCAGCGGGCTCGCGGTGCTTTCCGCCGCGAGGAATTCGGGCGTCTCGTCGACCTTCGAGCGGATGTAGTACGCGACGGGCCCGAGCAGCAGTCCGAAAAAGAACGGGATGCGCCAGCCCCACGCGGCCATCTGCTCGGCCGTGAGCTGCGCGTTCAGCACGGTGCCGAAACCCGCCGCGAGCAGCGTCGTGAGCCCCTGGCTCGCGACCTGCCAGCTCGCGAAGAAACCGCGCCGCCCGGGCACATGCTCGGCCAGGAACGCGGTCGCGCTGCCGAATTCGCCGCCGGCCGAAAAGCCCTGCATCAATCGCGCGGCGACGAGGATCAGCGGCGCCGCGACGCCGATCGTCCGGTAGGTCGGCAGTACCGCGATGACCAGCGTGCCGGCCATCATCAGCAGGATCGACAGCGTGAGCGCGGCCTTGCGGCCCGCGCGGTCGGCGTACGCGCCGAGCACGATCGCGCCGAGCGGGCGCATGAAGAACGACACGCCGAACGTGCCGAGCGTGAGCAGCAGCGACACGGTGTCGTTGCCGGCCGGAAAGAACAGCTTCGAGATCGTCACCGCGAAGAAGCCGTAGACGACGAGGTCGAACCATTCGAGCGCGTTGCCGATCGACGCGGCGACCACCGCGCGCCATACGCGCGACGACGAAGCAATGGAGCTGGACTGCGTGACGGCGTGCATCGGCGATCTCCTTGTCGTTGTACGTTCTGTCCGACGCGTCCGTTCTCGCGCCGCGAGCTGTGCGCACGATTATAGGCGCGCAAAAAAAACCGCCGCGCCCCCGAACAATGGGAGCGCGGCGGCTGGCACGCGACGGGCCGGCGAGCGTGACGCGGCGGCCGGCCCGGCCGGGCGCGTTACTGCTGCTTGACGGCTTCGGCCGTGATCAGCAGCTTCGTCTTCATCTTGAAGCCGTACTGCTTGCCGTAGTCGAGGCCGAAATCGTCGCGGCTGAATTCGCCGACCGCGTCGACGCCGCACACTTCACGCTTGAGCATCGGATGCGGCATGCACTTGAACGAATCGATCTTCAGCGTGAGCGGCTTCGTGACGCCGTGCAGCGTCAGGTTGCCGACCACCGACACCGGCTTGTCGCCGTCGAACTTGATGGTGCCCTTGTAGTTCGCCTGCGGGAACTTGGAGACGTCGAAGAACTCGGCCGTCTGCAGGTGCTCGTCGAGCTTCGCGCTGCCCGTCTGGATCGACGCGACGTCGGTCGTCACGTCGACCGTGCCGGTCTTCGCCGCGCGGTCGAGCGTCACGCTGCCGCTCGACTTGTCGAACTTGCCGCGCCAGACCGACAGGCCGCCGAAGTGGTCGGCCTCGAAGCTCGGGTACGTGTGGCTCGGGTCGAACTGGTACGTCGCGCTGTCGGCGAATGCCGAGAACGACAGCGAGGCGGCCAGCGCGCCCGCGGCGATGATCAGATGCTTTTTCAAATGCTTTCTCCTTGGAACAGCGCCGCGCCCTCGCGCGGCATTCGGGGTGATGCGACAGCCCGCCGCTTACTTCGTGGCGACGAGATGGAACTTGATCTGCACTTCGTCGGCGACGATCGACGTGTCCTTCCACTCGCCGGTGCCGACGTTGAACGCCGAACGCTTGATCGGCAGCACGCCGTCGAAGGTCTGCGTCGCGCCGTTCTGCGTGACCGTGACGGGCACGGTGACGGTCTCGGACTTGCCCTTGATCGTCAGCTTGCCGGTCACGTTGTACTTGTTGCCGCCGGCCGGCGCGATCGCCGACGACGCGAAGGTCGCCTGCGGATACGCCTTCGCGTCGAACCAGTCCTTGCCCGTGACCTGCTCGTTGTACATCTTGTCGCCGAGGTCGAAGCTCGCGATGTCGATCGACATTTGCGCGCTGCCCTGCGCCGCCTTCGCGGGGTCGAACTTCACCTGCGCGGAGAACTTCTTGAACGCGCCTTCGGTCGGCACGTTCATCTGCTTCGACACGGCGGACACCTTGCTCTTCGAGAGATCGACGTCGGCATGCGCCGCGGCCGACGCGACAAGTGACGCCGCGGCGAACGCGGTCAGCATGGAGCGGGAGAAAGACACTTTCATGGGATCCTTCATTTGGCGGAGGGAAGCATCCGCGACAGCAGGCCGTCGCGGTCCAACAACTGGTGCTTGAGCGCCGCGAGCACGTGCATGGCGACGAGCGCAAGCAGAATGTAATTCAAGGACACGTGCAGCGTCTTGAAGGTTTCCTTCAGCACCGGATCGGGATCGATCAGGCGCGGCAGCGGCACGATGCCGAGGTAGACGACCGGGATGTTCGACGCCGAGCTGTACAGGTAGCCCGTGACCGGGATCACGATCATCAGCACGTACAGCAGCATGTGCACGCCGTGCGACACCGCGCGCTGCCACGCCGGCGTGTCGCCCGGCAGCGGCGGCGGCACGTGGGTCGCGCGCCACAGCACGCGCACGACGGCCAGTGCGAACACCGTCACGCCGATCCACTTGTGCCACGAGAAGTACTTCAGCTTCGTCGGCGTGAAGCCGGGGATGTCGGTCATGACCCAGCCGAGTGCGAAGCCGCAGACGATCAGCAGCGCGATCAGCCAGTGCAGCGCGATCGCGGTGTGCGCGTAGCGTGCCGGCCCGGCCGGCGGCGATTTCGATGCCATCTTGGATTCCTCAGTTGAGCGAACGGCTGCGCCGGCCCATTCGTCCGACGCTTGTCAAGGCCGCCATGCTACCGCAACCTTTTGCCACGCGCGGACTCTGAGGACACGCGCGCCAGCCGGCTGCCAGGTTTACGCCATGTTACCGACCGGTCACGCGGCAACCGGGCGTTGACACGTCGAAAAAGCCGTTTTGGTAAGATTGGCGCGGGTTCCGGCCCCGTCGACGCGTCTCCCGCCCGTCGAACAACCGCTTTTCCCATGCAACGACACGACCTGATTGCCTGCCACGAATGCGACGCACTGTTGCATAAACCGCACCTCGCGCGCCGCGAAATCGCACGCTGCCCGCGCTGCGACGCGCTGCTCTATCGCGACAGCACCACGCAGATCGAGCGAATCAGCGCGCTGGCGGTCGCGGCGCTCGTCACGTTCATCATCGCGCAGGGGTTCCCGATCCTCGAAATGGACCTGAACGGCACCCGCGTGCAGACCACGCTGATCGGCGCGATCGACGCGCTGTGGCATCAGGACATGGAGATCGTCGGCGTGATGGTGTTCTGTTCGACCGTGCTGTTCCCGCTCGTCGAGATGGCCGCGCTGCTTTACGTGCTGCTGCCAATCCGGCGTGGCGTCGTGCCGCCGGGCCTGAACTTCGTGCTGCGCATGATCCAGTTCGTGCGGCCGTGGGGGATGATCGAGGTGTTCATGCTCGGGATCCTCGTGACGATCGTGAAGATGGTGAGCCTCGCGCGCGTCGTGCCCGACGCGGCGCTGTTCGCGTTCGCCGCACTCACGCTGATGACCGCCGTCGTGCTGATGTTCGATCCGCGCACGCTGTGGGACATGGCCGACGACCTGCGCGCCGGGCGCTCGCCCGTGCGGCCCGACAACGCCCCGCCGCGACCGGAAGCCCCCCGCCGATGACGACGCCGACCGCCGCCCGCGAGGGCTATGCCAGCTGCCACGCATGCGGGCTCGTGCAGACGATCGACCATCCGCACGCGCATTGCGCCCGCTGCGGCAGCGCGCTGCACATCCGCAAGCCGAACAGCATCATGCGTACGTGGGCGCTGCTGATCGCGGCCGCGATCCTCTATATCCCGGCGAACCTGCTGCCGATCCTGCACACGTCGTCGATCGTCGGCTCGCAGGAAGACACGATCATGAGCGGCGTCATCTATTTCTGGACGTCCGGCGACTGGCCGCTCGCGGTCGTCGTGTTCGTCGCCAGCATCCTCGTGCCGATGCTCAAGCTCGGCGTGCTGACGATCCTCGTCACCAGCGCGCAGCGGCGCGCCACGTGGCGGCCGCTGCAGCGCACGCGCCTGTTCCGGATCGTCGAGCGGATCGGCCGCTGGTCGATGCTCGACATCTTCGTCGTGACGCTCACCGTCGCGCTCGTCCATTTCCGTTCGCTCGCCGTCATCACGGCCGGCCCCGGCGCGCTCGCGTTCGGCTCGGTCGTGATCCTGACGATGCTCGCGTCGATGCAGTTCGATCCCCGCCTGATCTGGGATCCAGTCGAAACCTCAGGGAAACACCATGAATAGTCCGCAAGGCCCGCAGCACGATGCGTCCCGGCCGCCCGATCCCGCGATCTCGACGAAAAGCGGCTGGCTGCCGTCGCTCGTCTGGCTCGTGCCGCTGATCGCCGCGCTGATCGGCATCGGCCTCGTGATCAAGTCCGTGCGCGAGCGCGGCCCGGAAATCTCGATCAGCTTCCACAGCGCGGAAGGGCTCGAGCCGGGCAAGACGCAGGTCAGGTACAAGGACGTCGAGATCGGCACGGTCAAGACGATCAAGCTGTCGAAAGACCTGTCGCGCGTGCTGGTGCAGGTGCAGCTGAAGAAGGAAGCCGAGGACTTCGCGATCAAGGGCTCGCGCTTCTGGATCGTGCGTCCGCGCATCGGCGCGACCGGCGTGTCGGGGCTCGGCACGCTGCTGTCGGGCGCGTACATCGGCGTCGATGCCGGCCACGGGCAGGACACGCAGACCGACTTCACCGGCCTCGAGACGCCGCCGCCCGTGACCGGCGACCAGAAGGGCACGCAGTACGTGCTGCGCGGCGATTCGCTCGGCTCGGTCGACATCGGCTCGCCCGTCTACTACCGCCGCGTGCAGGTCGGCCAGGTGGTCGGCTTCTCGCTCGACAAGGACGGCACCGGCGTCACGTTCAACGTGTTCGTCAATGCGCCGTACAACCAGTACGTCGGCGTGAACTCGCGCTGGTGGCAGGCGAGCGGCGTCGACCTGCGGCTCGATTCGAGCGGCCTGAAGCTGAATACGCAGTCGCTCGCGACGGTGATCCTCGGCGGCATCGCGTTCCAGACGCCGCCGAACCAGGACAGCGGCGCGACGGCGCCGAACAACACGACCTTCCGCCTCGGCTCCGACGAGGCCGACGCGATGCGCGATCCGGACGGCCAGCCGCTGCAGGTCGTGATGAACTTCAACCAGTCGCTGCGCGGGCTCGCGGTCGGCGCGCCGGTCGACTTCCGCGGCATCGTGCTCGGCGAAGTCACGAACATCGGCATCGACTTCGATCCGAAGACCAAGAACTTCCTGATGCCGGTGACGATGAACGTATATCCGGAGCGGCTCGGACCGCGCTTCCGCGAAACGATCGAGAGCAAGGGCGAACCGGCCCGCCGCGAGATCGTCGAGCGCCTGGTCCAGCACGGCCTGCGCGGCCAGCTGCGCACGGGCAACCTGCTGACGAGCCAGCTGTACGTCGCGCTCGACTTCTTCCCGAAGGCGCCGGCCGTGAAGATCGACACAGCGCGCCAGCCGCTCGAGCTGCCGACCGTGCCGAACACGCTCGACGAACTGCAGCTGCAGGTCGCCGACATCGCGAAGAAGCTCGACAAGGTGCCGTTCGACCAGATCGGCGCGAACCTGAACAGCGCGCTGTCGAATGCCGACAAGCTGTTCAAGCAGCTCGACACGCAGGTCGCGCCGGAAGCGCGCGACACGCTGTCGGCCGCGCGGCAGACCTTCTCGACCGCCGAGGTGACGCTGCAGCAGGATTCGCCGCTGCAGTCCGACGTGCGCGGTGCGCTGAAGGAACTCACGCGCACGCTGCAATCGCTGAACGCGCTCGCCGACTATCTGGAGCGCCATCCCGAATCGCTGCTCAAGGGCAAATCAGGAGATCGATAATGACGACGACACGCGTGAACGTCCTCGCGAGCGGCGCGGCGGCAGTGTTCGCCGCACTCGCGCTCGCCGCGTGCAGCTCGCCGCCCGCGCGGTTCTATACGCTGAGCCCGGCCGACGCCGCGGCGCCCGTGCGCACCGCGCCCGCCAACCCGCCGTTCCTGATCGAGGTGCCGTCCGTCGGCGTGCCCGAACAGGTCGCGAAGAACCAGCTCGTCGTGCAGAAGAACGCCGCGCAGGTCGACGTGCTCGAGCAGGAACGCTGGGCCGCGCCGCCCGCCGACGAGATTCGCCGCGCGCTGTCCGACGACCTCGCCGCACAGCTCGGCACGATCGACGTCGCGAATTCCGCGTATCCGGCCGGCGTGCCCGTCTATCGGATCAGCGTGAACGTGCAGCGCTTCGAGTCGTGGCCCGGCAAGCGTGCGGCGATCGATGCGGTGTGGAGCGTGCGCGCGGTCGGCACGCAGGCACTGATGACCTGTCGCACGAGCGTCGCGGAACCGGTCGCCGACGGCTACGACGCGCTCGTCGCCGGTCACCGGCGCGCGCTCGACGTGATTGCATCGCAGGCCGCGTCCGGCGTGCGCGCGCTCGCCGCGCGGCGCGGCTCGACGGCTGCCTCGACCCCGTCGACGACCGCGTCCGGCAAGGCAGCGGCCGCCGCGCCCGTCATACCCTGCCCGGCCAATCCGACGCCCGGCGGCGACGCGAGCGCGAGCGTCAAGTCCGGCGCGTAAGCGCGGCGCGCGGCCGGCGTCCGGTGCCTGCGCGCCCGCGACCGGATTCGGCACGCGCCGCCCGATAGTCCTCGTCGGCATCGATCCGCGTGCGCGCGCCGCCGCGCACGCGAACCCGCCGCCCTCTTCGCCACGGCCGACGCAGCACGGCATCCATCGGCCGGACGGCCGCTTTGCAGTGTTTGTCAAAATCCGCCGGAACCGGCGCCATGCAATGCGGTCGGCTTGCGTTTTCGCGCCCGATTGACGATCCTACGCACTTTCCGGCGCGTGCCGCGTGCCGCCTGTCGCGCGCGCCAGCCGGCGGCGATCCGCCCGTTGTGTCCGGTCCGGCCGCCGCGTCTCCCGGGGCTCGCACGCGTGTTCGCGTGCACCGCATCGGGGCAGCCGCATCGCGGGTCGCGCGCATCGTCCGGCATCCCGACCAGCTTCACCGTTCTCGCCGGCGCCGCGCCGTGTGTTCCCGGCCGGCATCCCGAACCCGCCCGTCCAGGGCTATCGCTATTCCGTTTATGTTTCATTCCCTGACGACCCTGATCAAGAAGTGGCGCGCGTCGCGCAATGCGGGCCACCAGCTCGATGCGCTGCTCGCGCATGCCGACGCGGACGCGCCGTACGCCGAGCGCAGCGAATGGCTGATCGAGCTCGCGCACTGGCTGCGCCGCAACGGCGCGATGCAGGCCGCGCACGACACGCCGGCCGCACGCGATGCCGACGCACGCGCGTATCCGGCGCACGCGCGGCTGCGCTACCTGTTCCACGTGCTCGACCGCAACCCGGCATGGAAATCGCACGCGGCGCGCATCCTGCGCGGGATCCTGCGCGAATGCGACGGCATCTCGCTGCTGTGCGACGCCGGGATGCCCGTGCATTCCGGTTTCTTCGGCGCGCTGTTCGAGCGCATCGACTCGTCGCTGATCCCGCCGGCGCCGAACCGCCGCGAGCTGACGGCGCTGTTCACGCTGATGTTCCCGACGCCGGAAGACGCGCAATGGATCGACGCGCTGCCCGACGACCTGCTTGCCCGCCTCGCCGAGCTGATCTCGTTCGACGTCACCGACGAAGAACGCCACGAGCCCGGCTCGTTCTCGCGCGACCTGCTGGCCGCGCTGCACAACCTGACCTGCCAGATCAGCTCGACCGGCCTGTCGCAGACGGTGCGCAGCCGCCTGTCCGACGACGACGCGCGCAAGCCGCTCGAAACGCAGCCGTTCTACCGCCTCACGCGTGCGATGCTCGCGGTCGAGACCGCCCACGCGGCCGTCGAGGACGGCGGCGACCCGAGCAAGCTGCTGCACGAGGTGAATTACCTGCGCGTGCTGCTCGACGAATGCCGGATCGCGGTCGACGACGTGTTCGCGCACCTGTACCGCAACGGCGTGTCGGTCGACATCGTGTTCCAGGTCGAGCGGATGCGCATGCGCATCCTGCGCGCGGAACTGCTGCTCAACGCGTGGATGGCACGCGACGACCTGCGCGGGATGGCGCGCCTGACGGCCGAACTCGTCGACGCGAACCAGAACAGCCAGAGCGTGTCGCACCTCGTGCGCAGCAACTTCTCGCTGTTCGCGCGCAAGCTCGTCGAGACCAACGCGGACACCGGCGAGCACTACATTTCGCGCGGCCGCGCCGAGTACCTGAAGATGCTGCGGATGGCCGCGGGCGGCGGGCTCGTCACCGTCGTGACCGTGTGCGTGAAGTTCGCGATCACGGGCGCGCACCTGCAGTCGATGCTCGAAGGGCTGCTCGCGGGCGTCAACTACGCGGCGAGCTTCATGCTGATGCACTTCCTGCACTTCACGCTCGCGACCAAGCAGCCCGCGATGACCGCCCCGACGCTTGCGCGCGAGCTCGACGACACCGGTCACGAGGAAGGCGTGAAGGCGTTCGTCGCGTCGGTGATCGCGCTGATCCGCACACAGGCCGCGGCCATCTCCGGCAACGTGCTCGTCGTGCTGCCCGTCTGTCTGCTCGTGCAGCTGTTCGCGGGCAACCTGCTGCACGCGAACCTGATCTCGCCGGAAAAGGCGCATGCGACGCTGCATTCGTTCTCGCTGCTGGGCCCGACCCCGTTCTATGCGGCGCTCACGGGCGTGCTGCTGTGGGCGTCGAGCCTGCTCGCGGGCTGGGCCGACAACTGGTTCGTGCTGCACCGGGTCGGCGACGCGCTCACGTACAACCGCCGGCTGCGGCTCACGCTCGGCGCGCCGGGCGCCGCGAAACTCGCGCACTTCTGCCGCTCGAACGTCGCGGGCGTGGTCGCCAACGTCGGCCTCGGCCTGATGCTCGGCCTGATCCCCGCGATCGTCACCGTGTTCCTGTTCCCGTTCGAGGTGAGGCACGTGACGCTGTCGGCCGGCTCGATCGGAATCGCGCTCGGCGTGCTCGGCAAGGGCGCGCTGAGCACGCCCGAACTCTGGTGGGCCGGCGCCGGCGTGCTGAGCATGGCGATCCTCAACGTGCTCGTGAGCTTCGCGCTCGCGTTCACGATGGCCGTGCGCTCGCGCAGCCTGCGCCGCACCAAGGTGCGCGCGCTGGTCGGCGCGATCGTCCGCACGGTGCTCGCGAAGCCGTCCGCGCTGTTCTGGCCGGCCGGCGGAACGGCCGCGCGCGCTGGCCAGCCGGGCTCGCACTGAGCGTTCGACGGCGGCGCGCCTGCCCGGGCGGGCGCCGCCGCGCGGCCCGGCGGGCCGCCCGTCACGGCCGGCCGACCCGCGCCGGCGTCCCGAATCCGACGCAACGCCGGCCCCGGGCGCCCGCGCCGCGTACAATAGTGGACTTTTGCACGTCCTCACCCGCCTTATGTCCTCGCCCACCCTGTACGAATTCTTCGCTCCCTGCCCGCGCGGCCTCGAAGCGGCGCTTGCCGCCGAGCTGGCCGAAATCGCCGGCCGCCATCTGGACGGCGCGCCGTTCACCGCGGGCGCGCAGGTGCCGGGCGGCGTCCATTTCCGTGGCGGCTGGGCCGCCGGCATGGCCGCGAACCTCCATTCGCGAATCGCGAGCCGGATCCTGCTGAAGATCGCGCACCGCCCGTACCGCAACGAACAGGACGTCTACGCGCTCGCGCTCGAGCAGCCGTGGGAACGCTGGTTCGCGTCGACGCAGACGCTGCGCGTCGACATCACCGCGATCAAGTCGCCGCTGAAGAGCCTCGAGTTCGCGACGCTGCGCGTGAAGGACGCGATCTGCGACCGGATGCGCGACAAGACCGGTTCGCGCCCGAGCATCGACACCGGCGCGCCGGACGTGCGCGTGTTCGCGTTCCTGACGGCCGCCGAGTGCACGCTGTACCTCGATACGTCGGGCGAGCCGCTGTTCAAGCGCGGCTGGCGCCTCGACAAGGGCGCGGCGCCGCTGCGCGAGAACCTCGCGGCCGGCATCCTGCGCCTGACGGGCTGGACGCCCGGCACCGCGCTGTACGACCCGATGTGCGGCAGCGGCACGTTCCTCGCGGAAGCCGCGCAGATCGCGCTCGGCGTCGCGCCGGGCGTCGAGCGCCGGTTCGGCTTCGAGAAGCTCAAGCAGTACGACATCACCGCATGGCAGGGCCTGAAGGTCGCGGCGCTCGACGCGAAACGCGCGGCGCGCGGCAAGCGCGATTCGCTCGGCGTGTACGGCAGCGACATCTCGGGCGACATGCTCGAGAAGGCGCGCGCGAACCTCGAGCGCGCGGGCGTGCCGTCGGTGTGGCTCAAGCAGGTCGACGCGCGCGGCATGACGCCGCCGTGCGACGGCCCGGGCATCATCCTCGCGAACCCGCCGTACGGCGAGCGGATCGAGGTGCGCGGCCGCAGCGCGCGCGGCGAGGTGCGCGAGACGGGCCGCAACCGCGGCAACGACGACGCATTCCGCCGCACGCACACCGACGCCCCGGACAGCGAGTTCTTCAACGCGCTCGGCGATGCGCTCAAGCAGCGCTTCACCGGCTGGCAGGCGTTCCTGCTGACGTCGGACCGCTCGCTGCCGGGCCAGCTGCGCCTGCGCGAATCGGCGAAGACGCCGCTGTTCAACGGCGCGCTCGAATGCCGGCTGTTCCGCTTCGACCTGATCGCCGGCAGCGTGAAGGCACGCCCGGCCACGCCGGAAGGCGACGCCTGATACGCGAGGCGGCGGCTGCGGCCGCCTGCTGACACCCTGACGATGCCCGGCCAATCGGCCGGGCATTTTTCTTTCCGCCGCACCCAGGCGAGCGGCGCCACGCGCGCCGCCGAGGTTCCGCGCGGTCGTTGCGGGAGCGAAGCCGCCGTTTGTCAGCGTCATTTGTCAGCGTCGCCACGACTACTGACAGCACGCTGTCAGCAGCCCCCGGTCACACTGCAATCCCGGCGCAATGCAAGGCTGGTTTCCATCAAGAACCCGAACAACACGGAGCTCGTCATGACGTCCGCAACTGCAACCGACACCGCAACCCTGGAACGCGCGATCGCGTGGTTCGACATCCCGTCCCTCGATTTCGACCGGGCGATCCGTTTCTACGAAACCGTGCTGCAGACGACGCTGCAGCGCGAAGTCATCGGCGGCGTGCCGATGGCCATGTTCGATCACGAAGCGTCGAGCACGGGCGGCAGCATCGTGTTCGATCCGCAGCAGATGAAGCCGAGCGCGAACGGCGTGCTCGTCTACCTGAACGCCGGCGAGTCGGTCGTCGCGGCACTCGAACGCGCGAAGCGCGCGGGCGGCGTCGTGCAGGGTTCGGTCGTCGAGTTGCCGAACAACTACGGCTACATCGGCTACCTGATCGACACCGAAGGCAACCGCGTCGGCCTGCACGCGCCGAAATGCCACTGAGCGCGTCCACGCTCCGGCGGGCGCGGCGCTATCATCGCGAAGTCCCCGTAGCCGTTGGAGTCGAGGTGCAGCCATGACGCGCCGTGCCGACCGCCTGTTCCAGATCGCCGAGCTGCTGCGCGGGCGACGTCTCACGACCGCGCAGCAACTCGCCGACTGGCTGTCGGTGTCGCCGCGCACGGTCTATCGCGACGTGCGCGACCTGCAGCTGTCGGGTGTGCCGATCGAAGGCGAAGCCGGCATCGGCTACCGGCTGAACCGCAACGCCAGCCTGCCGCCGCTCACGTTCACGGCCGAGGAGCTCGCGGCGCTCGCGGCCGGCGCGCGCATGCTCGAGACCTGGGGCGGCGCGCGCTTCGCGGGCGGCGCGCGTTCGGCGCTCGCGAAGATCGCGTCGGCGATGCCGGCCGACAAGCGCACCGCGCTCGATCGCCTGCCGGTGTTCGCGCCGTCGTTCCACATCGACGAGACGTTCTGCGCGAAGGTCGACGCGATCCACCAGGCGGTCGACACGCATCACGTCGTCAGCTTCGACTACCGCGACCGGCTCGGCGCGCACACGAAACGCCGCGTGTGGCCGCTCGGGCTCGTCTACTGGGGCGGACGCTGGACGATCGGCGCATGGTGCGAGCTGCGCGACGACTTCCGCACCTTCGACATCGCGCGGATGGGTGATATCTCCGTGCACGAGCAGTTTCCGGACATGGAAGGCCGGCGGATCGCCGACTACATGCGGATCGCGGAAGCGCCGATGCGCTGAGGCGGGTAGAGCAGCTGCCCGCTGAATGCCGCGCCGCGGTTCGGCGGTTCGGCTACCTGGTTGTCCGGCGGTCTGTCTGGCTGTCCGGCCGCCCGACTGTCAGGCCACCCCGGCGCCATTCGCACGCCGGGGCGTCCGCGCCCCGGTCCCACCCGTCACTCGCCGAACACCACCGACCGCTTCGGCCGCTCGTCGACGTGCAGCGAAAACACGTCCGGGCGCGCATAGTGCCCGACCACATCGAAGTCGTAACGCGCGCGCACGAGTTCGTCGGTATCGATACGCGCGGTCACGAGCCCGGCCTCGCCGATCAGCGGCTCGGTCAGCAGGTCGCCGAGCGGCCCGACGATCACGCTGCCGCCGCGGATCAGCGGCCGCTCCGGATCCCAGCCCGGCACGTCGATGCCGAGCGCGCGCGGCGACGGCTGCACCTGGCAGGCGCTCACGACGAAGCAGCGTCCCTCGTGCGCGATGTGCCGCATCGAGCTTTGCCACAGGTCGCGCTCGTCGACGGTCGGCGCGCACCAGATCTGCAAGCCTTTCGCATACATCGCGCAGCGCAGCAGCGGCATGTGGTTCTCCCAGCAGATCACGGCGCCCGCGCGGCCCGCGGCCGTGTCGACCACCGGCAGCGTCGAGCCGTCGCCCTGCCCCCAGATCAGCCGTTCGGTGCCGGTCGGCATCAGCTTGCGGTGCTTCGCGACGAGCCCGTCGCGCGGATCGAAGAACAGCGCCGTGCAGTACAGCGTGCTGCCGCCGCGCTCGATCACACCGACCACGAGGCTCGCGCCCGTGCGCTGCGAGAGCGCGGCCAGTTCGTCGGTTTCGGGGCCCGGCACGTCGATCGCCTGCGCGGCGTAGCGCGCATACGCGTCGCGGCCCTCGGGCAGCCGGTAGCCGAGCCGCGTGCCGAAGATCTCGCCTTTCGGATAGCCGCCGAGCACGGCTTCGGGCAGCACGACGAGCGACGCGCCGCTGTCGCGGATCGCGGTTTCGTAGCCGAGGATCGTGTCGAGCGTGGCGCGCGTGCCGGCGGGCGATGCGCCGATCTGCAGCGCGGCGATGACTGAGGTGGACATGACGACGTCTCCGGTGAATGGGGTGACGCCATCTTTATCGATATCATTTCATCGATCAAATCGATACAACGATAACTGACATGAATACGGATGATATCGCCGGGCTCGACCTGAACCTGCTGAAGGTGTTCGAGGCGCTGTACGAGGAAGGCGGCGCGAGCCGCGCGGCGCTGCGGCTCGGCCTCACGCAGTCGGCCGTCAGCGCGGCGCTCGCGCGGCTGCGCGTGATCTACGCCGACCCGCTGTTCGTGCGCACCGGCCGCGGGCTCGCGCCGACGCCGCGCGCGGACGAGCTCAAGCCGATCCTGTCCGACGCGCTCGACCGCTGCCGCGCGAGCCTCGCGATCGCGGCCGACGGCGGCGAGCGGGTCGGCCGCACGATCTCGATCGGGCTGTCGGACGACTTCGAGATCGCGCTCGGCCGCGCGCTGATCGACGCGGTCGCGCGGGAAGCCGCGGGCATCCGGCTGATCTTCCGGCAGACCCACAGCGGCATCGCGGGCGACGCGCTGCTGCGGCACGGCGTCGATCTCGCGATCGCGTCGGGCGGGTTCTCGGCGAACGGGCTCAGCCGGCGCGCGGTCGCGACGGGCGGCTACGCATGCCTGATCGATCCGGCCGGCCGGGCGCGCGCGCCGCGCACGCTCGCGCTCGCTGATTTCCTGCGGCGCGATCACCTGCTCGTGTCGTCGGGCGGCGTGATCGGGATCGTCGACGAGGCGCTGGCCGCGCTCGGCCACAAGCGGCGCGTGGCGGCGTCGACCACGCATTTCGCGGCGCTGCCGTACCTGCTCGCCGGCTCCGACGCGGTGGCGACGATACCGGCGCACGCGGCCCGCGCGATCGCGCAGTCGACGTCGCTGCGCGCGCTCGCATGCCCGGTCGAGCTGCCGCGCTACCCGGTGGAAATCGGCTGGCGCACGAGCACGCAGCGCGACCCGGCGATCGTGCGCGTGCGGGACACGATCGCCGCCTGCGTCGCGACGATCGTCGCGCCATAAAAGGGCGCGATGCGGCGTGCACTGGCGAGGCGAGGGCGCAAGACCGGGGTCGGATTCGTCTAACGTAATGGCCGGCAGCGTCCGAGCGCAACCGGTAAAATGCCGATCCATGAAACCCGAAATCTGGACCCCGCATGTGACCGTCGCGGCGCTCGTCGAGCGCGCCGGTCGCTTTCTCGTGATCGAGGAAGAAACCTCGACGGGCCTGCGCATCAACCAGCCGGCCGGCCATCTCGAGGCCGGCGAGACGCTCGCCGACGCCGTGATCCGCGAGACGCTCGAGGAAACCGCGCATCCGTTCGTCCCCGATGCGCTCGTCGGCGTCTATCTCGCGCACTACGACCGCCCCGGCAGCGCCGGCGCGACCTACCTGCGCTTCACGTTCTGCGGCACGGCCGGCGAGCCGCTGCCGGGCCACGTGCTCGACGACGGCATCGTCCGCACGCTGTGGATGAGCGCCGACGAGCTGCGCGCGTGCAGCGAGCGTCACCGCTCGCCCGCGGTGATGCGCTGCGTCGACGACTATCTGGCCGGGCGGCGCATTCCGCTCGATTTCGTGCACACGCATTCGGTCGCGCCGCGCCCGGACGCATTCGACCGTCAGGCGGTAAACAAATGAGCAAGCGCCGTGTAGTAGTGGGCATGTCGGGCGGCGTCGATTCGTCGGTGACCGCGTGGCTGCTGAAGGAACAGGGATACGACGTGGTCGGCCTGTTCATGAAGAACTGGGAAGACGACGACGACGGCGAATACTGCTCGACGCGCCAGGACTGGATCGACGTGGTGTCGGTGGCCGACCTGATCGGCATCGACGTGGAAGCCGTGAACTTCGCGGCCGAATACAAGGACCGCGTGTTCGCCGAATTCCTGCGCGAATATTCGGCCGGCCGCACGCCGAACCCGGACGTGCTGTGCAACGCCGAGATCAAGTTCAAGGCGTTCCTCGACCACGCGATGTCGCTCGACGCGGAAATGATCGCGACCGGCCACTACGCGCGCGTGCGCGAGCGCGACGGCCGCTTCGAACTGCTGAAGGCATTCGATCATACGAAAGACCAGTCGTACTTCCTGCACCGGCTGAACCAGGCGCAACTGTCGAAGACGATGTTCCCGCTCGGCGAGATCCCGAAGACGAAGGTGCGCGAGATCGCCGCGCAGATCGGCCTGCCGAACGCGAAGAAGAAGGACTCGACCGGCATCTGCTTCATCGGCGAACGGCCGTTCCGCGACTTCCTGAACCGCTATCTTCCGACGAAACCCGGTCCGATGAAGACGCCGGACGGCAAGGTGGTCGGCGAGCACATCGGCCTCGCGTTCTACACGTTCGGCCAGCGCAAGGGCATCGGCCTCGGCGGCAGCAAGAGCGGCAGCGGCGAGCCGTGGTTCGTCGCGGCGAAGGACATCGCGTCGAACACGCTGTACGTCGTGCAGGGCCACGACCATCCGTGGCTGCTGTCGCGCGAGCTCGTTGCCGGCAACGTGAGCTGGGTCGCGGGCGAACCGCCGGCCGACGGCTTCGCGTGCGGCGCGAAGACGCGCTACCGGCAGGCCGATGCGGCATGCGCGTTCGGCGCCGCCGCACCCGGCCCGGCCGGCGAAGCCCGCTTCTCGCTCGCCTTCGACGACGCGCAATGGGCGGTCACGCCCGGCCAGTCGGCCGTGCTGTACGACGGCGAGATCTGCCTCGGCGGCGGCATCATCGAGTTCGCGGCCACCGGCCAGCCCGGCCAGACGGCGCCGGCACCGGCGGTAGCCCGCGCGGGGGCGCTCGCCGAAGCACGCTGACATCCATTCGGTTTAGACTTGCGGCACGCCGCGCCCGGCGGAACACGATTCCGCCGCGGCCGGTGCGCCGCCGCGCAGCGTACGCATGGCGGCATTTCAAGATGCAGGGTCTATTCATGTATGGAACGCACATGCGTTGCCACGAGAACGGCCGCTCGCGAGGCGCGCGACGCCGCGAATACTGACGTATTCGCAAGGAGCGCAACGCGGCGAGCGGCCGTTCTCGTGGCAACCCCAAATTAAGAAATTCATGTCACGGGAATGCCCGAAATCGCCCGCATGGCGGCGTCGCTCGTCACTTGTTTGGCTCGGCCAAACGGCGCTCCTCGCTCCTTGCCCTGCGCGCGCTTTCGGGCATTCGCATGCGCGTTCCATACATGAATAGACCCTAGGAGTCCCCATGCTTTCCAGACGCTACCTCGCGATGTGGTGTGCCGTCCTGCTGCTCGTTGCCGCGGCCGCGCTCGCATCGATCCACGTGCTTTCCTGGCTGTGGATCATCATCCCCGTCGCCCTCGTCGCCGTCGGCCTGTACGACCTGAACCAGGACCGTCACGCGATCCTGCGCAACTACCCGCTCTGGGGCCATTTCCGCTTCCTGTTCGAGTTCATCCGGCCTGAAATCCGCCAGTACTTCGTCGAGGACGACACCGACGAGAAACCGTTCTCGCGCGCGCAGCGCAGCCTCGTCTACCAGCGCGCGAAGAACGTCGCCGACAACCGCCCGTACGGCACCGAACTGAACGTGAAGTCCGTCGCGCACGAATGGATCAGCCACTCGCTCGCGCCGACGAAGCTGCCGAACCACGACTTCCGCATCCGGGTCGGCGCGAACCGCGCGCAGCCGTACGACACCTCGATCTTCAACATCTCGGCGATGAGCTTCGGCTCGTTGTCCGCGAACGCGATCCGCTCGCTGAACCTCGGCGCGAAGAAAGGCGGGTTCGCGCACGACACCGGCGAAGGCTCGCTGTCGAAGTACCATCGCGAAAACGGCGGCGACATCATCTGGGAAATCGCGTCCGGCTACTTCGGCTGCCGCAATGAGGACGGCACGTTCAACCCGGACAAGTTCGCGAAGCAGGCCGCCGATCCGCAGGTCAAGATGATCGAGATCAAGCTGTCGCAAGGCGCGAAGCCGGGCCACGGCGGCGTGCTGCCGGCCGCGAAGATCACGCCCGAGATCGCCGAGACGCGCGGCGTGCCGATGGGCAAGGACTGCATCTCGCCCGCGACGCACTCGCAATTCTCGACGCCGCGCGGGCTGCTCGAATTCGTCGAACGGCTGCGCACGCTGTCGGGCGGCAAGCCGACCGGCTTCAAGCTGTGCATCGGCCATCCGTGGGAGTTCTTCGGGATCGCGAAGGCGATGCTAGAGACGGGCATCGTGCCCGACTTCATCGTCGTCGACGGCGCGGAAGGCGGCACCGGCGCGGCGCCGCTCGAATTCACCGACCATGTCGGCGTGCCGCTGCAGGAGGGCCTGCTGCTGGTGCACAACACGCTCGTCGGGATCGGCGTGCGCGATCGCGTGAAGATCGGCGCGAGCGGCAAGATCATCAGCGCGTTCGACATCGCACGCACGCTCGCGATCGGCGCGGACTGGGTGAACTCGGCACGCGGCTTCATGTTCGCGGTCGGCTGCATCCAGGCGCAGCACTGCCACACCGACCGCTGCCCGACCGGCGTCGCCACGCAGGACCCGGTGCGCCAGCGCGCCCTCGTCGTGCCCGACAAGGCCGAGCGCGTGTTCAACTTCCACCGCAATACGCTGCACGCACTGCAGGAACTCGTGCAGGCGGCCGGCCTCGGCCATCCGTCCGAGCTGCGCGCGCATCACATCGTGCAGCGCGTCGCGCCGCACGAGGTGCGGCTGATGTCGCAGCTGCTGAAGTACCTGAAGCCCGGCGCGCTGCTCGACGGCCAGACCTGCGGCTATACGCTGTACGACAAGTGGTGGCCGATCGCGCGCAGCGATTCGTTCGTGCTCGGCGAAACCGTTTACACGTCGATCGAGTAACGCGCGAGCGCCCGCCGCCGGGCGGCTCGCCAAAGAGAAAAGCGCCCCGCGGGGCGCTTTTCTCTTGTCTGCCCGATCCGCGGGCGGCGGCAGGTCAGCCTTGCGGCAACGTGTCGACGAACGTCTGCCGCTGCGACAGCTTCACGAAATGCTTGTCGAGATTCGGATGGCGGTCGCGCCAGTTGAGTTCGGACATCCGGAAGTCGAGGTAGCCGAGCGCGCAGCCGAGTGCGATGTCGGCGAGCGTGTAATGATTACCGACGCACCACGTCTTGCCGCCGAGGCCCTGCGACATCGCGACGAGCGCGTCGTCGATCTTGCGCTGCTGGCGCGCGATCCAGCTCGCGCTGCGCTGCGCTTCGTCGCGCAGCGTGTGTTCGAGACGGATCGCCACGGCCGCGTCGAGCACGCCGTCGCCCAGCGCTTCCCAGCACCGCACTTCGAGCCGCTCGCGTCCCGACGGCGGAATCAGCTTGCCGACCGGCGACAGCGTGTCGACGTATTCGCAGATCACGCGGGAATCGAACACCGCGGCACCATCCTCCATCACGAGACACGGGACCTTGCCGAGCGGATTCGATGCATGAATGTCCGTCTCCGGCGCCCATACGTTCTCGAGCTCCAGCTTGTAGTCGATCTTCTTTTCAGCAAGCACGATCCGCGCCTTGCGGACGTACGGGCTGCTGAGCGAACCGATTAATTTCATCATCTGCCTTTTCAAGGGAACTGCCGAGAGTATACGTTGTCGCCGATCATAACCGGCCGGCGCG
The DNA here is from genome assembly GCF_003857985.1 of Burkholderia sp. Bp9090. Classification (NCBI taxonomy): domain Bacteria; kingdom Pseudomonadati; phylum Pseudomonadota; class Betaproteobacteria; order Burkholderiales; family Burkholderiaceae; genus Burkholderia; species Burkholderia sp. Bp9090. The sequence continues at coordinate 80,595 of NZ_QTPV01000033.1, forward strand.
GCCCGATAGAAAATCGCCCGTCCGGCCTGTGGATGGTTTGCAACAGCCGCCGCCGAGCCCCGTCCGGCGCGGCTTGCGGCCGTGTCTCTCACGCGCCGCGTCCGGCGGCGCTACAATCGCACGATGAATGCGCCCCTCGATACCGCCATCGCCGTCGACGTCTACCGCCAGCGCCGTGAACGCGTGCTTGCCACACTGCGCGCCGCCGGCGGCGGCGTCGCCATCGTTCCCACCGCGCCGGAAATGCTGCGCAACCGCGATACGGCCTTTCCGTACCGGCATGACAGCTACTTCCACTACCTGACGGGCTTCACCGAGCCGGACGCCGTGCTCGTGCTGAACGCGGCCGGGTCGCACGGCGCGCCGGAATCGATCCTGTTCTGCCGCGCGAAGAATGCCGACCGCGAGATCTGGGAAGGTTTCCATTACGGGCCCGAGGCCGCGCGCGATGCGTTCGGCTTCGACGCGGCCTACGCGGTCGACGTGATCGACACCGAAATGCCGCGCCTGCTCGCCGATGCGGGCACCGTGCACTACCGGTTCGGCGCGTCGGCCGAGTTCGACCGCCAGCTCGCCGGCTGGATCGATGCGGTGCGCGCGCAGGCGCGCAGCGGCGTCGCCGCACCGGACGCGCTGCTCGACCTCACGCCCCTGCTCGACGACATGCGGCTCGTGAAGGACGAACACGAACTCGCGATCATGATGCGCGCCGCACACATCTCCGCGCTCGCGCACCGTCGCGCGATGCAGGTGTGCCGCCCGGGGATCCGCGAGTACGAACTCGAGGCCGAGCTGCTGTACACGTTCCGCAAGCATGGCGCGCAGGCGCCCGCGTACGGCTCGATCGTCGCGGCCGGCGCGAACGCGTGCGTGCTGCATTACCCGGCCGGCAACGCGGCCGCGCGGGACGGCGACCTGATCCTGATCGATGCCGCGTGCGAACTCGACGGCTACGCGTCGGACATCACGCGCACGTTCCCGGCCAACGGGCGCTTCTCGCCCGCGCAGCGCACGCTGTACGACATCGTGCTCGCCGCGCAGCAGGCCGCGATTGACGCGACGCGCGCGGGCGTGCCGTTCGAGGCGCCGCACGACGCGGCCGTGCGGGTGCTGGCGCAAGGGCTGCTCGATACGGGCATCATCCCGAAGACGCGCTTCTCGAGCGTCGACGACGTGCTCGCCGAGCGCGCGTACGCACGCTTCTACATGCACCGCACCGGCCACTGGATCGGCATGGACGTGCACGATTGCGGCGACTACCGCGAGCGGCTCGCCGCGCGCGACGCCAACGGCGCGCTGCCGTGGCGCACGCTGAAAGCCGGCATGACGCTCACCGTCGAGCCGGGCCTGTACGTGCGCGCCGCCGACGACGTGCCGTCCGAATACTGGAACATCGGCATCCGCATCGAGGACGACGCGATCGTGCGCGAGCACGGTTGCGAGCTGATCACGCGCGACGTGCCGGTGGCGGCCGACGAGATCGAGGCGCTGATGCGTGCGGGCGCGGCGCACGGCGCGTGAGCGTACCGCAGGTTGACATCGCGCCGGTGCCGGACCGTCGTTGGCCCGGTGTTGATCTGCCGTTGACCTGCCGTTGACCTGCAGTTGACCGTTACCCCGTTTCACGAACACTGATGACGACCGCTTCCTCCCCGGCCACGCCGGACCATGACCTCGCCATCGTCGGCGCGGGCCCCGTCGGGCTCGCGCTCGCCGGCTGGCTCGCCCGACGCAGCGCGACGCAGCACGCGTCGATCGCGCTGATCGACGCGCGCGAGCCGGCCGCGAGCGCGAACGACCCGCGCGCGATCGCCGTGTCGCACGGCAGCCGCGTGCTGCTCGACACGCTCGGATGGCCGGCCGACGCAACGCCGATCGAACACATCCACGTGTCGCAGCGCGGCCATTTCGGCCGCACGCTGATCGACCGCGACGAGCACGACCTCGCCGCGCTCGGCTACGTCGTGCGCTACGGCTCGATCGTGCAGGCGCTCGCGCAGGCCGTGCGCGGCACGCGCGTCGACTGGCTCACGTCGACCACCGCACGCACGCCGCAACAGGACGCCGACGGCGTCACGCTGACGCTCGACGGCCCGCAAGGCGAGCGCACGCTGCGCGCGCGCATCGTCATCAACGCCGAAGGCGGGCTGTTCCACGAACAGCAGGCCGATACCGGCAAGCATCGCCGCGACTATGGCCAGACCGCGATCGTCGGCACGGTCACCGTCTCGGCGCCGCGCCCGAACGTCGCCTGGGAGCGCTTCACGCACGAAGGCCCGCTCGCGCTGCTGCCGCTTGGCGGTGCCGATTATTCGCTCGTGTGGTGCTGCACGCCCGACGAGGCGGCCCGCCGCGCCGCCCTTCCCGACGACGCGTTCCTGCGCGAACTCGGCGCTGCATTCGGCGAGCGGATGGGCCGATTCGTCGCGATCGCGGGGCGCGCATCGTTCCCGCTCGGATTGAACGCGGCACAGACGCTCGTCAACGGGCGCATCGCGATCGTCGGCAACGCCGCGCAAACGCTGCATCCGGTCGCCGGCCAGGGGCTCAACCTCGGGCTGCGCGATGCGCACACGCTCGTCGACGCGCTGTCCACGCAGGGCTTCGAAGCGACCGCGCTTGCCACCTTCAACGCACGGCGCGCGCTCGACCGGCGCTTCACGATCGGCGCGACGGACACGCTCGCGCGCCTGTTTACCGTCGACGCCGGCCCTCTTCCGCTGCTGCGCGGCGCGGCGCTCACCGCGCTCGAATTCGTGCCGCCGCTCAAGAAGGCGATCGCACGCCAGATGATGTTCGGCCAGCGCAACTGACACGCCGCGCGTTGCGCGCGGTCAGGCCGCGCAAACCGGGTCAAATCGGCGGGGCATGGGAATACGGTAAAATAGCCGTTTTCCCTCCGCCCTTTTTTGCCCGCGACGCCCGGCGCTCGCGGGCGGTGCCATTGCGATGCCCGTTATCGGCTCTCACGTATTGCGTAACAACCTGTTCGTCGCCCCGATGGCCGGCGTGACGGATCGTCCGTTCCGCCAGCTGTGCAAGCGGCTGGGGGCCGGGTACGCCGTGTCCGAGATGGTCGCGTCCAATGCGCAGCTGTGGAAGAGCGCGAAGACGATGCGACGGGCGAACCACGAAGGCGAGGTCGAGCCGATCGCGGTGCAGATCGCCGGCGCCGATCCGGCGATGATGGCCGAAGCGGCCCGCTACAACGTCGACAACGGCGCGCAGATCATCGACATCAACATGGGTTGCCCGGCGAAGAAGGTCTGCAACGTCGCGGCCGGCTCCGCGCTGCTGCAGAACGAGCCGCTCGTGCAGCGGATCGTCGAGGCCGTCGTCGCGGCGGTCGGCACGGGGCCGGATGCGGTGCCCGTCACGCTGAAGATCCGCACCGGCTGGGATCGCGAGCACAAGAACGCGATCACGGTCGCGCGCCTCGCCGAGGCGGCCGGCATCTCGATGCTGACCGTACACGGCCGCACGCGCGCCGACCTCTACCGCGGCGACGCGGAATACGACACCATCGCGGCTGTGAAGGCGGCCGTGCGCATCCCGGTCGTCGCGAACGGCGACATCACGTCGCCGGCAAAAGCAAAGGCCGTGCTCGACGCCACCGGCGCCGACGCACTGATGATCGGTCGCGCCGCGCAAGGCCGGCCGTGGCTGTTCCGTGAAATCGATCATTTCCTGCAAACCGGCGAGCTGCTGCCCCCGCCGCGGATCGACGAGATCCAGCACGTGATGAACGAACACCTGGAAGACCACTACGCGTTCTATGGTGAATTCACGGGCGTCCGTACTGCGCGCAAGCACATCGGCTGGTACACTCGCGGCCTTTCCGGTGCCAACGGGTTCCGGCACAGGATGAACACGCTCGATTCCACCCGCGAGCAACTCGCCGCCGTCAATGCATTCTTCGAGGCGCAAAAGGCGCTGTCGGACCACCTCGTCTACGTCGATGACGAAGAGGAAAACGGCCAGGGCGAGTCGGACGACCATAACCAGTTAGCAGCATGAGCAAGCACAACATCGAACAATGTGTCCGCGAGAGCCTGGACGTGTATTTCCGGGATCTAGACGGCTCCAATCCGCACGACGTCTATGAAATGGTGATGTCCTGCGTCGAAAAGCCGATGCTCGAGGTCGTGCTCGTACAGGCCGGCGGCAACCAGTCGCTCGCCGCGGAGTACCTCGGCATCAATCGCAATACGCTGCGCAAGAAGCTGCAGCAGCACGGCCTGCTGTAGGCGGCCGTCCCGTCCCCGTTTCCCTGGCTATTGGTGGTTCCATCATGATCAAGCAAGCGCTCATTTCCGTTTCCGACAAGACCGGCATCGTCGACTTCGCGAAGTCGCTGTCCGACCTCGGCGTCAAACTCCTGTCGACCGGCGGCACCGCGAAACTCCTCGCCGACGCGGGCCTGCCCGTGACCGAAGTCGCTGACTACACGGGCTTCCCGGAAATGCTCGATGGGCGCGTGAAGACGCTCCACCCGAAGGTGCACGGCGGCATCCTCGCCCGCCGCGACCTGCCCGAGCACATGCAGGCGCTGGAGCAGCACGGCATCCCGACGATCGACCTGCTGGTCGTGAACCTGTACCCGTTCGTCGCGACGATCGCGAAGGACGACTGCACGCTCGCCGACGCGATCGAGAACATCGACATCGGCGGCCCGACGATGCTGCGCTCGGCCGCGAAGAACCACCGCGACGTGACGGTCGTCGTCGACCCGGCCGATTACGCGGTCGTGCTCGATGAAATGAAGGCGAACGGCAACGCGATCGGCTATGCGACCAACTTCCGCCTCGCGACCAAGGTGTTCGCGCACACCGCGCAATACGACGGCGCGATCACGAACTACCTGACGAGCCTGACCGACGAGCTGCAGCACGCATCGCGCAGCGCATACCCGGCCACGCTGAACATGGCGTTCGACAAGGTGCAGGACCTGCGCTACGGCGAGAACCCGCACCAGAGCGCGGCGTTCTACCGCGACCTCGCGGCGCCGGCCGGCGCACTGGCGAACTACCGCCAGCTGCAGGGCAAGGAACTGTCGTACAACAACATCGCGGATTCGGACGCGGCGTGGGAATGCGTGAAGACGTTCGACGCGCCGGCCTGCGTGATCATCAAGCACGCGAACCCGTGCGGCGTCGCGGTCGGCAACGATTCGGCCGACGCGTACGCGAAGGCATTCCAGACCGACCCGACGTCGGCGTTCGGCGGCATCATCGCGTTCAACCGCGAAGTCGACGAGACGGCCGCGCAGGCGGTGGCCAAGCAGTTCGTCGAAGTGCTGATCGCGCCGTCGTTCACGGACGCCGCGAAGCAGGTGTTCGCCGCGAAGCAGAACGTGCGCCTGCTCGAAATCGCGCTCGGCGACGGCCATAACGCGTTCGACCTGAAGCGCGTGGGCGGCGGCCTGCTCGTGCAGTCGCTCGATTCGAAGAACGTGCAGCCGAGCGAGCTGCGCGTCGTCACGAAGCGTCAACCGACCGCGAAGGAAATGGACGACCTGCTGTTCGCATGGCGCGTCGCGAAGTACGTGAAGTCGAACGCGATCGTGTTCTGCGGCAACGGCATGACGCTCGGCGTCGGCGCAGGCCAGATGAGCCGCGTCGATTCGGCACGCATCGCGAGCATCAAGGCGCAGAACGCGGGCCTCACGCTGGCCGGTTCGGCCGTCGCGTCGGATGCGTTCTTCCCGTTCCGCGACGGTCTCGACGTCGTCGTGGCGGCAGGCGCGACCTGCGTGATCCAGCCGGGCGGCTCGATGCGCGACGACGAAGTGATCGCGGCGGCCGACGAGCACGGCATCGCAATGATCCTGACGGGCGTGCGCCACTTCCGTCACTGATCGCACGCGGCCCGCGCGGCCGCCGCACGAAAACCCGGCGGCATCATACCCGCCGGGTTTTTTATGGTTCATCGCAGGAAACCGTGGAGGGTTTGGGAGCGATTGCGTAACCTGACGCCTGACTTTAAGGACGTCAGGAGAG
>NZ_QTPV01000034.1:0-85823 GCF_003857985.1 Burkholderia sp. Bp9090
ACACATCCGCCCATTCGTCTAGCCGTCGAGGCTCAACCCCTCAAACGCTCCAACCCGCCAACCCGCCAACCCGCCAACCCGCCAACCCCGCCGCCCGCACCGAGCGGCATGCGATCCCCGCCGGGCGCGTTCCATACCTGCCTGCGGTACCCGCCGACCCGGCCAGTGCAACCCGTCTTTCCCCTCCGCCGCGTACACCGAAGGTTGCCCACGCGCACCAACTCGCCCTCGATCAGGGAAAACACCGATCCGCCGACCACGGGCAACCCCTAGGTTGCGACCTTATAAGTGGCTGATTATATTGAGTAACTTGGAGGTGCAACCAATCTCTTAATTCGGTTGCACCTTTTTATTGCGTGCCGTAGGATTTCGCGCATCCTCTCACACCACATTGCCGGGCTCGCACCGGCGCACGAACCCACCATGGCAAGCACGACTCTTGGCGTCAAAGTCGACGACCTTCTCCGCTCGCGCCTGAAAGACGCGGCAGCGCGTCTCGAGCGCACTCCCCACTGGCTGATCAAGCAGGCGATCTTCGCGTACCTCGAGCGGATCGAGCACGGCCAGCTGCCGCCCGAACTGTCGGGCAGCAGCGGCGTGACGGAGCTCGCCGACGGCCAGACGCCGGACGGTGACGACGACAACTCGCCGCATCCGTTCCTCGAGTTCGCCCAGAACGTGCAGCCGCAATCGGTGCTGCGCGCGGCGATCACGGCCGCGTATCGCCGCCCCGAACCGGAATGCGTGCCGTTCCTGCTCGGCCAGGCGCGCCTGCCGGCGAACCTGCAGGCCGACGTGCAGACGCTCGCGACGCAGCTCGTCGAGGCGCTGCGCGAGAAGAGCTCGGGCGGCGGCGTCGAAGGGCTGATCCACGAGTTTTCGCTGTCGAGCCAGGAAGGCGTCGCGCTGATGTGTCTGGCCGAAGCGCTGTTGCGGATCCCCGATCGCGCGACCCGCGATGCGCTGATTCGCGACAAGATCAGCAAGGGCGACTGGCGTTCGCACGTCGGCCACGCGCCGTCGCTGTTCGTGAACGCGGCGACCTGGGGGCTGATGATCACCGGCAAGCTCGTGACGACCAACAGCGAGGCGGGCCTCTCGTCGGCGCTCACGCGCCTGATCGGCCGCGGCGGCGAGCCGCTGATCCGCAAGGGCGTGGACATGGCGATGCGCCTGATGGGCGAGCAGTTCGTCACCGGCGAGACGATTTCCGAGGCGCTGGCCAACAGCCGCAAGTACGAAGCGCGCGGCTTCCGCTACTCGTACGACATGCTCGGCGAAGCGGCGACGACGGAAGAGGACGCGCAGCGCTACTACGCGTCGTACGAACAGGCGATCCACGCGATCGGCAAGGCGGCCGGCGGCCGCGGCATCTACGAAGGCCCGGGCATCTCGATCAAGCTGTCGGCGCTGCACGCGCGTTACTCGCGCTCGCAGCAGGACCGCACGATGAGCGAGCTGCTGCCGCGCGTGCGTGCGCTCGCGCTGCTCGCGCGCCGCTACGACATCGGCCTGAACATCGACGCGGAAGAAGCCGACCGTCTCGAGCTGTCGCTCGACCTGCTGGAAGCGCTGTGCTTCGATCCGGAACTCGCGGGCTGGAACGGCATCGGCTTCGTCGTGCAGGGTTACCAGAAGCGTTGCCCGTTCGTGATCGACTACCTGATCGACCTCGCGCGCCGCAGCCGTCACCGCCTGATGATCCGCCTCGTCAAGGGTGCGTACTGGGACACCGAAATCAAGCGCGCGCAGGTCGACGGCCTCGAAGGCTATCCGGTCTACACGCGCAAGATCTATACGGACGTGTCGTATCTCGCGTGCGCGAAGAAACTGCTCGCGGCACCCGACGCCGTCTACCCGCAGTTCGCGACGCACAACGCATACACGCTGGCCGCGATCTATCACCTGGCCGGCCAGAACTACTACCCGGGCCAGTACGAATTCCAGTGCCTGCACGGGATGGGCGAACCGCTGTACGAGGAAGTCACGGGCCGCGACAAGCTGAACCGTCCGTGCCGCGTGTACGCGCCGGTCGGCACGCACGAAACGCTGCTCGCGTACCTGGTGCGCCGCCTGCTGGAAAACGGCGCGAACACGTCGTTCGTGAACCGCATCGCGGATAAAACCGTGTCGGTGAAGGAACTGGTCGCCGATCCGGTCGACGAGGCGTCGAAGGTCGTGCCGCTCGGCGCGCCGCACGCGAAGATTCCGCTGCCGCGCCACCTGTATGGCGACGAGCGTCCCAACTCGATGGGCCTCGACCTGTCGAACGAACACCGTCTCGCGTCGCTGTCGTCCGCGCTGCTCGCGAGCGCGCATCATCCGTGGCGCGCGGCGCCGATGCTCGCCGACGACGCGCTCGCCGACGCCCCGGCGCGCGACGTGCGCAACCCGGCCGACCAGCGCGACATCGTCGGCACGGTCAGCGAGGCGACGGCCGAACACGTGAGCGCGGCGCTCGCGCACGCAGTCGCCGCCGCACCGATCTGGCAGGCGACGCCGGTCGATGCGCGTGCCGACTGCCTGGTGCGCGCGGCCGACCTGCTCGAAGCGCAGATGCACACGCTGATGGGCCTGATCGTGCGCGAAGCCGGCAAGTCGCTGCCGAACGCGATCGCCGAAATCCGCGAAGCGGTCGACTTCCTGCGCTATTACGCGGCGCAGATCCGCGATGAATTCTCGAACGACACGCACCGTCCGCTCGGCCCCGTGGTCTGCATCAGCCCGTGGAATTTCCCGCTCGCGATCTTCATGGGGCAGGTCGCCGCCGCGCTCGCGGCCGGCAACACGGTGCTCGCGAAGCCGGCCGAGCAGACGCCGCTGATCGCGGCCCAGGCCGTGCGCCTGCTGCGCGAGGCCGGCGTGCCGGCCGGCGCGGTGCAGCTGCTGCCGGGCACCGGCGAGACCGTCGGTGCGGCGCTGGTCGCCGATCCGCGCACGCGCGCGGTGATGTTCACCGGCTCGACCGAAGTCGCGCGCCTGATCAACAAGACGCTGTCCGCGCGCCTCGACCCGGACGGCAAGCCGATTCCGCTGATCGCGGAAACGGGCGGCCAGAACGCGATGATCGTCGATTCGTCGGCGCTCGCGGAGCAGGTCGTCGCGGACGTGATGCAGTCGTCGTTCGACTCGGCCGGTCAACGGTGTTCGGCGCTGCGCGTTCTGTGTCTGCAGGACGATGTCGCGGACCGCACGCTGACGATGCTCAAGGGCGCGATGCACGAGCTGGCGCTCGGCAACCCGGACCGCTTGTCGACCGACGTCGGCCCGGTGATCGACGCCGAAGCGAAGCAGACGATCGACACGCACGTCGCGACGATGAAGGACAAGGGCCACACCGTCACGCAGCTGCCGTCGCCGGAAGCCTGCGCGCACGGCACGTTCGTGCCGCCGACGCTGATCGAGATCGGCAGCATCGACGAGCTGAAGCGCGAAGTGTTCGGCCCCGTGCTGCACGTCGTGCGCTATCGCCGCAGCCAGCTCGACAAGCTGCTCGAGCAGATCCGCGCGACGGGTTACGGCCTGACGCTCGGCATCCACACGCGGATCGACGAGACGATCGCGCACGTGATCTCGAACGCGCACGTCGGCAACATCTACGTGAACCGCAACGTGATCGGCGCGGTGGTCGGCGTGCAGCCGTTCGGCGGCGAAGGGCTGTCGGGCACGGGTCCGAAGGCCGGCGGCGCGCTGTACCTGCAGCGCCTGCTCGCGACGCGTCCGTCGGGCCTGCCGCGTTCGCTCGCGCAGACGCTGATCGCGGACGGCGCGGTCGATGGCGAACAGCGCAGCAACCCGGCGACGGCGCTGACCGCGCTGCGCGACTGGCTGATCGAGCAGCGCGAACCGGCGCTGGCCGCACGCTGCGACGGCTACCTGGCGCAGGTGCCGGCCGGTGCGACCGCGGTGCTGACCGGCCCGACCGGCGAGCGAAACACGTATACACTCGGCCCGCGCGGCACGGTGCTGTGTGTCGCGGCAACGCCGAGCGGTGCGCGCGCGCAGTTCGCGGCGGTGCTGGCGACCGGCAACCGCGCACTGTTCGCCGGTGCCGCGGGCGAGGCGCTGGTGGCCGCGTTGCCGGCTGCGCTGAAGGCGCATGCGGCCGTGCGCAAGCAGGCCGACGCGCCGTTCGACGCGGTGCTATTCGAAGGCGACAGCGACGAGCTGCAGACGCTCGTGAAGGACGTCGCGCAGCGGCCGGGCCCGATCGTGTCGGTGCAGGGCGTGTCGGCGGGCGCGTTCGAGAACGGCGACGCGGAAGACTACGCGCTCGAGCGCCTGCTGACCGAGCGCTCGGTGAGCGTGAATACGGCCGCGGCGGGCGGCAATGCGAATTTGATGACGATCGGCTGACCATCCTTGCCGTTCGGATCAATCAAAGGAAGCGGCAAGGCGATCCCGAAGCCGCTCCATTTACCCTGGTACCAAGGAGAAGCTATGCAACACACGATGAAAAAGCTGGCAGGCGCGACGTTCGTCGCCGTCATGTCGCTGGCGGGGACGGCCCATGCGGATGACGTGAAGATCGGTTACGCAGGGCCGATGACGGGCGCCCAGGCTCACTACGGCAAGGATATGCAGAACGGGATCGCGCTCGCGCTGGAAGACTTCAACGCGACCAGCCCGAAGATCGGCGGCAAGCCGGTGAAGTTCGTGCTCGAGACGCAGGACGACCAGGCTGACCCGCGCACCGGCACGACGGTCGCGCAGAAGCTCGTCGACGACGGCATCAAGGGCATGCTCGGCCACTTCAACTCGGGCACGACGATTCCCGCTTCGCGCATCTACGCGAACGCCGGCATTCCGCAAATCGCGATGGCGACGGCGCCGGAATACACGCAGCAGGGTTACAAGACGACCTTCCGCATGATGACGTCCGATACGCAGCAGGGCTCGGTGGCGGGCACCTTCGCGTCGAAGGATCTCGGCATGAAGAAGATCGCGATCGTCGACGACCGCACGGCCTACGGCCAGGGTCTCGCCGACCAGTTCGAGAAGGCCGCGAAGGCCGGCGGCGCGACGATCGTCGACCGCGAATTCACGAACGACAAGGCGGTCGACTTCAAGGCGATCCTGACCAAGCTGAAGGCCGCGAAGCCGGACCTCGTCTACTACGGCGGCGCGGATTCGCAGGCAGCGCCGATGGTCAAGCAGATGAAGACGCTCGGCATCACCGCACCGCTGATGAGCGGCGAAATGGTGAAGACGCCGACGTTCCTGAAGATCGCGGGCAACGCGGCCGACGGCACGATCGCATCGCTGGCAGGCCTGCCGCTGGAAGAAATGCCGGGCGGCAAGACCTACGCCGACAAGTACAAGAAGCGCTTCGGCGAAGAAGTGCAGACGTACTCGCCGTACGCGTACGACGGCGCGATGGCGATGCTCAACGCGATGAAGAAGGCCGATTCGACCGATCCGGCGAAGTACCTGCCGGTGCTCGCGAAGACCGACATGGCCGGCGTCACGTCGTCGCACGTCGCGTACGACGCGAAGGGCGACCTGAAGAACGGCGGCATCACGATGTACAAGGTCGAGAAGGGCGAGTGGAAGCCGCTGAAGAGCATCGGCGGCAAGTAAGCATGGCGTGAGCGCGGGCGGGGGCGTCGCAATGCCCCGTCCCGCATCGCGTGCGAAAAAGCCATCGGGCCGTCGGGTCCGGTGGCTTTTTCTTTGGCTTCGGCGTTACTCGCGCTCGCGCCGCGTGCGCAGCAGGAACTTCTGCAGCTTGCCGGTCGGCGTGCGCGGCAGCGTTTCCGCGAACACGAATTCGCGCGGGATCTTGTACGCGGCGAGCCGCTCGCCGCAGAACGCGCGCAGCGCATCCGCATCGGGCGCGGCGCTCGCGCGCAGCACGACGTGCGCGACGACCGTCTCGCCCCATTCCGGATGCGGGACGCCGACGACGGCCGCTTCCGCGATGTCCGGATGCGCGTCGAGCACGTCCTCCACTTCTTTCGAATAGACGTTCTCGCCACCCGTCACGATCATGTCCTTCAGCCGGTCGACGATGAACAGGTAGCCATCCTGATCGATCCGCGCGATGTCGCCGGTGCGATACCAGCCGTCCGGCGCGAACGCGGCGCGCGTCGCGGCCGGGTCGTCGAGATAGCCGAGCATCATGCTGTCGGCCTTCAGCCAGATCTCGCCGGTGTCGCCCGGCAGCGCGTCGGCGCCATTGCTCCGCACGACCCGCAGGTCGACGCCGGGGCCGCCCTGGCGACCGATCGAGCCGGCCTTCGCGATCTGTTCGTCCGGATACAGCGTGGTGCCGGCCGGGCCCGTTTCCGTCATTCCGTACACCTGGAAGAACGCGTTGCTGCGATACGCATGCGCGAGCCGTTCGGCCTGCGCGGCGCCGATCGGGCCGCCGCCGTACAGCCATGCGCGCACGCTCGACAGGTCGAACGCCGCGAAGCGCTCGATCGTGTCGAGCGGCAGCGTATACGACACCGGCGCGCCGAAATACAGCGTCACGCGTTCGCGCTCGACGGCCTGCAGGAAGCGCAGCGGATGGTATTCGCGCAGCAGCACGACGGTGCCGCCTGCGTACAGCGTGCCGCCGAACCAGTTGTTCAGCGGCGACGAATGCCAGATCGGCATCGCCATCAGCGTGCGTTCGTTACGGCCGATGCCGGTCGCGAGCGCCGCCTGCATCGCTGCGAGCGTCACGGCGCGATGGCTGTGCACGCAGCCTTTCGGGCGGCCGGTCGTGCCGGACGTGTAGAGGATCTGCGCGACGTCGCCGTCGGCCGGCTCGATGCCCGCGACGCCGTCCATCGCCGCGCGCATCGCGTCGAAGTTCGGCGTGCCGGCGGCGTCGCCTTCGGTGACGAGCCGCCGCACCGGATGGATCACGCGCGCCAGCACCGGCGCGAGCGCCGCGTCGAACAGGAGCACCTTGCTGCCGCTGTGCTCGAGCACGTAGTCGACTTCCGGCGCCTGCAGCTTGTGGTTGATCGGCACGAACGCGGCGCCGAGCCGCCACGCGCCGAACATCAGGTCGACGAACGCGGGCGTGTTCAGGCACATCGCGGCGACGCGGTCGCCGGCCGCGACGCCGAGTGCGCTCAGCACGGCCGCCGCGCGATGCGAACGCTCGCGCGCGGCGGCGTACGTGATCGCCGTGTCGTCGTGGATCAGGAACGGCTTGTCGGGCGTCGCACGGGCGGCGCGGTCGAGGGCGGCGACGAGGTTCATCATGGCTCCACGCGAGGAGGACGAGCGGGCGCGTCAGGCCGGGTACGCGCGCTGCAGCAGCGCGCCGACGTCGAGCGCGTGCGGGTCGAAGCCGCCCGCGATGCGGCCCCAGTCGGGCGCGGCGAGCCGGGTGGCGACGAATGCGTCGGCGACGAACGCGGGCGCGTCGCGCCGCAGCAGGCACGCCTGCGCGACCAGTGCGAGCCGTTGCGCGAACACTCGCGCCGACGCCTCGAGCGTGTCGGCCGGCGCCGCGAGCATCGCGCGCAGCGTATCGAGCGCCGCGCGGATGCGCGGTTCGCCGGCGCCGAGGTCGGCCAGTTCGGCGAGCAGCGCCGCGGCCGCGTCGGGCTCGCGCGACACCGCGCGCAGCACGTCGAGGCACATCACGTTGCCGGAGCCTTCCCAGATCGAGTTGACCGGCGCTTCGCGGAACAGGCGCGCGATCGGGCCGTCGTCGACGTAGCCGTTGCCGCCGAACACCTCCATCACCTCGCCGGTCAGCTCGACCGCGCGCTTGCAGACCCAGAATTTCGCGGCGGGCGTGACGATCCGCTTCCACGCACGTTCGCGCGGCGCGTCGTCGCGCTCGAACGCGTCGGCGAGGCGCATCGCGAGCACGAGCGCGGCCTCGCTTTCGAGCGCGAGGTCGGCGAGCACGGTGCGCATCAGCGGCTGCTCGGCGAGCGCGCGGCCGAACGCGTGGCGCCGGCGCGTGTACGCGATCGCCTGCACGACGCCCTGGCGCAGCATCGCCGCGCTGCCGAGCACGCAGTTCAGCCGCGTGTAGGTGGCCATCTCGATGATGGTCGGAATGCCGCGGCCTTCGTCGCCGAGCATGATCCCCCATGCGTCGTTCAGCTCGATTTCGCTGCTCGAATTGCTGCGGTTGCCGATCTTGTTCTTCAGCCGCTGGATCTCGACCGCGTTCTTCGTGCCGTCGGGCCGCCAGCGCGGCACGTAGAAGCATGACGGGCTGCCTGCTTCGGTGCGCGCGACGACCAGGTGCGCGTCGCACATCGGCGCGGAGAAGAACCACTTGTGGCCGCGCAGCCGGTATTCGCCGCCGCGCCCGCCCGCGCCGACCGGGGTCGCCAGCGTCGTGTTCGCGCGCACGTCGGAGCCGCCCTGTTTCTCCGTCATCCCCATGCCGAACCAGATCGAGCGCTTGTCGGCGACCGGCACGTCGCGCGGATCGTAGTCGTCGCCGTACAGCCTGTCGCGCAGCAGGCCCCAGAGCGCCGGCTCCTTCTGCAGCACCGGAATCGCGGCCTGCGTCATCGTCGCCGGGCACAGCGTGCCGGCCTCGATCTGGCCGTGCAGGTAGAAGCCGGCCGCGGTCGCGGCCCAGCGGCCGGGGCGCGTGTCGCGGAACGCGAGCGACACGAAGCCTTCGTTGCGGTACATGCCGAGCAGCGTGTGCCAGGCCGGATGGAAGTCGACTCGGTCGATGCGCCGGCCGCGCCGGTCGAACGCGTTCAGTTCCGGCGCGTGGCGGTTCGCTTCGTCGGCGAGCTGTGCGGTGTCGGCGCTGCCGAGCCGCGCGCCGTACGCGTCGAGCCGCGGCACGGCCCAGTCGGCGCCCGCGCGGGCGAGTGCGTCGCGCAGCGCGACGTCGGTGGCGAAGAGGTTATAGTCGACCAGTTCGTCGAACTGGTTCGTGACGTCTCGGGTCGATTCGGTCATCGGGCTGTCTCCGGTCGCGTGCGTCGCGGTCTGCCGGTCAAACGCGTTTCCGCTGAATTTCAGATTAGCAAATATGCCGCCGCGACATGTTCAGGTTCCGGCGCCGCCCGGCCAGCCGGCGGCGCAACCCGCGCCCGCGCTGCGTCGCCGGCCGCGCCAGTCGCGCGCGCAGGCCACGTCCGACGCGCTCCAGCAGGCCTTCGTTCAGCTTTTGCTCGAGCGCGGCTACGCGAAGGCGACGATTCGCGAGATCGCGGCCGTCGCGGGCGTGAGCGTCGGCACCTTCTACGAATACTTCGGCGACAAGCAGAGCCTCGCCGCGCTGTGCATCCACCGGCGCGTGCTGGCGCTGGCCGACCGGCTGCGCGATGCGGCGCACGGGTTGCGCGGCGCGCCGCGCGCCGAGCTCGCGGCCGCGCTCGCCGACCTGCAGGTCGACGCGATCGGCGCCGACGCCGCGCTGTGGAGCGCGTTCTTCGCGCTGGAGCGGCAGGTGTCGCCGCTCGCCGCGTATCGGCGCCATTACGACGCCTATGTCGCGCTGTGGCGCGACGCGCTCGCGCAGGCCGCCGATCCACCGCCGGCCGCGCGGCTCGACGGGATCGCCCGGATGGCGCATGCGGTCTGCTACGGCGGCGTCTCCCAGGCGCTGCTCACGCTCGGGCCGGCACTGGACCTCGAGGCGTTGCGCGGCGAGTTGCACGCCGTGCTGAGCGCCTACCTGGCGGCCGCGGGCGCGTGACGCGCGGCGTGGCCGCGCGCGTCCAGGGAAATGCCCGATTCGCATGCATTGCCGGTCACTCGGCCTTGGCGTCGAGCCAAGCGTATGGCCGCTCATGAGAAAAACGCATGGCCGCCATGACGAACTTTCGGTTGTCCGCCGATATTGGCTCGGGCTAAATCATCCCCGATGAGACCGGCCGCGCGCATCGCACGAGCCGGCCCGAAGGACATCAGAAGGAGAACTCATGCGAAGCGCCACCAGGCCCCGTTCGAAACTGCCGGACGTCGGGACGACGATCTTCACGGTGATCGGCCAGCTTGCCGCACAGCACGATGCGCTGAACCTGTCGCAGGGCGCGCCGAATTTCGCGCCGGATCCGGCGCTCGTCGACGGCGTCGCGCGCGCGATGCGCGACGGCCACAACCAGTACGCGCCGATGGCCGGCCTCGCGTCGTTGCGCGAACGGCTCGCGGAGAAGACCGAGGCGCTGTACGGCACGCGCTACGACCCGGGCACCGAGATCACGGTGATCGCGAGCGCGAGCGAGGGGCTCTACGCGGCGATCAGCGCGCTCGTGCATCCGGGCGACGAAGTGATCTATTTCGAGCCGTCGTTCGACAGCTATGCGCCGATCGTGCGGATGCAGGGCGCGACGCCGGTCGCGATCAAGCTGTCGCCCGAACATTTCCGCGTGAACTGGGACGAAGTGGCCGCCGCGATCACGCCGCGCACGCGGATGATCGTCGTCAATACGCCGCACAACCCGACCGCGACCGTGTTCTCCGCCGACGATCTCGAACGGCTCGCGCAGCTCACGCGCGATACCGGCATCGTGGTGCTGTCGGACGAGGTCTACGAGCATGTCGTGTTCGACGGTGCGCAGCACCAGAGCGTCGCGCGTCACCGCGAGCTGGCCGAGCGCAGCGTGATCGTGTCGTCGTTCGGCAAGTCGTTCAACGTGACGGGCTGGCGGGTCGGGCATTGCGTCGCGCCGGCCGAACTGATGGACGAGATCCGCAAGGTGCACCAGTTCATGGTGTTTTCGGCCGATACGCCGATGCAGGTCGCGTTCGCGGAGATCCTCGCGCGGCCGGAAAGCTATCTCGGCCTGTCGGCGTTCTACCAGGCCAAGCGCGACCTGCTGGCGCGCGAGCTGGCCGGGTCGCGCTTCGAGCTGCTGCCGAGCGAAGGCTCGTTCTTCATGCTCGCGCGGTTCCGCCACTTCTCGGACGAGCGCGACAGCGACTTCGTGCTGCGCCTGATCCGCGATGCGCGCGTCGCGACGATTCCGCTGTCGGCGTTCTACACCGACGGCACCGACGCGGGTGTGATCCGCCTCAGTTTCTCGAAGGACGACGCGACGCTGATCGAGGGCGCGCGGCGGTTGCGTTAGCTGTAATCGCGGGCGCGGCCCGCACCCAAGCAGGCGACGTGTACGTCGCACCGAAAGTCACGGACGGGACCGGCGCACGTGCCGAAGCGCGGCGCCGACCGGCCAGCCAGGAGATCACGATGAAGCATGCACACACCCTCAAACTCGCGCTCGCATTCGCGTGCGCGCTCGGCTCCGGCGCGGCATCGGCCGACGGGCAAACGCTGCGTTTCGGCCTCGAGGCGCAATATCCGCCGTTCGAGTCGAAGGCGCCGAACGGCGACCTGCAGGGCTTCGACATCGACGTCGGCAATGCCGTCTGCCAGACCGCGAAGCTGTCGTGCAAGTGGGTCGAGACGTCGTTCGACGGGCTCATTCCCGCGCTGCAGGGCCGCAAGTTCGACGCGATCAACTCGGCGATGAACGCGACCGAGCAGCGGCGCCAGGCGATCGACTTCACGACGATCATCTACCGCGTGCCGACGCAGCTGATCGCGCGCACCGGCAGCGGCCTGCTGCCGACGCCGGAAGCGCTGAAGGGCAAGCGCGTCGGCGTGCTCCAGGCGTCGATCCAGGAAACCTACGCGAAGGCGCACTGGGAGCCGGCCGGCGTGTCGATCGTCGCGTACCAGGACCAGAACCAGGTGTATGCCGACCTCGTGTCGGGCCGCCTCGACGCGACGCTGGTGCTCGCGCCGGCCGGCCAGCGCGGCTTCCTGTCGCGCCCGGACGGCAAGGGCTTCGCGTTCGTCGGCCAGCCGGTGCGCGACGACCGGATTCTCGGCAGCGGGATCGCGTTCGGCCTGCGCAAGGGCGACGACGCGCTGAAGGGGAAGCTCGATGCGGCGATCGACAAGCTGAAGGCGGACGGCACGGTGAAGTCGCTCGGCCAGAAGTACTTCGGCGACATCGACATCTCCACCAAGTAAGCGGACCCGCACGATGCAGAGCCTGGAAACGGCCGCCGCGCGTGGCGGCCACGATGTAGCCGCGCCGGCGGACGACGCGCTCGAGGCGGCGCTCGTCGCCGCGCTGGGTGACACGCTGGTCACGCGGGCGGCCGAGATCGATCCGCGCTACTTCACCGCGTACAACGAGCCGGCCGGCGTGCGGCCGCGTGCGCTGGTGCGGCCGCGCAGCGTCGACGACGTGTCGCGCACGCTCGCGCTGTGCACGCGGCTCGGGCAGCCGGTCGTGCCGCAGGGCGGCCTCACCGGGCTCGCGCGCGGCGCGGTCGCGCTGGGCGGCGAGATCGTGCTGTCGATGGAGCGTTTCGCGGGCGTCGAGTCGATCGACGCGGCGGCGGGCACGATGACGGTGCGCGCCGGGACGCCGCTGCAGACGGTGCAGGAGGCAGCGGACGCGGCGGGCTTCACGTTCGGCGTCGATCTCGGCGCACGCGGTTCGTGCCAGATCGGCGGCATGCTCGCGACCAACGCGGGCGGCACGCGCGCGATCCGCTACGGCATGATGCGCGAGCAGGTGCTCGGCCTGGAAGCCGTGCTCGCCGACGGCACCGTCGTGTCGTCGATGAACCGGATGCTGAAGAACAACGCGGGCTACGACCTGAAGCAGCTGTTCATCGGCAGCGAAGGCACGCTCGGCATCGTCACGCGTGCCGTGCTGCGGCTGCATCCGAAGCTGGCCGCGCCGGCCACCGCGCTCTGTCGCGTGCACGGCTACGATGCCGTGGTCGGGTTGTGGAACCGTCTGCGCGCACTGCCCGAGCTCGTCAGTTTCGAAGCGATGTGGCCGGCCTTCTACGACTACGTGGCGCGTCATACGCCCGGCGTCGTCGCGCCGTTCGCGGGCGACGGCGGCTTCGCGGTGCTGATCGAGTGCGCGACGAGCGCACCGGGCGGCGATGCGTGCGCGGCGCTGGAAAACGGCCTGGCGGATGCGATCGACGCGGGGCTCGTGGACGATGCGGCGCTGGCGACGTCGGAGCGGCAGGCGCGCGACTTGTGGACCCTGCGCGAAGGCCTCGCAATCGATGCGCTGCCGCATCTGGTGAACTTCGACGTGAGCCTGCCGACGGGCGAACTCGGCCTGTTCGCCGAGCGCTGCGAAGCGGCGTTGCGCGCGGCCTGGCCCGACATCGTGTGCCTGTGCTTCGGCCACGTCGGCGACGGCAACGTGCATGTCGGCGTATCGCTCGACGGCATGGGCGACGCCAACGCCGATGCGATCGATCGCTGCGTCTACACGGTCGTCCGGGACATGGGCGGCTCGGTGTCGGCGGAGCACGGCATCGGCATGCTCAAGCGCGCCTATCTCGCGCACACGCGCAGCGAAGCCGAAATCGGCCTGATGCGGCGCCTGAAGGCCGCGCTCGATCCCGTCGGCGTGCTCAACCCCGGCAAGGTGCTTTGAGCGGCGCGCGCCGATGGCTGCGCGTCAGCCGTCGACCCAGCGCAGCGCGCCGATCTTCACGTGTTCGACGACGCTGCGCGCCCAGTCGAGCTCCGCGTTCAGCAGCATGAGCGCATGCTCGTTGTGCAGCAGGAACAGGCGCGGAACCTGGTCGTTCTGCGCGGCGTTGCGCAGCGACTCGAGACGTTCGCGTTCGGCTTCGAGCGCTGCGATGCGGCGCTCGAGTTGCCGGCGTGCATCGTCGGCATCGAGCAGCGGCAGGAACGCGAGGCCGGCGCCGAATGCCGGAAACTCGCGCGCGGGCTCCGCGAGCAGCGCATGCAGCCATGCCTGTCCGGCCGTATGTCCGGCTTCGGTCAGCGTGTACAGCGTGCGCTCGGGAAACGCGCCGTCGCGCTCGGTGTCGTGCACGGCGATCAACCCGTCGCGCAGCAGCCGGTCGATCGTCTGGTACAGGCTCGTGCGCTGCCGCACGTTGACGACTTCGTCGTAGCCGCGCGCCTTCAACTGCTGCAGCATTCCGTATGGATGCATCGGCGTTTCAGTGAGCGTCGCGAGGACCGCGAGTGCGAGCGGAGACGGGCGGCTTGTTGACATGAATAGTTATGTTGTGTCTAGTAAGAATATAACTAGTATCAACTAGACCATCATATTCGACAAGGGTTTCAGCCGAGGTGCGAGCGCTTTGCGGCCGGCGCGACGGTTTCCATCGTCGCGAGACCGTGCACGATTCCACAGTCCTCGACCGAATGTTCGCCGACACACTGGCGGCGCAATTCGGTGAGCTGGTCGCGCAGATGCGTCAGTTCCGCGAGGCGCGCATCGACGTGGCCGATGTGTTCGTCGAGCAGCGCGTTGATCGAATCGCATGGGTCGGCGGGCGTGTCGGTGAGCTGCAGCAGCGCGCGGATTTCGTCGTGCGCCATGTCGAGCGCGCGGCAGTTGCGGATGAAGCGCAGCCGCTCGACGTGCACGTCGGTGTAGTTGCGGTAGTTCGAATCGGTGCGCTCCGCATCCGGCATCAACCCCTCCTTCTCGTAGAAGCGGATCGTCTCGGGCGTGCAGCGGGCCGCCTTGGCGAGTTCGCCGATCTTCATGGCTTTCTCCTTTGCAAGGGTTGACCTTGTAGTGGCTTCAGGGTGTTAACTGTACTCCGTCAAGCCATAGAGGAGGTTGTCATGACCGACGCGCAGCGTACCCACGACCCACGACACCGTCATGCCGGCGGCGCCGAGACCTGCTGCGCCGATGCGCGCGACCCGCAGGCGGCGACCGTTGGCGACGCGGCGTCGGCGGCCGGCGAGCACGCGCACGCGCACGGCGACGCGGCGGCGCGCGACGGGCAGTCGCGTGGATGCGGCCACGACCATGACCCCGATCAGGCATCGGCGCACCTCGCCGGGCACGACCACGGTGACCGTGCCGGCCACGCGCACGGCGACGGGCACGGCGCGGCGTGCTCGCACGACCATGCGGCACACGGCCATGCCACGCATGACCATGCTGATCACGATCACGATCACGACCACGACCACGACCACGACCACGACCACGACCACGACCACGCGGCCGGCGCCTGCTGCGCGCCGGCCGCGCTGACGCTCGCACCGCTGCCGGCCGCGCGCGCGACCGCGTCGGGTCATGTGCGCTCCGCGTTCCGGATCATGCAGATGGACTGCCCGACCGAGGAAACGCTGATCCGCAAGAAGCTCGGCGGGATGCAGCAGGTGTCGGCGCTCGAATTCAACCTGATGCAGCGGATGCTGACCGTCGACCACGTGGCCGGTGCGCAGCATGCGATCGAAAGCGCGATCCGTACGCTCGGGATGACCCCGGAGGCCGCGTCGGCCGACGCGCCGGCAACGCCGGTCGCGCCGCCGCCCGCGAAGCCGTGGTGGCCGCTCGCGGTCGCCGGCGTCGCCGCGATCGCGTCCGAGGCCGTGAGCTGGGCCGGCCTGCCGGTGTGGCTGTCGGCGGTGCTGGCGCTCGCGGCCGTGCTCACGTGCGGGCTGACCACCTACAAGAAAGGATGGATCGCGATTCGTAACGGCAACCTGAACATCAACGCGCTGATGAGCATCGCGGTGACGGGCGCGATGGCGATCGGCCAGTGGCCGGAAGCCGCGATGGTGATGGTGCTGTTCACGATCGCCGAGCTGATCGAGGCGAAGTCGCTCGATCGCGCGCGCAATGCGATCCAGGGCCTGATGCAGCTCGCACCGGACACCGCGACCGTGCAGGACATCGACGGCACGTGGCGCACGATCGAGGCCGCGCGGGTCGCGCTCGGCGCGATCGTGCGCGTGAAGCCGGGCGAGCGGATCGGGCTGGACGGCGAAGTGGTCGCGGGCCGCTCGACGGTAAACCAGGCGCCGATCACCGGCGAGAGCCTGCCGGTCGACAAGACGGCAGGCGATGCGGTGTACGCAGGCACGATCAACGAAGCGGGTTCGTTCGACTATCGCGTGACGGCGGTTGCCGCGAACTCGACGCTCGCGCGGATCATCCACGCGGTCGAGGAAGCGCAGGGCGCGAAGGCGCCGACGCAGCGCTTCGTCGACCGGTTCGCACGCGTCTATACGCCGATCGTGTTCGCGGTCGCGCTGCTGGTCGCGGTGGCGCCGCCGCTCGTCATGGGCGGCGCGTGGCACGACTGGATCTACCGCGCGCTGGTGCTGCTCGTCATCGCGTGCCCGTGCGCGCTGGTGATCTCGACGCCGGTGACGATCGTGTCGGGGCTCGCGGCCGCGGCGCGGCGCGGGATTCTCGTGAAGGGCGGCGTGTATCTGGAAGAAGGCCGCAAGCTCGCGTGGCTCGCGCTCGACAAGACCGGCACGATCACGCACGGCAAGCCGGTGCAGACCGATTTCGACCTGCATGCGACGGACGTCGACGCGGCGCGCGTGCGTCATCTCGGCGCGAGCCTCGCGGCGCGCTCCGATCATCCGGTGTCGCAGGCGATCGCCGCGGCGGCGCGCGACGCGCAGACGGCAGCGTTCTCAGATGTTGAGGAATTCGAAGCAATCGTCGGGCGTGGCGTGCGCGGCACGATCGACGGCGCGCGCTACTGGCTCGGCAACCACCGGCTCGTCGAGGAGCTCGAACGCTGCTCGCCGGCGCTGGAGGCGAAGCTCGACGCACTCGAGCGGCAGGGCAAGAGCGTCGTGATGCTGGTCGACGACACGCGCGTGCTCGGCATCTTCGCGGTGGCCGACACGATCAAGGACACCAGCCGCGCGGCGATCGCCGACCTGCACGCGCTCGGCATCCGCACCGCGATGCTGACCGGCGATAACCCGCACACCGCGCAGGCAATCGCGCAGCAGGCCGGCATCGACGATGCGCGCGGCAACCAGTTGCCCGAGGACAAGCTCGCGGCGGTCGAGGAATTGTCGGCGGGCGGCGCGGGCGCGGTCGGGATGGTCGGCGACGGGATCAACGACGCACCGGCGCTCGCGCGCGCCGACATCGGCTTCGCGATGGGCGCGATGGGCACCGACACGGCGATCGAGACGGCCGACGTCGCGCTGATGGACGACGACCTGCGAAAGATTCCCGCGTTCGTGCGGCTGTCGCGCGCGACGCACCGCGTGCTGGTGCAGAACATCGGCTTCGCGCTCGGCGTGAAGATCGTGTTCCTCGGCCTGACGGTCGCCGGGCTCGGCACGATGTGGATGGCCGTGTTCGCCGATGCGGGTGCGAGCCTGATCGTCGTCGGCAACGGCTTGCGGCTGCTGTCGAAGACGGGCGTGTTCGACAGCGCGCGGACGCAGTGACGAGGAGCGGGCGATGAGCTTTCTGAAACGGATCCTGGGCGGCCACGGTGGCGGCCACGGAGGCGGTCATGGCGGTGGGCATGGAAGCGGCCACGGTAGCGGCGGGCATCACGGCGGAGCGGGCAGGGAAGGTCATGGCGGCCACGATGCGCGCGGCCGCGATCGTCACGGCTGGGGCTGGCAGCCGTCGGCCGACGCGCAGGGCGGCCCGGGCAGCAACTTGCCGCTGCGTCAGCTCGCCTGTGCGGGCTGCGGCGCCATCAACGCGGCGGATGCGCGATTCTGCGCGCAGTGCGGTGTCGCGCAGCGGGGCAAGGCGTGCAGCCGCTGCCACGCGGCGCTGGCCGCTGACGCGCGCTTCTGTCCGGGCTGCGGCACGCAGGCCGGGTAAGGCTCGATCGTCGGCCTCGATGCCGGCGTGACGGCCGATCTCCAAGGGCGGCGTGGCGCCTGCAACGGGCGCCGCCGGGCCACGGCGTGCGGGCTCGCTCCGAGCCCCGAGCCCCGAGCCCCGAGCCCCGAGCCCCGAACCCGGGACCTGCCGCTCAACGCAGCGGCAAATGAATCTCGGTGCGCAGGTCTGCCGGCGCCGCATCCATCGGCGTATTCAGATACAGCTCGAACGGCGGCGCATCGGCGGCTTCGCGGCCCGAGTGACGCAGCCAGTCGCCATACAGCCACTGGTAAGCGGTCTTGAGGTCCGCATACGGCCCGGTATGCAGCAGCACCGCATACTCGCCGCCCGCGATCGTGATGCGCTCGACCGGCGGCGTCGGCTCGACGTCCGGCGCGCCGCCGGCCGGCACGAAGCACGCTTTCGCTCGCAATTGCGCTTCGGGCGTGGTGTCCGGATCGTCGTAGAAGATCCCGATCATCTTTGCGCCGGGGCCGATCAACCCGTGCTGCCCGACCCACGCGCCAATCTGCCCGAACGCGTCGCCGACCTTCAGGTAAGCGCCCGTATGCGCCACCGCGTAACCGCGCAGTTCCGGCTGCCGCCGGATCTCGACTTCATGCTTGAACATGTCTTCCTCTCCTCGCTGTAACGGATAGATCGGCCGATGAACCCCGGCGCGCCGGTGCTGCGCGGGCGGCACGCCGTAAGCATCCCGAAATGCGCGTGCGAACGCGTGCGTCGAACCGTAGCCGGCGCGCCGGGCGATCGCGTCGAGCGGCAGCGCCGTGCAGACGAGGTCCTCCGATGCGCGCACGATCCGCATCCGCCGCACCGTCAGCACGATCGACTCGCCGTACAGCGCGCGATAGACGCGCTGCCAGTGATATGGCGACAGGCACGCGATGTCGGCGAGCCGGTTCAGGTCGAGCGTGTCGTCGAGGTGCGTGCGGATGTGGTCGTGAACGCGCGCGATGCGTGCTGCATAGCGGACCCACGCGGGCGTTTCGGCTTTCGTGTCGACGGTCATGCGTGCGTCCCCCGGCAGGAATCGACGTCACGGTAGCACGCCGCCGATTGATAAATCTTGCGGAGATGCGTAGGCCAACAAAATCTGCCCCTTTTTAATTTCGCCGAAATGGGGTCTCGTCCCCGTCGAGATATGTCTAAAGTTAAAGACGGTGAAATCGGGTGATCGCGTCATTTTTCTCGGGTAAGTTGCTTGGGGCGGCAACGCACGGTTTTCGAAGTACGCAGGTAGTTCGTCGATGTTCAATCGCAACGCCACGTTTTTCGGGAGAAGAAGAAATGGATGCTTCCAGCTTCATCACGTCGCTGCAGACCACGCTAGGCGGATACCTGCCGAAGATTGCCGGCGCGATCGGCATCCTGGTGATCGGCTGGCTGATCGCCGTCGCGGTGCGGGCCGGCGCGCTCCGGCTGCTCAACGCGCTGAAGGTCGATCAGCGGATCAACGAAAGCACCGGCCAGGGCGCGCGCGTCGAGCGGATCATCGCCGGCGGGCTGTTCTGGCTCGTGCTGCTCGTCACCGCGGTGGGCATCTTCAACGTGCTCAACCTGTACGCGGTGTCCAATCCGTTCTCGCTGCTCGTCACCCACATCGTCAACTACCTGCCGAACCTGATCGGCGGCGCGGCGCTGACGCTGATCGCGTGGCTGATTGCGTCGCTCTTGCGCAGCCTCGCGAACCGTGCGCTGAAGGCGAGCAAGGTCGACGAGAAGCTGTCCGAAAGCGCGGGCATGCAGCCGATGAGCGGCTATCTCGGCGACGTGCTGTTCTGGCTCGTGATCCTGATGTTCCTGCCGGCGATTCTCGCGTCGTTCGCGCTGTCCGGCCTGCTGTCGCCGGTGCAGGGGATGGTCGACAGGCTGCTCGCGATCGTGCCGAACCTGTTCGCGGCCGCGGTGATCGGCTTCGTCGGCTGGGTCGTCGCGCGCGTGCTGCGCGGCCTCGTGACGAACCTGCTGGTTGCCGCAGGCGCCGATCGCCTCACGCAGGGCCTCGACAGCCCGACGCCGGTGCGCGTGTCGAGCCTGATCGGCACCATCGTCTACGTGTTCGTGTTCGTGCCGACGCTGATCTCCGCGCTCGACGCGCTGAAGATCGACGCGATCTCGATTCCCGCCACCAACATGCTGAACCAGTTCCTCGGCGCGGTGCCCGACATCGTCGCGGCGATCGTGATCGTGCTCGTCACGTTCTATTTCGCGCGCTTCGTCGCGTCGCTCGCGCAGAAGCTGCTGGAAGCCGCCGGCGCCGACGGGCTGCCGGCCGTGCTCGGCGTCGAGCGCGTGTTCTCGGGGATCCTGCAGCCGTCGGTGCTGGTCGCGCGACTGATCGTGTTCTTCGCGATGCTGTTCGCGTCGGTGGAGGCCGCGAACCGGCTCGGCTTCACGCAGGTGCGCGACGTCGTCACGCTGTTCATCGAATTCGGCGGCCATGTGCTGACGGGCGGCGTGATCCTCGTGATCGGCGTATGGCTCGCGGGCGTCGCGCGCCGCGTGATCGAGCAGGCCGACCGCGAGCACAGCGTGCTGTTCGCACGGATCGCGCAGTTCGCGATCCTCGGCCTGGTGTTCGCGATGGGGCTGCGCGCGATGGGCATCGCCAATGAGATCGTGCAGCTCGCGTTCGGCCTCGTGCTCGGCGCGATCGCGGTGGCGGTCGCGCTGTCGTTCGGCCTCGGCGGCCGCGAGGCGGCTGGCAAACTGCTCGACCGCTGGTTCAACCAGCGCGGCGGCGGTCAGTAACGCTGGTGACGCGTCGGCCGTCCGGCCGCTTCGCGCGGCCGGACGGCGTGTGCATGACGCTCGTGGAAAGCCGAGAGCCGAGAGCCGAGAGCCGAGAGCCGAGAGCCGAGAGCCGCCCACCGCCCACCGCCCACCGTTGCCGTCAGCGAAACGTCAGCCGTCATCTTTGCCGAATTTCGATAACACGTCGTTTAATGACTCTCTAGCATCGATTCTCAGTCGCGCGGGCCCGCAGGCCGGCGCCTTTCAGGAGAATCCGATGAAAGCAGAGTCGAATGGCCGGCCCGCCGCCGGCGCCAAGTCGTCCGGCCAGCCCGCGCTGCAGCAGACGCTCGGGACCTGGCAACTGTGGGGCATCGCGGTCGGCCTCGTGATTTCAGGCGAATACTTCGGCTGGAGCTACGGCTGGGCGAGCGCCGGCACGCTGGGTTTCGTCGTCACCGCGCTGTTCGTCGCGGCGATGTACACCACCTTCATCTTCAGCTTCACCGAGCTGACGACGTCGATCCCGCACGCGGGCGGCCCGTTCGCGTATGCGCGCCGCGCATTCGGCCCGGCGGGCGGCTATCTCGCCGGCGCCGCGACGCTCGTCGAGTTCGTGTTCGCGCCGCCCGCGATCGCGCTCGCGATCGGCGCGTACCTGCACGTGCAGTTTCCGGGGCTCGAACCGAAACACGCGGCGATGGGCGCGTATCTCGTGTTCATGGCGCTGAACGTCGTCGGCGTGCAGATCGCCGCGACGTTCGAGCTGGTCGTCACGCTGTTCGCGATCTTCGAGCTGCTGGTGTTCATGGGCGTCGTGTCGCCGGGCTTCGCGTGGAGCAACTTCATGAAGGGCGGCTGGTCGGGCGCCGATCATTTCAGCGTCGGCGCATTCCACGGCATGTTCGCCGCGATCCCGTTCGCGATCTGGTTCTTCCTCGCGATCGAAGGCGTCGCGATGGCCGCCGAGGAGGCGAAGAACCCGAAGCGCTCGATCCCGATCGCGTACGTGGCCGGCATCCTGACGCTCGTCACGCTCGCGATCGGCGTGATGGTGTTCGCCGGCGGCGCGGGCGACTGGACCAAGCTCGCGAACATCAACGACCCGCTGCCGCAGGCGATGAAGTACATCGTCGGCGCGAACAGCGGCTGGATGCACATGCTCGTGTGGCTCGGGCTGTTCGGGCTCGTCGCGTCGTTCCACGGGATCATCCTCGGCTATTCGCGCCAGATCTTCGCGCTGGCCCGCGAAGGCTATCTGCCGGAGTGGCTCGGCAAGGTGCATCCGCGCTTCAAGACACCGCATCGCGCGATTCTCGCGGGCGGCGTGGTCGGCATCGCCGCGATCTACAGCGACGAGCTGATCCAGTTCGGCGGCCAGACGCTCACCGCGAACATCGTGACGATGTCGGTGTTCGGCGCGATCGTGATGTATATCGTAAGCATGGCGGCGCTGTTCAAGCTGCGCCGCTCGCAGCCGAACCTGGAGCGACCGTTCCGCGCGCCGCTGTACCCGTTCTTCCCGGCGTTCGCGATCGTTGCAGCCCTGATTTGCCTTGCGACGATGGTGTACTTCAACGGGCTGGTGGCGATGGTGTTCATCGCGTTCCTCGCGCTCGGCTACGCGTACTTCCTCGCGACCCGTTCGCAGCGTGCGAGCGCACCGGGCGACGCGCTGCTCGAGGAATGAGGATGGCCGACCCGAACGGCCGTTCGTGACGGCATGCGGCGCGCCCCGTCGAACGGGCGCGCCGTCGGCGTCAGGCAAGGCAAGGACTGGCAAGGAGATTCGAACGATGTCCTACACGGAGACGATCGGTCCGCGCACGTACCGTTTCGCGGACCTGAAGACGCTGCTCGCGAAAGCGAGCCCGCTGCGCTCGGGCGACCAGCTCGCCGGCGTCGCGGCGGCGAGCGAGGAGGAGCGCGTGGCCGCGAAGATCGCGCTCGCGGGCGTGCCGCTGAAGGCGTTCCTGAACGAAGCGCTGATTCCGTACGAACACGACGAGGTCACGCGCCTGATCCTCGACGATCACGACGCGGCCGCGTTCGCGGAGATCTCGCACCTCACCGTCGGTGACTTCCGCAACTGGCTGCTGTCGCCGGCTGCCGACGGCGCCGCGCTCGAACGGATCGCGCCGGGCCTCACGCCCGAGATGGTCGCGGCCGTGTCGAAGCTGATGCGCAACCAGGACCTGATCGCGGCCGCGCGCAAGCGCCGCGTCGTCACGCGCTTTCGCAACACGGTCGGGCTGGCCGGCCGGATGTCGGTGCGGCTGCAGCCGAACCATCCGACCGACGACGTGAAGGGCATTGCCGCGTCGATGCTCGACGGGCTGATGTACGGCTGCGGCGACGCGATGATCGGCATCAACCCGGCGACCGACAGCCTCGCGGCGATCGTGAAGCTGCTCGCGATGATCGACGGATTCCGCGAACGCTACGGCGTGCCGACGCAGTCGTGCGTGCTCACGCACGTGACCAACACGATCGCGGCGATCGAGAAGGGCGCGCCGGTCGACCTGGTGTTCCAGTCGATCGCGGGCACCGAGAAGGCGAACGCGAGCTTCGGGATCTCGCTCGCGCTGCTCGGCGAGGCGCGCGAGGCCGCGTTGTCGCTCAAGCGCGGCACCGTCGGCAACAACCTGATGTACTTCGAGACGGGGCAAGGCAGCGCGCTGTCGGCGAACGCGCACTTCGGTGTCGACCAGCAGACCTGCGAGGTGCGCGCGTATGCGGTCGCGCGCAAGTTCGATCCGTTCCTCGTGAACACGGTGGTCGGCTTCATCGGGCCCGAATACCTGTACGACGGCAAGCAGATCATCCGCGCGGGGCTCGAGGATCATTTCTGCGGCAAGCTGCTCGGCGTGCCGATGGGCTGCGACATCTGCTACACGAATCACGCGGAAGCCGACCAGGACGACATGGACACGCTGCTGACGCTGCTGGGCGCGGCCGGCATCAACTTCATCATGGGCATCCCGGGCGCGGACGACGTGATGCTGAACTATCAAAGCACGTCGTTTCACGACCAGCTCTACGTGCGCGAGGTGCTCGGCCTGCGCCGCGCGCCCGAGTTCGAGGAATGGCTGGAGACGATGGAGATCGCCGACGCGCACGGCGCGCTGCGCGCCGCGAGCGCGCGCGTGCCGCTGCTCGCGGGCGCGAACGACTGGATGGGGATTTCGGCATGAGCGACGCCGTCGAAAAGAACCCGTGGGCGCAGCTGAAGTCGTTCACGAACGCGCGGATCGCGCTCGGCCGCACGGGCAGCAGCCTGCCGACCGCGCCGCTGCTCGCGTTCAACCTGTCGCACGCGCAGGCGCGCGACGCGGTGCACCAGCCGCTCGACGCGGACGCGCTGCGCCGCGAGATCGACGCGGCCGGCTTCGCGACGCTCGGCGTGCAGAGCGCGGCGCCCGACCGCCAGCACTACCTGCGCCGGCCCGATCTCGGCCGCAAGCTGTCCGATGACGGACGCGCGCTGCTGGCCGGCTACGGCGCGGCGCTCGACGACGCGCCGGAGGTGGTGTTCGTGGTCGGCGACGGGCTGTCGGCGTTCGCGGCCGCGAAGCAGGCGCTGCCGCTGCTGCAGGCCGTGTGCCCGCGGCTCGAAGCGGACGGCTGGCGGATCGGCCCGGTGGTGGTCGCGACGCAGGCGCGCGTCGCGCTCGGCGACGAGATCGGCGAACTGCTGCGCGCACAGGTCGTCGCGATGCTGATCGGCGAACGGCCGGGGCTCAGCTCGCCGGACAGCCTCGGCGTGTACCTGACCTGGGCGCCGAAGGTCGGCTGCCACGACGCACTGCGCAACTGCATCTCGAACGTGCGGCCCGAAGGGCTGCCGCATGCCGCGGCCGCGCACAAGCTGCATTACCTGATGACGCACGCGCGCCGGCTCGGCCTCACGGGCGTCGGGCTGAAGGACGACAGCGATGCGCTGTTGCCGCAGGCGGAAGCGGAGCGGATCGGCGCGGATTGATGAGGATCGATGGCGCGACCGCGCCGTCCGTCTACTTGAACAGCCGCTCGCACAGGAAGTCGACGAACACGCGCAGCTTCGGCGACAGCTGCCGGCTCGACGGCCACACGATCGAGAACTGCCCCGGCGCGATCCGGTAGTCGTCGAGCACCGTGACGAGCGCGCCCGTGTCCAGCGCGTCGCGCGCGAGGAAATCGGGCATGTAGCCGATGCCGAGCCCCGCCATCACCGCGCCGCGCAGCGCTTCCATGTTGTTGCAGGTCATCGCGGTGCGCAGCTTCAGCGGCGTGCCGTCGTCGGCGGCGAGCGCCCAGTCCTGCAGCTTGCCGGTGGTCGGGAAACAGTAGCGCACGCAATCGTGCGCTTCGAGATCGCGCGGCGCCCGCGGCGTGCCAGCCTGCGCGAGATACGCGGGCGTTGCGCACAGCACGAACGCGAACGGGCCGAGCCGCCGCGACATCAGGCTCGAATCCGACAGCGGGCCGCTGCGGATCACCGCGTCGAAGCCGCCTTCGACGACATCGACCATCCGGTCGTTGAAATCCAGGTCGAGCTCGACGTCCGGATAGCGCTGCCTGAATTCGGGTAGCACCGGCAGCAGGAACCGGTAGCCGATCACCGGCAGGCTCACGCGCAGCTTGCCGCGCGGGCGCTGCGCGGCGGCCGTCACGGTCGCCTCCGCATCGCGAAAATCCTCGAGGATCCGCTGGCAGCGTTCGTAGAAATGGCGCCCTTCGTCGGTCAGCGTGACGCGCCGCGTCGTGCGGTTGAACAGGCGCACGCCGAGCGACTGCTCGAGCCGCGCGATCGTCTTGCCGACGGCGGACGCCGAGATGCCGAGCGCGCGGCCGGCCGCGACGAAGCTGAGCGCTTCGGCGGTGCGGACGAAGGCGGCGATGCCGTTCAGGTTTTCCATCGACGTAGGCGGCCGAGCGGATGCGATGCGGTGAATTGAGGAATTTTAGTCCGTTATATACGGAGCAACGCATTGTTTTTCGGTGATTGAATCGAAATTATCCTTGATCGCGCTTGAGGCGCATCCGCGCCGGCTTTTCGAGGAGCAATGATGGATCACCCGTTTTCAGCCGATTCAGCCACATCGGCACGCCGGCGCGCGTGGGTGCTGGCCGCCGTCTGCATGGCCGCCGTCGCGCTGCCGCTGTCGTTTTCGGGCGGCGCGGTCGCGACGCCCGCGATCGGCCGCGACCTGCACGGCGGCCCGGTCGCGATGAACTGGATCACCAACGCGTTCATGCTCGCGTTCGGCAGTTTCCTGATGGCGGCGGGCGCGCTGGCCGACCAGTTCGGCCGCAAGCGCGTGTTCGCGATTGGCGTCGGCGGCTTCACGCTGATGTCGGTTGCGCTCGCGTTCGCGCCGTCGATGCTCGCGGTCGACCTGCTGCGCGGCGCGCAAGGGCTCGCGGCGGCCGCGGCGCTCGCGGGCGGCACGGCCGCGCTGGCGCAGGAGTTCGACGGCGCGGCGCGCACGCGTGCGTTCAGCCTGCTCGGCACGACCTTCGGCATCGGGCTCGCGTTCGGGCCGGTGCTCGCCGGCTCGCTGATCGCGCACGGTGGCTGGCGCGCGATCTTCGTCACGGGCGCGGCGGCCGGCACGCTGTCGCTCGGGTTCGGGCTGCCACGCATGCACGAGTCGCGCGATCCGCACGCGACGGGGCTCGACTGGCCCGGCACCGCAGCGTTCACCGCCGCGCTCACGCTGTTCACGTTCGGCGTGATCGAGGCACCCGCGCGCGGCTGGACGCATCCGCTCGTCGTTGTGCTGCTGGCGGGCGCGGCGCTCGGCGCGTGCGCATTCGTCGCGATCGAGACGCGCGTCGCGCGGCCGATGCTCGACCTCTCGCTGTTCCGGATTCCGCGCTTCGTCGGCGTGCAGGTGCTGCCGGTGTCGACCTGCTGCTGTTACATCGTGCTGCTCGTCGTGCTGCCGCTGCGCTTCATCGGCATCGACGGTTTCAGCGAAATCGACGCGGGCTGGCTGATGCTCGCGATCTCCGCGCCGATGCTCGTCGTGCCGCTCGTCGCGGCGACGCTCACGCGCTGGCTGTCGGCCGGCGTGATCTCGGGGCTCGGGCTCCTGCTCGCGGCGGCGGGCCTCGTATGGCTGGGCGTCGCGCTGCGCGGCGGCGCGGGGCCGGCGGCGATCGCGCCGATGCTCGCGATCGGCGTCGGGGCCGGCATGCCGTGGGGGCTGATGGACGGGCTGTCGGTCAGCGTCGTGCCGAAGGAGCGCGCGGGGATGGCGACCGGGATCTTCAGCACGACGCGCGTTGCGGGCGAAGGGATCGCGTTAGCGATCGCCGGCGCGGTGCTGGCGACCCTCGCGCACGCCGATTTGCGGCAGGCGGCGACGGGAACATCCGACGCGACGCTGCGGGCGGCCGCGCGCCTCGCGACCGGCGATCTCGCCGGTGCGGCGGCCGGGTTGCCGGGCGTCGGTCGTGCGGCGCTGCTCGCGAGCTATGTGCATGCATTCGATCGGCTGCTGATCGGGCTCGCGGTCGTCACGGTGCTGTGTGCGGTGGTGGTGTTCGCGTTTCTCGGTGCACGGCCGGCAGTGGCGGAAGCGCGCGGCGATGACGGCGAACCGGCGCATACCGACGCGCGGGCGCGTCGCCGGACCGAACCGGCTTGCGTGGAAGCAAGCGGGCGGTGAGTGTGCGGTGAGCGGGGCGTCGTCGGGGGCGTGCAGGTCGACAATCGCGGACCGCGCGCCCGGGCATTTTGCGATGGCGCGAATCCGCGTACCGACGATCGGCCCCGCGCGCGAATGACCGTAGAGCGTTGCGTCGCCGGGCACACGCTCATCGGGAACGGCGCCGGCGCGCTCCTGCACCGACGACTCACCCGGCGCGTCACGTTTGCGCAAGCGGCCGCAGCGCCTCATCGGCCCATGCGCGCCCGCCTTGCCGCGACGGCGGCATGGTGCGGCGACTCACGCCAGCACGAGCGGCCGCAGCGCCTCACCGGCCCAGGCACGCGCGCCTTGCCGCAACGACGGCATGGTGCGGCGCCTTACGCCAGCACGAGCGGCGGCAATTCCGCATCGGCCCGCGCGTGCGCGCTTTCCACGTCAACGACCACATAACGCAGCGCATCCGGCCACAGTTGCGCGCGGCTTCCCGCCTCTTCGTCGATCGTCGCGCGCCCCTGCACGAGCCACGTCGTCTGCCGGACGAAATCGACGAACAGCAGCGCGATCGCCGGATTCACGAGCAGGTTGCCGATCGTGTTGAACAGGTTGTTGCCCGCGAAGTCGGGCAGCACGAGCGTGCGGCGATCGGGCAGGTCGACGAGCGGGGCGAACGAACCGTCCGCGCGCGGCTGCCGGCCGCGATACGAGCAGTCGGCGTCGCCCGCCGCGTTCGCGGTCGCGACGATCAGGAATGCCTGTTCATGGATGAACGCGACGACATCGTCGCTCAAGGGGCCCGGTTGGTTCATGGTTCGGTCGGCGCGTGGCCGATGCGTGCGGATCCGCGTTCCGCACGCAAGCGACATGCCATGTGGCGAGCGTGGCGCGCAGCGGTGCGTGCGCAGCTGCGCTGTGAAAAATCCGAACACCCGTCGTACCCGCTGTGCCGTCCCGGTGTTCAGAATCGGGACACTCGTGTTCGGTGCGCCGGCATCGCCCCCGGCGGGCGCCCGGACGCACCGCTCCTGTTCCGTTCTCGCCCGGTTTGGCACGCATGTTGCGTAAACCGTGCAGCGCGATCCAACCGGCGCTGCATTCACACAAGCACGATGAACAGGAGACATGTATGAACCCGTTTGACCTGAAACAACTGGGCCTCGACGTCGAATACCCGTACCGTCAGCAGTACGACAACTACATCGGCGGCAAGTGGGTTCCGCCGGTGAAGGGCGAGTATTTCGAGAACGTGTCGCCGATCAACGGCAAACCGTTCTGCCGCGTGCCGCGTTCCAGCGCCGACGACATCGAGGTCGCACTCGATGCCGCGCACGCCGCGCGCCGCAAGTGGGGCAAGACGTCGGTCACCGAGCGCGCGAACCTGCTGCTCGCCGCCGCCGACCGGATGGAAAAGAACCTGAAGCTGCTCGCGGTGGCCGAGACGATCGACAACGGCAAGCCGCTGCGCGAGACGATGGCGGCCGACCTGCCGCTCGCGATCGACCACTTCCGCTATTTCGCGGGCTGCATCCGCGCGCAGGAAGGCGGCATCTCCGAGATCGACGACAACACCGTCGCGTATCACTTCCACGAGCCGCTCGGCGTCGTCGGCCAGATCATCCCGTGGAACTTCCCGCTGCTGATGGCCGCGTGGAAGCTCGCACCGGCGCTCGCGGCCGGCTGCTGCGTGGTGATGAAGCCGGCCGAGCAGACGCCCGCGTCGGTGCTGGTGCTGATGGAGTTGATCGGCGACCTGTTCCCGGCCGGCACGATCAACATCGTGAGCGGTTTCGGCAAGGAAGCGGGCGAGGCGCTCGCGACCAGCAAGCGGATCGCGAAGATCGCGTTCACCGGTTCCACGCCGGTCGGCAAGCACATCCTGCGCGCGGCGGCCGAGAGCCTGATCCCGTCGACGGTCGAACTGGGCGGCAAGAGCCCGAACATCTTCTTCGCCGACGTGCTCGACCAGGACGACGCGTTCCTCGACAAGGCGCTCGAAGGCCTCGCGATGTTCGCGCTCAACCAGGGCGAAGTGTGCACGTGCCCGTCGCGGATCCTGATCCAGGAATCGATCTACGAACGCTTCATCGAGAAGGCCGTCGCGCGCGTCGAGCGCATCAAGGGCGGCCACCCGCTCGACCTGCAGACGATGATCGGCGCGCAGGCGTCGCAGCAGCAGCTCGACAAGATCCTGTCGTACATCGACATCGGCCGCGACGAAGGCGCGCAATGCCTGACGGGCGGCGAGCGCACGGCACCGGCCGCCGACCTCGGCACGGGCTATTACGTGAAGCCGACGATGCTGTTCGGCAACAACAAGATGCGCGTGTTCCAGGAAGAGATCTTCGGGCCGGTCGCGTCGGTGATGACGTTCAAGGACGAGCAGGAGGCGATCGAACTCGCGAACGACACGTTCTACGGGCTCGGCGCGGGCGTGTGGACGCGCAACGGCACGCGTGCGTACCGGATGGGCCGCGAGGTCGAGGCCGGCCGCGTGTGGACCAACTGCTACCACCTGTACCCGGCGCACGCGGCGTTCGGCGGCTACAAGCAGTCCGGCATCGGCCGCGAGACGCACAAGATGGCGCTGTCGAACTATCAGCAGACGAAGTGCCTGCTGGTCAGCTACCAGGCCGAGGCGCTCGGGTTCTTCTGATCGCCGCAGCAGGGGGCGAAGTGCCGGGGCCGGCCGGGCGGCAGCGCAACGCTGCCCGGTACGGCGGCCGGTGCCGGACGGCGGCGACGCGTCCGGTGCCGGCTTGCCGTGGAAGGTGCGGCGGTCGGGCGCTGGCTGTCCAGCCTTCGGCCGTCGGGCGGCGTCCGCGGCGAGGCGGCAATGCGCTGGCGCCGGTTCGTCCGGCACTTCGCCGTTTTCGTGTTCCGACCTTCGATACGGGCGTCGGCATTCGCACCGGCCGGTGCGCGTTCGCGCCCGTATCGTGCCCGTATCGCACCCCGATGGCCCCGACGGAAACCAGCATGTCAGAACTGCCCCGATCCTATCCGCGTCACCCGGTGTTTCACGCGGGCGAGCTCGACGCGCATCACCGCTTCGGCGTCGCCGACGAAGCCGAGCGGATGAGCGACGTCGTGACGACGCGGCTGAGCATCGGTGTGCGCCAGTTCGTCGAATCGCAGCCGTTCATGTTCGTCGGCACGACGAGCGGCGGCCCGGCCCCGTCGCGCATGACCTGCGACATCGTGCAGGGCATGCGCGACGCGAACGGCGATCTATGGCCGGTCGTGCGCGTGATCGACACGAAGACGCTGCGCTTCGCGCTGCCGGCGCACGGCGGCCACCGGCTCGATGCGCTGGCGTGCGACGGCTGCGGCGTCGGGCTGCTGTTCATCGATTTCGTGCGCGGCATCCGCTACCGGATCAACGGCCGCGCGACGTTGCGCACCGATCTGCCGGAAGCGGACGCGGCGCCCTGGCCGGCGGGCAGTCCGATCGTCGAACTGGCGGTCGCGCAGGCGTACGGCAACTGCGGCACGCGGGTCGTGCGGTTGCGGCCGGGAGCGTAGCGCGTCGCCGAAGCTGCCGGCGGCACGCATGCCGCACCCGCGCGGTGCGCGGCATGCCGCCTCCGGGTGCGCCCGCATGGCGCGCATCGGCCGCACGGCGTTGAATGACGGGCTTGTCGCCGGACAACGCGGATCGGCACGGGACTTGCGTGTTGGACGTGGTCCCGGGCGGGTGAGGAGAACATGATGGGTCAACGAGTGGAGTGCATGGCCGAGCCGACGGCCGAGGACACGCGGTGCAGCGCACAGGGCGACGACGCGTTGGCCGGCCAGGCCGTGGTCAGCGTCGCGCACGACGCCGACGAGCAGGCGCGCAACCTGATCGGCTGGCGGCAGACCTACGACCAGCTCGCGGCCGGCCGCTTCGTCGGCACGCTGACCGAGCTGCCGCTCGACACGATGAAGCTGTTTCGCGAATCGACCAGCCACCTGCTGCGGCAGGCGTGCGAGGTGCGCGGCGACGCGTACTGGTTCGGCATCCCGCTGACGAGCGACGGCACCGCGCGGGTCGATGCGTGCCGCATCGGCCCCGGCGCGCTCGCGTTCCGGCCCGGCAACGTCGAATTCGAATTGCTGACACCCGCGCAGTTCTCGATCTACGGCGTGGTCGTGCGCGGCGACGTGCTGCGCCGCTACGCGGAGGAAGTCGAACACCGTGCGCTCGACGAGCGGCTGTTCGCGCAGCGCGTGATCCAGATCGGCGATATGCGGCTCGCGCGCCTGTGTGCGCTGCTCGGCGGCCGCCTCGACGGCGCGACGGCCGCGGGCGGGCCGCTGCCCGACGCACAGCGCGACGACCTGCAGGCCGAGGTGCTGGCCGCGCTGTTCGACGCGTGCGCGCAACCGGCTGATGACGGCGCGGGCGGCGCCCCGTCGACACGGCGCTGGATCGTCGAGCAGGCGCGCGAGTACGTGCTCGCACACCGCACGCGCCCGGTCGGCGTGCCCGAGCTGTGCGAGCAGTTGCACGTGAGCCGGCGCACGCTGCAGTACTGTTTCCAGGACGTGCTCGGCATGGCGCCCGCGACCTATCTGCGCACGCTGCGGCTGAACGGCGCGCGGCGCGACCTGTGCGGGCGGGCGGCCGGTTCGGTGCAGGACGTCGCGGAGGCGTGGGGCTTCTGGCACCTGAGCCAGTTCGCGACCGACTATCGGCGGCTGTTCGGCAAGCGGCCGTCGGAGACGCTGCGCGAGCGGGCGGTGACGGTGGCGGCCGGGTGAGGCGGGCGGCGGCGCGCGGATGCCGCGGTGCGTCCGGTCATCCGGGCGACTCCCTTTTCTCCATCCCTATCCGGCGGTAGCCGCCGCTTCGCGCGGCGCAGGCCACGGCAAGGCATCCCAGTCGATCGCCCGGTAAGCGGCTTCGACCGCCGCGAGGTCGTCCGGCCGCTCGCTGCGATGCAGCCCGTACAATGCGTCCGGCACATCGAGCGCGACCGGTACGCAGTGCGGATAGTCGCGCACGCGCAGCGCCGGGCCGATCGTCGTGAAACAGCCGAGCGTCGGCACGTCGAAACCGTCGGCGAGATGCAGCGCGGCCGTGTCGGGCGCGAACAGCACGCTCGCCCCCCTGACCCAGGCAATGAAGCGCGCGGTATCGGCCGCGTCGCGGCTCACGTCGACATAG
Organism: Burkholderia sp. Bp9090; assembly: GCF_003857985.1. NCBI lineage: Bacteria > Pseudomonadati > Pseudomonadota > Betaproteobacteria > Burkholderiales > Burkholderiaceae > Burkholderia > Burkholderia sp. Bp9090. Next base: position 32,064 of record NZ_QTPV01000034.1, read on the forward strand.
GCCGGATGCGCGACGGGGCCGAAGCCGACCACCGGCAGCCCGTAACGCCGCGCGAGCCGCTCCACGAAAGCCGCGCGCAGCGCCGGCGGCACGCTGCGCACCGCGGTGCTCGCGCTCGGGCAGAACAGCACGTACGGCCGCCGCCATTCGGCCGGCAGGGCGGGCAGGGGCAGCCGCGCGAGCCAGCGATTGCGCTTCGCGGTGGCCGGCACCGTGGCCGGGTCCGTGCCGAGCGCGTCGAGGAAGAAGTCGATCATCGGTTGTCGCGCGAAAGCGGGCCAGTACAGGTGATTGCCGAGATCGATGCGCGGCGCGTGCTCGGGCAGTGCGTCGGCGGCGCACGGCAGCGCACGCGACGGCGCGACGACGTCGGCGGCGAGCGCATACAGCGCGTCGACGTAGCGCGGCGCGCGGGCCGGCCGGTAGAGCGTGAAGCGCAGGCCGGGATGCATCGCGCGCAGCGCGGCGAGCGCGGTCAGCCCGATCACCGAGTCGCCGAGCGCGACGCCCATTCCGTTGATCACGTACACGTCCGCCGTGCGGCCGTAGTCGAGCCGGAACGGCCGGTGGGCGGCGTGCAGCAGGCCGAGCGCCGGTGCGGCCGGCACGTGATCCTCCGCGGGGCCGCCGCCGTGCTCGAGGTCGTAGGGGGCGACGAGCGTGCCGTCGGGCGCGAGCAGCGTGCCCGGATGCGTCAGCGCGTCGTCGCGCGACAGCGCGAGGCCGGCCGGCGCGGCGCGCATTTCCATGATCACGCGCCGCGCGCGCGGCGGCCCTGCTCGCGGATCTGCTCGAGCGTCGCGGCCGGCGTGCTGGCGTCCTGCGGGATGCGGATCTCGATCAGCGCCGGCAGCCCGCAGGTCAGTGCGCGCTCCAGTGCCGGCGCGAAGTCGGCGGTGCGCTCGACCGTCTCGCCATGCGCGCCGAACGCGCGCGCATACGCGGCGAAATCGGGGTTCGTGAGCCCGGTGCCGTGCACGCGCCCCGGATAGTTGCGCTCCTGATGCATGCGGATCGTGCCGAAATGCCCGTTGTTGACGACGATGGCGACGATGTTCAGCCCGTACTGCATCGCGGTCGCGAGTTCGTTGCCGGCCATCATGAAGCAGCCGTCGCCGGCGAGCGCGACGACGGCCCGCGACGGATACAGCGACTTCGCGGCGAGCGCGGCGGGCAGCCCGTAGCCCATCGCGCCGCTGGTCGGCGCGAGCTGCGAGCGAAAGTGCCGGTACGCGAAGTGGCGATGCAGCCAGATCGCGTAGTTGCCGGCGCCGTTGGTCAGGATCGCGTCGTGCGGCAGGCGCTCGCGCAGCTGCACCATCACGTCGCCGAGCTGGACATCGCCGGGCATCGGCAGCGGCGCGTGCCATTCGCGGTACGCGCGGTGCGCGTCGGCGGCCGTGCCGGCCCACGCGGGGTGCACCGGCGGTTCGAGCGCGGCGAGCGGCGCCGCGATTTCCGGCATCCCGGACACGATCGGCAGGTCGGCCGCATACACGCGGCCGAGCTCGTCCGCGCCCTGGTGCACGTGGATCAGGGTCTGGCGCGTCTTCGGGATGTCGAGCAACGTGTAGCCGCCCGTCGTCGCTTCGCCGAGACGCGGGCCGAGCACCAGCAGCAGGTCGGCGTCGCGGATCCGCTTGCCGAGCGCGGGATTGATCCCGAGGCCGACGTCGCCCGCGTAGTTGGGGTGCGCGTTGTCGAAGGTGTCCTGGAAGCGGAACGCGCACGCGACCGGCAGTTGCCAGCGCTCGACGAAGGTGCGCAGGTTCGCGCATGCGTCGGGCGTCCAGCCGCTGCCGCCGACGATCGCGAACGGCCGCTCGGCGCGCGCGAGCCGTTCGCGCAGCTCGTCGACCTGCGCGGCCGACGGCGACGCCGCGACGCGTTTCGCGGCCGGCACGACGGGCTGCGGCGCGCACGCGTCGGACAGCACGTCTTCGGGCAGCGCGAGCACGACCGGGCCGGGCCGGCCGGACGTCGCGACGTGGAAGGCATGGCTCAGGTATTCGGGAATGCGGCGCGGGTCGTCGATCTGCGCGACCCATTTCGCCATCTGGCCGAACATCCGGCGGTAGTCGATTTCCTGGAAGGCTTCGCGGTCGAGGTGCTCGCGCGCGCACTGGCCGACGAACAGGATCATCGGCGTCGAATCCTGGAATGCGGTGTGCACGCCGATCGACGCGTGGGTCGCGCCGGGCCCGCGCGTGACGAACGCGATGCCGGGGCGGCCGGTCAGCTTGCCGACCGCTTCCGCCATGTTCGCGGCCGCCGCCTCGTGGCGGCAGACGACCGTCTGGATCCGCGCGGTGTCGTCCGCCAGCGCATCGAGTACGGCGAGAAAGCTCTCGCCCGGCACGCAGAACACGCGTTCGACGTGATTGGCGAGCAACGCATCGACGAGCAGTCGCGCGCCGGTGGTGGCGCGCGGCTCGAGATCCTTGGAATGCGACATGGGCTGCCGTCTCCCTGGGTAGCGGGATGTACAGATTACGCCTGTTGTCGGGGCGCCGGCACGCTGGCCGGTGAAAAGTGTCGGAACGTGGGGAGCTCGGGGGCGTGGATGTTGCACGCGACGTGCGGGTGTTTCGCCGCTTTGAAACGCTGGTCGGCTTTCTGCGCGACATCGGCATCAGCCGTTTCGATGTGGATGCGTCGGAGTTCGACCCGGATGCGGCCGGCCGGGCGACCCGGCCCGATCGGGCGGCCGCGATGAGGGCGGCACACGAGGCGGCGGCCCACGATCGCTGGTTTCGCGAGCAGGTGCAGCAGGCGCTGCACGACCCGCGCGCGTCGATTCCCGACGAGGAGGTGAGCGCCGACTTCGCGTCGCGCCGTGCGGAGCTGCGTGAACGGCTCGCGGGCAGGCGAGGGGATGCTTCTTGACCTTCGCGCTGCACTGGAATCCGAAGGCGTACGAGGATCGCGCCGCGATCATGGACTACATCGGCGAGGACGACCCGCAGGCCGCAATCGAACTCGACGAACCGCTGGAACAAAGGGCCGCCACGTTGCCGGCCCGTGCAGAGCTGTATCGGCAAGGGCGAGTGGCCGGCACGCGCGAACTGGTGGTCGCGCCGAACCACGTGCTCGTGTATCGCATCAGACCGGCCGAAGGGATCGTCGAGATCCTCCGCGTGCTGCATGCGCGACGGCAGTGGCCGTGATGCCCGATATCCGCAAGTCGGCGTCGAGCGGCGGAAGAAGGATCATCTCGACAAGCTGATCGCCGCGCATGCGGTGTCGCTCGACGTCGCGCTCGTGACCAACAACGAGCGGGATTTCGTCAGCTATCCGGGATTGCGGCTGGAGAACTGGCTGAACGATTGATGGCGGTGATGGGGTCCGACGGTCATGCGGGATATCGATCCACCCGCATGACCGCCGGACCCTGCATCAGCACTCGACGATATTCACCGCCAGGCCGCCGCGCGACGTTTCCTTGTATTTCGTCTTCATGTCGGCGCCCGTCTCGCGCATCGTCTTGATCACCGAGTCGAGCGACACGTAGTGCGAGCCGTCGCCGCGCAGCGCCATGCGCGCCGCGTTGACCGCCTTCACCGACGCCATCGCGTTGCGCTCGATGCACGGGATCTGCACCATCCCGCCGACCGGGTCGCAGGTGAGGCCGAGGTTGTGCTCCATCCCGATCTCGGCCGCGTTCTCGACCTGGCGCGGCGTGCCGCCGAGCACGGCCGCGAGCGCGCCGGCCGCCATCGAGCACGCGACGCCCACTTCGCCCTGGCAGCCCACTTCCGCACCCGAAATCGACGCGTTGAGCTTGTACAGGATGCCGATCGCGGCGGCGGTCAGCAGGAAGTCGATCACGCCCTGTTCGTTCGCGCCCGGCGTGAAGCGCGTGTAGTAGTGCAGCACGGCCGGGATGATGCCGGCCGCGCCGTTGGTCGGCGCGGTGACGACGCGGCCGCCGGCCGCGTTTTCCTCGTTGACCGCGATCGCATACAGGTTGATCCAGTCGACCATCGACAGCGGATCCTGCAGCGCGCGCTCCGGATGGCCGGTCAGCGCACGATACAGCTGCGGCGCACGGCGCTTGACCTGGAACGGGCCGGGCAGGTTGCCGTCGGCTTCCGGGTTGCCGATCCCGCAGCCGCGCGACACGCACGACTGCATCACGGCCCAGATCTTCAGCAGCCCGTCGCGCGTCTCTTCCTCGGTGTGCCACGCGCGCTCGTTTTCCCACATCAGCTGCGCGATCGACTTGCCGGTCGACTCGGTCAGCGCGAGCAGCTCGGCGCCGGTGCGGAACGGATGCGTCATCTGCTCGGCCGCGCTCAGCACCTTCGTGTTCGGCGCACCGGCCGTCACGACGAAGCCGCCGCCGACGGACAGGTAGGTGCGCTCGACCAGCACGTCGCCGTTCGCGTCGGACGCGCGCAGCTTCATGCCGTTCGGGTGCTCGGGCAGCGCCTGCCGGTAGAACGCGATGTTCTCCTTCAGCACGAACGGCACCGGATGCGTGCCGAGCAGCGCGAGCTTCTTCGACTTGCGGACATCTTCCAGACGCGCGTCGATCGTCTCGGGATCGACGGTGTCGGGCGCATCGCCGAGCAGGCCGAGCATCACGCCGCGGTCGGTGCCGTGGCCCTTGCCGGTCGCGCCGAGCGAGCCGTACAGCTCGACCTTCACACTGGCCGTCGCGTCGAGCATCCCGTCGCGCTCGAGGCCCTGCACGAACATCAGCGCCGCGCGCATCGGTCCGACCGTATGCGAACTGGACGGGCCGATGCCGATCTTGAAGAGGTCAAACACGCTGACTGCCATCTTGATACCTGCCTTGCTTTAAGAATAATGCTAGCGCGCCTGCAATGGCAGGCACGCGGCGAGCCATGCGGGCGGCATGGGGGAGAGTTGCCGCGCGACGCGCGCATAGCGCCCGTCGAGACGCGCGGCCAGATGAAAGAGTTCGGTGGCGTTTTTCGGGTCCCACTGCCCCGTATAACCCGGCAAGCCGGCCTCGCGGCGCTTCGCGTCGAACGGCACCGGCGAATTCACGAATTCCTCGTGCGTTTTCTCGCCGAGCGCGTACGGCACGAGCCAGTCGAGCGCGGCCGCGAGCGTCGCGCCGTTCGCGCCGCGCTCGCGCAGCCAGTTGCGGTTGAAGCGGCGCGCGGCGAGCGCGGCCGTCACCAGCGGTTGCAAGTCGTACACCGCGTAATGCAGCGCATCGCGTTCCTCGAAATCCCAGGTCTTGCCGTCCGGGCCGATGTTGTCGGCGAGATGCTCGACGAACAGCCGCTGCGCGGCGTTCATCATCTTGCGGTCGCCGAGCGTGAACGCGGACAGCGCGATCAGCTTGATCCGGTGGCTCTGCCAGTTGTTGCGCCAGGTGCCGGCGAGCGGGCGCTTCTGCGCGTCGATCTGCGCGACGTAACCGGCGCCGAGCTTCGCGATGAACGCCGCCGTCGCGTTACGCGTCTTGACCGGCAGCGCGCTCGCCGTCATGTCGTACGCGATGATCAGGCTGTCGAAGCGCGTCTCGTCGATCGGGTTGAAGCCCGGCTGATAGGTCGACACCCACGCGGACAGGAAGCGGTCGACGAGCTGCAGGTAGCGCGGCGCATTGGTCACGCGCCACGCGAGCGCGGCATCGCGCATCAGCTCCATGTCCTTCAGCGCGTCGACGCTCTGGTCGTAGATGCCTTCGTGCGGCAGCGTGCCCTCGGTGTGCACGCGCGCCATTGCCTTCGGCTGCTCGCCGATGCGCGCGTCGACGCTGCGGATCAGTGCCTGCACGCCCGGCTCGGCCTGCGTCGTCTCGCTCGCCTGCAACGCGGGCGCCGCGCAGAAATTCATCGCCGCGCGCGCGCTGCCGGCCGTTCCGAGGCCGGCGGCCAACGACAGCGACGCGACGAGCAGCGGCACGACGCGGCGCGTGCGCGGCCGCTCCTGCGTGGCACCCTGGCCCGGAAACATCGGACGCACCATGCGGAACTCCTTGATTGGCTGGATCGCGTGTGATGTTAGCCGGATTGGCGGGCAAACGTGAATCGATCGGGCAGGCAGCGGACGCAAAAACCGCACGCAACCGAGGGTTGCGTGCGGTGTGGTCACGGCCGGACTCCGGAGCGCGGCGAGCGTTATGCGTAGTCCGACACCGGCACGCACGAGCAGAACAGGTTGCGGTCGCCGTAGGCGTTGTCCGCACGGCCGACCGGCGGCCAGTACTTGTTCGTGCCGAGCGACGCGACCGGGTACGCCGCCTGCTCGCGCGAGTACGCGTGCGGCCATTCGTTCGCGGTGACGACGGCTGCCGTGTGCGGCGCGTGACGCAGCGGGTTGTCCTCGCGGTCGGCGCGGCCTTCCTCGACGGCACGGATTTCCTCGCGGATCGCGATCATCGCGGCGATGAAGCGGTCGAGTTCTTCCTGCGATTCCGATTCCGTCGGCTCGACCATCAGCGTGCCCGGCACCGGGAAGCTCATCGTCGGCGCATGGAAGCCGTAGTCCATCAGGCGCTTCGCGACGTCGTCGACGCTGATGCCGCTCGTTTCCTTGAGCGGGCGCAGGTCGAGAATGCACTCGTGGGCGACCAGCCCGCCCGGGCCCGAATACAGCACCGGATAGTGCGGCGCGAGGCGCTTCGCGATGTAGTTCGCGTTGAGGATCGCGGTTTCCGTCGCGGCGGTCAGGTTCTTCGCGCCCATCATCGCGATGTACATCCACGAGATCGGCAGGATCGACGCCGAGCCGTACGGCGCGGCCGACACCGCGCCGATGCCGTCTTCCGCACGCGCGTAGCCGGTCGAACGCTGGTTCGGCAGGAACTTCGCGAGGTGCGCGCCGACCGCGACCGGGCCGACGCCCGGGCCGCCGCCGCCGTGCGGGATGCAGAAGGTCTTGTGCAGGTTCAGGTGCGACACGTCGCCGCCGAACTGGCCCGGCGCGGTCAGGCCGACCATCGCGTTCATGTTCGCGCCGTCGACGTACACCTGGCCGCCGTGCGCATGCACGATCTCGCAGATCTCGCGGACGTTCTGCTCGAACACGCCGTGCGTCGACGGATACGTGATCATGATCGCCGCGAGGTCGTTCGCGTGCTGCTCGGCCTTCGCCTTCAGGTCGGCGATGTCGACGTTGCCCTGCGCGTCGCACGCGACGACCACGACCTTCATGCCGGCCATGTGCGCCGACGCCGGGTTCGTGCCGTGCGCGGAGGCCGGGATCAGGCATACGTCGCGATGCGCTTCGCCGCGCGATGCGTGGTATGCGTGGATGATCAAGAGGCCCGCGTATTCGCCCTGCGAGCCGGCGTTCGGCTGCAGCGACACGGCCGCATAGCCGGTCGCGGCGACGAGCATCTGCTCGAGCTGGTCGATCATCTCGCGGTAGCCGACGGTCTGCTCGGCCGGCGCGAACGGATGGATCCGGCCGAATTCGGGCCACGTGACCGGCAGCATTTCCGACGTCGCGTTCAGCTTCATCGTGCACGAACCGAGCGGGATCATCGAGCGGTCGAGCGCGAGATCCTTGTCCGACAGGCTGCGCAGGTAGCGCAGCATTTCGGTTTCGGAATGGTGGCGGTTGAACACGTGGTGCGTCAGGTACGCGCTCGTGCGCTCGAGGCCGGCCGGCAGCACGGCGACGCCGCCGAGGCCCGCGTCCAGCGCGTCCACGGCCGGCGCGGTGCCGCCAGCGGCCTGCGCGAACACGGCGAGGAGATCGGCGAGGTCGTCGCGGGTCGTCGTTTCGTCGACCGACACGCCGACTTGCGTGTCGCTCACGCGACGCAGGTTGATGCGCTTGGCCTTCGCGAATTCGTGGACCTGCGCGGTGCGTGCGCCGGTATCGATCGTCAGCGTGTCGAAGAACGTGTCGTTGACGGTCGCGAAGCCGAGCTGCTTCACGCCGGCGGCGAACAGCGCCGCGATGCGGTTCACGCGCAGCGCGATCGTCTTCAGGCCGTGCGGGCCATGGTAGACCGCGTACATGCTCGCCATGATCGCGAGCAGCGCCTGCGCGGTACACACGTTCGACGTCGCCTTCTCGCGGCGGATGTGCTGTTCGCGCGTCTGCAGCGCGAGGCGCAGCGCGGGCTTGCCCTGCGCGTCGACGGTCACGCCGACCAGGCGGCCCGGCATCTGGCGCTTGAATTCGTCACGCACGGCCATGTAAGCGGCGTGCGGGCCGCCGAAGCCCATCGGCACGCCGAAGCGCTGCGTGTTGCCGACCGCGACGTCCGCGCCCCATTCGCCGGGCGGCGTCAGCACGGTCAGTGCGAGCAGGTCGGCCGCGACGACCACATGGCCGCCGGCCGCGTGGATCGCTTCGGTGAGCGCGCGGTAGTCGCGCACGTCGCCGTACACGCCCGGGTACTGGAGCAGCACGCCGAACGCGTTCGCCTGCGCGGCGTCGGCCGCCGGGCCCGTCTTGACCTCGATGCCGATCGGCAGCGCGCGCGTGCGGATCACTTCGAGCGTCTGCGGCAGCACGTCGTCGGCGACGTAGAACACGTTCGACGCCGGCTTGCCGGTGCGCTGCAGCAGCGTCATCGCTTCGGCCGCGGCGGTTGCTTCGTCCAGCAGCGATGCGTTCGAGATCGCGAGGCCCGTGAGGTCGGCGACCATCTGCTGGAAGTTCAGGAGCGCCTCGAGGCGACCTTGGGAAATTTCGGGCTGGTACGGCGTGTAGGCCGTGTACCACGCCGGGTTTTCGAGCACGTTGCGCAGGATCACGGCCGGCGTGTGCGAGTCGTAATAGCCCTGGCCGATATACGAGCGGAACACCTGGTTCTTGTCCGCGAGGGCGCGCAGCGCGGCGAGGGCTTCGGCCTCGCTCTTCGGTTGCGCGAACGGGCCGAGCGGCAGCGTTTCGGCGCGGCGGATCGAGGCCGGGATCACGGCGTCGATCAGGGCGGCGCGCGACGCGAAGCCGAGCGTGTCGAGCATGGCCTGCTGGCTGGCGGCATCGGGGCCGATGTGGCGTTCTGCGAACGCGTCGTGCGTTTCGAGCGCGGCGAGCGAGAGGGGCGTGCGGTTCATCAGGCGGTCCGGGTGTTCGAGCTTCATGGCGTGACTCTGGTCCCGCGCGGGCCGAGGCCGGCCCCGCGCGGTTCGGGTAAGGAAAATTAGTCGATCAGCTTGCTGTAGGCGTCAGCGTCGATCAGCTTGTCGGTCGAGGCGCCGGCCGCGAGCTTGATCTTGAAGAGCCACACGCCGTATGCGTCGCTGTTCACTTCTTCCGGCGAGTCGGCGGCTTCTTCGTTGATGGCGACGACTTCGCCGGACACCGGCGAGTAGATGTCGGATGCCGCCTTCACCGATTCGACGACGCCGACGGCGTCGCCCGCGTTCACCGACTTGCCGACTTGCGGCAGTTCGAGGAAGACGATGTCGCCGAGCGTGCTCTGCGCGTGATCGGTGATGCCGACCGTCAGCGTGCCGTCGGCTTCGGTGCGGACCCACTCGTGTTCGTCGGTGTACTTCAGATCGGCCGGGACGTTGCTCATCGGATGCTCCTGGATAAAAGGGTGTGTTCGTTATGCTGGCGCGCCGCCGGGGCGCGCCGGGTGTGGTTGCGCCGGGCGCCATTTCCCGGCTTCACGGCAGGCGGCCTCCCGGTCGCCTTCCGGTCGTTACGCAGCGAGGACCTTGCCGTTGCGCACGAACGGCAGTTTTACCACGCGCGCGGGAAGTTGCTTGTCTCGAATCTGCACGTGGACCGTGTCGCCGACCTGGACGGCCGCCGGCACGCGCGCGAATGCGATCGACTCCTGCATCGACGGCGAGAACGTGCCGCTCGTGATCTCGCCTTCGCCGTGCGGCGTGACGACCTTCTGGTGCGCGCGCAGCACGCCGCCCGCCTTGCCGTTTTCCTTCTGCAGGATCAGGCCGACGAACGCGGCGCGCGTGCCGTTTGCCTCGAGCGCGGCGCGGCCGACGAACTCGCGCGGCGCCGACAGGTCGACCGTCCATGCGAGGCCCGCGTCGAGCGGCGACACGGTGTCGTCCATGTCCTGGCCGTACAGGTTCATGCCGGCCTCGAGGCGCAGCGTGTCGCGCGCGCCGAGCCCGCACGGACGCACGCCGTTTTGCTGCAGCGCGTTCCACAGCGCTACGACGTGCACGGCCGGGACGATCACCTCGAAGCCGTCTTCGCCGGTGTAGCCGGTGCGCGCGACGGTGAGGTCGCCGAACGGCGTGCCGGCGACCTGCGCGGCGTTGAACGGCTTCAGCTCGCTGGTCGCGGCGCGCGCGGCGGGCACCGTCGTCCAGACCTTTTCACGGGCGTTCGGGCCCTGAACGGCGACGATCGCGAAATCGCGGCGCGGCGCGATGGTCAGGCCGTAGCCGCCTTGTTCGTTGAGCTGGTTGAACCACGCGATGTCCTTCTCGGCCGTGCCGGCGTTGACGACGACGCGGAAGAAGTCTTCGGTGAAGTAATAGACGATCAGGTCGTCGATGACGCCGCCCTGCGGATTGAGCAGGCACGAGTAGAGCGCCTTGCCGGGGATCTTGAGCTTGCCGACGTTGTTCGCGATCGCGTGCTCGAAGAACGCGCGCACGCGGCTGCCGGTGAAATCGACGACGCACATGTGCGACACGTCGAACATGCCGGCGTCGGTGCGCACGGCTTCGTGTTCTTCGATCTGCGAGCCGTAGTTGACGGGCATGTCCCAGCCGCCGAAGTCGACCATGCGGGCATTGAGCGCGCGGTGCGCGGCGTTGAGCGGGGTTTGATTCAGTGCAGTCATCGAGGCCTCAGGCAAGGCGCTTGCGCGCGGGTCAGAACGGCCATGTGCCGACCGTCGCGGCCTTGGGGCCTGCGAAACGATCCGGTACATGCCCCTCTGTCCTCGATACCTGAGAGATTGCGCCGCGGCCACGAGCCGGCGAACGCGCGCCCCTTCGGTGGGCAGCCTGCCCGCGCAGCCAATGTGCTGCGGGCTACTGCCGCTCTCCAGAGTGCGGGGAGTGCGGCCCGCGCAATGCGCGGACGGGATTCCCCGACGCGGTCGGTCCTTTTGCCTGAGAGTTTGCGGGTGTGCCCCTTCGGCGGCGCGACCGGCGTTGCTGCTACGCGGTCACACGCTCTCCCGACGCGTGCGGGCGACTGTACGCGAGCGGGTGGGCATTGTCAATTTGAGCAAAAGAATGTCGCTTCGCGACAAGCGGTGGCGTGCGGCGCCGCCGCTTCTGCCGGCACCGGCGGGCGCCGGCATGGCCGCGATTACTCGCCGATCGCGCGCGCGGCCGTGTCGAGTTCCTGGTTCAGCACGCGCTGCTCGTCGCCGGACAGGCCGCCGTTGTGCTGGCCCGACATGTCGTTCGCTTCCTGGCGGATCACGTCGAGGCGGTGGTGCAGCTGCGCGCCGTACGGCGGCGGGTAGTAGCCGCCGTTCACGCGCGCGTCGATGCGCCGGTGCAGGTTGTCGATCCGGCCCTGGACCTCCTGCAGGCGATCGTTCGCGACGACCTGCGGATTCGGCCGCGGCGGGGGCGGGGGCGCCTGTCGGGCCGGCCGCTGCGGCTGCACGACGCAGGCCGCGAGCGAGGAAACCAGGACGCAGCATGCCGCTGCGCGAATCAACCGTTGCATCACATTCTCCTGACGGTTTGGTGTCGGATCGACTTTTTGAGAAACGCGTCAGACCGGACGACCGCTGACTTTCGTTCCCGCACCATTTGTAACGGAATGTTCGGGATCGTGGCGCCGTGGCGGCTGACGGGGGCGCGCAGCCGGGCGCGGCGCGGCGCGAGGTGGCGGCTGCGGCCGGGGCGACGACCCGGCCGGCGGCCGTCAGACGGTGCGACGCACGAACGGTACCCGGCGGCCTTCGTGCTCGCTCTGCGCGGCGAGCTCGATGATCGTCATCACGTCGACGGCGTCCTGCGGCGTGACCGGGAACGGCGCGCCGTCGTGGACCGACGCGGCGAGCGCGCGATAGAACTCCGCGTACTGCCCGTCGAGCGTCGGCACCGGCCGCTCGACCTCGACCTCGCCGTCGAGCACGCGCAGCACGCCGGGCGGGTTGCCGCCGCCGAACTCGACGTGATCCGGCGTGAGGCCGGCCTTCAACTGGTCTTCCTGCGTGTCGAGCCCGAACTTCTGGTAGCTGCCGCGCGTGCCGTGCAGCGTGAAGCGCGCGGGCTCGATCGCCGACAGCGCGCTCGCATGCAGCGCGACGTCCTTGTCCGGATAACCGAGCAGCAGGTGCACGAAATCGGGCGCCGTGCCGTTGTCGCGGCGTGTCTTGACCGTGGCGCTGACCGTTTCCGGCAGCCCGAACAACGCGAGCGCCTGATCGATCAGGTGCGGGCCGAGATCGAGCAGCAGGCCGCCGCCGCGCGCGGGCTCCTCGCGCCAGCGCGTGCGCGGCGTCGGCCGGAAGCGGTCGAAGTGCGACGCGAAATAGGTGAGCCGGCCGAGTTCGCCGGATTCGACGATGCGGCGCACGGTGAGGAAGTCGCCGTCCCAGCGGCGGTTGTGGAACGGTGCGAACAGGCGGCTGCGCGCGTTCGCGAGCCGCGCAAGCGCGAGCGCTTCGTCGGCCGTGAGCGTGACGGGCTTGTCGACGACGACGTGGCGGCCGGCCTGGAGCACCTGGCGCGCGAGCGCGAAGTGCGTGTCGTTCGGCGTGGCGATCACCACGCAGTCGATATCGTCGAGGCCGAGCAGCGTGTCGAGATCGGGGACGATGCGGGCGCCCGGAAAGGCGGCGCGCGCGCGATCGGGTTGCCCCGTCGCGATCGCGGCGACCTCGGTGCGGCCGCTCGTGGCGATCACCGGCGCGTGGAACGTCGCGCCGGCGAAACCGAAACCCATCAAACCAATCCTGAGCAATGACGACATGGCAATCCCTGGCTGCGTACGAAACGAAAAGAGGGCGCGCCGCTGGGGCGCGAGGACGACCGGCTATTTTGGCATGGCGCGGCGGCGCACACCGGCGCGTTCGGCAAAACGCGCGGCACGATGCGGCGCATGCGCGGCCGCAGCCGGCATTTGGCGCGGGACGGGCAGGCGCTGCACTCGGCAGGCCGGGCGGCCGACGCTGCGGCGTGCGGGCCGGGCACTTCCCATCGCGACGGTCGCCCATTGTGACCGATCGGGCCGTGGATGGGGCCGGATTGGCCGTCCGGACAAGGAAGCGAGGGCCGGATCAAGCGCCGAACCGGGAGACGAAAACGACGGCCTGCCCGCCCGGCCCCGTCCGGCGGCGCTCCCGAAAAGCGCGTCGCCGACGTGTTAACATGCGCGTCCTGCCCCGTGTGTCCGCCTGCATTCCAGGCCCGTCGCGCGCGGCATCCTCCCGGCGTTCGCCGTCAACCGCAACATCATCCGCCATCATGTCCGCAGGCCTCAACTCCGCTCAGAACGAAGCGGTGCGCTACCTCGACGGTCCCTGCCTCGTGCTCGCCGGCGCGGGCAGCGGCAAGACCCGCGTGATCACGCAGAAGATCGCGCACCTGATCGAAGCGAAAGGCTTCGAGCCGCGCCACATCGCGGCCGTCACGTTCACGAACAAGGCCGCCGCCGAAATGCGCGAGCGCGTGTCGAAGCTGCTCGAGGGCAAGACGCTCACCACGCCCGGCAAGGAAGGCCGCAAGGTGCCCGTCAACCAGCTCACCGTATGTACGTTCCACTCGCTCGGCGTGCAGATCCTGCGCCAGGAGGCCGAGCACGTCGGGCTGAAGCCGCAGTTCTCGATCATGGATTCGGACGACTGCTTCGGGATGATCCAGGAGCAGATCGGCACCACCGACAAGGGCCTGATCCGCAAGATCCAGAGCACCATCTCGCTGTGGAAGAACGGCCTGATCATGCCCGAGGAGGCGATGACGATCGCGGCCAACGAGGACGAGCACCAGGCGGCGCTGGTCTACCGCAACTACGTCGCGACGCTGCATGCATACCAGGCGGTCGACTTCGACGACCTGATCCGCCTGCCGGCCGAGCTGTTCGCGAAGAACGAGCAGGTGCGCGACCGCTGGCAGAACAAGCTGCGCTACCTGCTGATCGACGAATACCAGGACACCAACGCGTGCCAGTACGAGCTGCTGAAGTTGCTCGCCGGCCCGCGCGCCGCGTTCACGGCGGTGGGCGACGACGACCAGGCGATCTACGGCTGGCGCGGCGCTACGCTCGAGAACCTCGCGCAGCTCGGCAAGGACTTCCCGAAGCTGCACGTGATCAAGCTCGAGCAGAACTACCGGTCGACGGTGCGGATCCTGACCGCTGCCAACAACGTGATCGCGAACAACCCGAAGCTGTTCGAGAAGAAGCTGTGGTCCGAGCACGGGATGGGCGACTCGATCACCGTCACGCCGTGCAACGACGAGGAGCATGAGGCCGAATCGGTCGTGTTCCGGCTGTCCGCGCACAAGTTCGAGCGGCGCGCGCAGTTCCGCGACTACGCGATCCTGTATCGCGGCAACTTCCAGGCGCGAATCTTCGAGCAGGTGCTGCGGCGCGAGCGGATTCCATACGTGCTGTCGGGCGGCCAGTCGTTCTTCGACAAGGCCGAGATCAAGGACCTGTGCGCGTACCTGCGGCTGATCGCGAACGCCGACGACGATCCCGCGTTCATCCGCGCGGTCACGACGCCGCGCCGCGGCATCGGCAACACGACGCTCGAGGCGCTCGGCTCGTTCGCGGGCCAGGCGAAGGTGTCGCTGTTCGAGGCCGTGTACATGGGCGGGATCGAGGCGCGGCTGTCCGCGCGGCAGGTCGAGCCGCTCAGGATGTTCTGCGACTTCATCCAGCGCCTGACCGATCGCGCGGACAAGGAGCCCGCGACCGTCGTGCTCGACGACATGATGGAGGCCATTCACTACGAGGCCTACCTGTACGACGCGTTCGACGAGCGGCAGGCGCAGTCGAAGTGGCAGAACGTGCTCGAATTCCTCGAATGGCTGAAGCGCAAGGGCACCAAGCCCGAGACGGAAGCCGTCGACGGCGAGGCCGACGGCTTCCACAACGCGGACGGGCTTGCGGATACCGGCAAGAACCTGCTCGGCCTGATCCAGACCGTCGCGCTGATGTCGATGCTGGAAGGCAAGGACGAGGATCCGGATGCCGTGCGGCTGTCGACCGTCCATGCGTCGAAGGGGCTCGAGTATCCGCACGTGTTCCTGGTCGGCGTCGAGGAGGGCATCATGCCGCACCGCGGCGGCAGCGAGGACGACGGCCCGATCGACAACGAGCGGATCGAGGAGGAGCGCCGGCTGATGTACGTCGCGATCACGCGCGCGCAGCGCAGCCTCCACCTGAACTGGTGCAAGAAGCGCAAGCGGGCGCGCGAGACGGTCGTGTGCGAGCCGTCGCGCTTCATTCCCGAGATGGGGCTCGACGAAGCGCCGCCGCCGACGCCGGAGGAAGCGCCGATGACGCCGAAGGACCGGCTCGCGAGCCTGAAGGCGCTGTTGCAGAAGTGAGGCGGCGCGCTCGGCGCACGGACGCCCCGGCGATCCGGATAAACGAAACCCCCGCGATGCGTGTGCGCCGCGGGGGTTTTTTCTGGCCGGCAGGCGTTACTTCGACGCGTTGACCATGTAGTCGACGGCCGCCTTCACGTCGGCGTCGGACGCGCTCGACCCGCCCTTCGGCGGCATCGCGCCCTTGCCGTGCAGCGCGTAGTTGTAGACGGTATCCATCGAGTCCTTCAGGCGCGGCGCCCAGTCTTCCTTGCTGCCGAACTTCGGCGCGCCGAGCACGCCGGCCGCGTGGCACGCCTGGCAGACCTGCGTGTACAGCGCCTTGCCGGCGGAGGCGGCGTCGGCGCTGGCCGGCGCGGCCGCGGGCTTTTCGCCGGCCTTCGGAATCGCGGCGATCGCGGCCATTGCAGCGGCGGCCTGCGCGTTCGATGCATCGGCGCCCGAAGCGCCTGCCGCACCCGCCGCGCCGCTCGCCGCCGGTGCCGCATTGGCGGCCGGGGCAGCCGGTTCGGGGAAGTTCGCGCCGTCGTTGTTCGCCATGTAGACGATCGCACGCGCGATTTCATAGTCGCTGACGTCGTCGGGGCTCGTGCCGCCGCGCGGCGGCATCGCGCCCTTGCCCGACAGCGCCGTTTTCAGCAGCGTGTCGAAGCCCTGCGAGATGCGCGGTGCCCAGTCGTCCTTGTTGCCGAACTTCGGCGCGCCGGCGGCGCCCGTGCCGTGACAGGTCACGCACACGGCCTTGTAGACTTCCTCGCCGGTCTTGTACGTGCGGGGCGCATTGGCGTCCTTCACGTCGACTTTCGCGAGCGGTGCGATCCGCGCGGCGACCTGTTCGTCGGATAGCGCATCCGTGCCCGCGCCCGAACGGAACGCATGGTTGGCATAAGTGGCAAACAGGACGATCAGGGCGATCGGAATCGCGAATGAGGCGATGACGACGGCAATCAGCTGCCCGGGGGTTTTGACGGGAGATTCGTGGGGTGCTTCGCTCATGCTTGCCTCGTCTCCGTGATTAGGAATTGTGAGCGCGGTGCAACGGCAAAATGGCTGGCGATCCAATGAGTCCGGACGATTATAGACGGAACGTTTACATCACGGCGAGCGGCGCGAAGGCGCGTGTTTACCCGCACGAATTGCGGGCCTGACGGGGTTTCGGCAGGCAAGGTGGACGCGTTTTGGGAAACCGGGTATCCTTGCGGTCTTGTCAATGGTGGGCGGCCGGTTTATTGGGGTCGTTTCACTGTCGTCACTGTCATATGCGCCCGTAGCTCAATGGATAGAGTACTGCCCTCCGAAGGCAGGGGTTGCTGGTTCGATCCCAGCCGGGCGCGCCAAGAAAGTCTATATAAATCAAGGGCTTGCGCTGGGTGCGAGCTTGTCAGGCAGTACTTTTTCCACGGTTTTTCTGATTTTTTGCTGCAATTTCGCTGCAGTCATGTCCCTCGCTCGCGCCTATACCTTGGCGTTTCGTACGAGCTGCGCGACCGTCTGCTCGCTTCGTCGCTATGTGACCCCACGGCTTTGCCCGTAATCTGGAAGAAACGTTCATCACGATGTGTGCCAAACATGCGCGGGATGAGGTGTCGGTGAGCTAGTGCGGAGCACGCCGTTCATCGCAACGAAGCGATGAATGGCCGGGCCGGAGGTAAATGTCCGGCGCGAAGTGCCGCTCGCGACGTACCTGGCGGCAATGCAGTGGCAATGCAGTTACAGTTGCGCGATCTGCTGATATCGGCCGGCAGCTTCGGTCCGTCCGAGTGCGGCCTGAAACTCCGCATGCAACTCCCGCTGCGTCGTTTCCGCGTCGGCCGCGATGGCTGTGTCGATCGCCTGTATGCGGCGGATGATCGCCAGCGCATCGGGCGTTTGCGGTGCGCTCAGCGACATCAGCAGGGGCGAGCGCGCTTCCGCGAGACGCGCCGCGCCGCACCAGTCCGCCATCGTCGCGGCATGTTCGATTGCCTGCGTCAGTTGCCACACGCGTGCGAGTAATGTGGGTTGATCCATCGTGACGATCACTCCAGTGCCATTTCAAAAGTACCGCGCGGCTCGATACATCCGGTGGGCCTTATGACTTGTTGGTGGCGAGTGCGCCGGCGCTATTGGTGCCGCCGAACAACTGCGTCAGATACTGCGAGTTGTTCTGCATCCGCGCCATGAGCGTATTGAGGGCGGTGAATTGCGCATTGTACTGATCGGTCAACTGATTCGCATACGCTTGCAGGGTCTTCGCTTGCGTCTTCGCGTCGGCGAGGTCGCTGTTCAGCGCGTTGACGCGCGTATCGATGATCCCACCCGTCTGCAGATACGACGTGATGTTGTTGTTCAGCACTGCGCCGATGCCATTCGTCGCGTTGAAGGCGGTCGCTACCGAGGCCGAATTGTGCGTCAGGGCGTTCGACAAAGCCGCACTATCGACGCTGAGCGTGCCGCTCGGCGTCAGGTTGATGCCGAGCGCGCTCAGGCTCACGGTGCTGCTGCCGCTTGTTACGCCCTTGGAAAGGGCCGTGGCAAGCGAGCCGACGATCGAATTCAGCATCGAATCGCCGATGAGTGGCCCGCCCTGGCTGCCGGCAGCGGCGGTCGAGTCGAAACTCGACAGCGACGATGCGGTGCTCACGAATGAGTTGTATGCCGAGACGAAGCCGTTGATCGCGTTGGTCGCTGACGTGTTGTCCGCCGCGACCGTGAGGGTTTGGGTCGTGTTTGCCGCCGACGTGGCGAGGTTGAGCGTCACGCCTGTAATGGCGCCGGTGATCGTGTTGCTGGCGCTCTGGATATTGGTGATGCCGTCGATGCTGAGCATCGCGTCTTGTGCGTTGTTTTTCTCGACGTAGTTGTTTGTTGCGACGCCCGAGCTGTCGACGGTCGCGAGGCTGGCCAGCCCGTCTGTCGAATTGGTCGATACCTGGATCGTGTTCGCCGCCCCTGTCACGTTCGAGGTCAGCACGAGGTGCGACCCATCCGTGCCGGTAACGACGGTGGCGGTCACGCCGGGATTGCCACTCGCCGAATTGATTGCGCTGGCGATGCCCGCGAGCGTGTTGTTGCCGGTGTTGATTCCGACGGTCATCGGCGCGCCGCTGCCGAGCGTGATGGTGAGGCTGCCCGTCCCGAGCTGTTTGGTGGACGGCTGCACGCCCGCTGTCAGTGCAAGCTTCTGCGCGGTGGCGACTTGCGTTACCGCAATCGAATAGCTGCCGGCGACCGAGCCCGTCGACGTGGTGGCGCTCAGGCCGCTGCCGCTCGCGGTGGCGGTGGTTTTCGCCAGAGCCGATCCGTCGGTGAGCCCGGACAGCGCCGATTGCAGGGAGGACAGTGCCGACTTGAGCGAGCCGATGGCCGACAGCGTGGTGTTGTCGAGATTTTGCCGGTTGACGTTCTGCGTGGTCTGTGCGGCCATCTTGGCCGTAACCATCGCGGAAACGAGTGCGGACGTGTCCGTGTTCGAGTTCGTCACTCCGCTGATGATGGACTGCGCCGCCTGTGTCAGCGCGCTGTTGGCCGTGGTGCTGGAAATGTTCGTCGTCGACATCGAGGACTCCGTCTGGTAAAAAGTGCGCCGCCGGGCGCATTGGCGTGGCGGCGCCGATGTGCCGCACGATGCGCAAAATGCTTATCTGAAGGCGAGCCCTCGGATAAGCATTCTTTCTTTGGCATCCGTATTGACCGCCACGTCACGCATTTCTTGAATGCGTGACGTGGCGCGTTATCTAGCCCTTATTGCAGGAGCTTCAGAACCTGCTGCGGCATCGAGTTCGCTTGCGCGAGCACCGAGATGCCAGCTTGCTGCAGCACTTGAGCCTTCGACAGGTTGGCGGTTTCCTGTGCGAAGTTCGCGTCGGTGATCTGTGCGCTGGCTGCGTTCAGGTTGGTCGATTGCGCAGTCGTTTGCGAGATCGCTGCCTGGTAGATGTTGATGTCCGAACCGAGCTGAGCTTGTGCGGTGTTGATCGTCGTCAGCGCCGTGTCGACCGTGTCCATCATCGTCTGCGCGGCGGCGTAGGTCTTGACGTTGCCGGTCAGGCCGAGCGTCGCCGTATCGTACTTGCCAGTCAGATCCAGCGACAGTTGTTGGCCAGATTTTTCACCGATCTGGAAATTCAGCACCGCGCTGCCGTTCGCGGTACCGTCGAGCAAGTTGATGCCGTTGAACGTCGTTTGGCTGGTAATCCGGCCGATTTCGGTAATACGCGCTTGCACTTCGGTGTCGAGATTGTTGGCTGCAGCCGAGCCGATCGAATCGTCCGAAGCCTGAACTGCCAGTTGGCGGATACGTTGCAGGTTGGCGGTAATTGCCGAGAGGCCGCTCGAAGCAGTTTGAGCCATCGACACCGCGTTGTTCGCGTTCGCGACGCCTTGGTTGTACGCGTTGATCGACGCCGTCATCGTCGTCGAGATCGCGAGGCCGGCTGCGTCATCTGCTGCCGAGTTGATGCGCTTGCCCGACGACAGGCGGTTGATTGCCTGCGACAGCGCGTTCTGCGTATTCGACAGGTTGGTTTGCGCCGTTTGCGAATAAAGGTTGGTGTTGATATTCAGCATTTCTATCCTCGTTTTTGGAAAACGCCCGGTTTAAATTTGGCTGTTTCGTGTTCGGCGTCGCGCTTTTTGGCATCCTGCATCGCCCGCCTTTCCTGGTTGTCGGCGACCATGCGACGAAACTTTAGGGGCAGATGCGAAGTTGCTTTGGCGTACCGGCTGGCCGAACTGGCTCTGTGGTTTGCCAAGCATGGCCTCGACGCCTGCGTATGCGCTTTCGTTCGTTCGGTGTGAGGACCTGCGGCGCTCCCACGCGGCAGCCGGTTGACGTACCGACGATGCCGCATCGGACGTGCGGCTGGCCTGTTGAATTCCGCGCGTGGTCCAGCGAGACCCGTGGCAGATTCGGTTTTGACAAGGAATACTGTTGAAGCTGAAGCAATGACTGGACGCGGATCGCGTTCCGGCGAGGTGCGGACATCAACCACATTTTTAGGTTGGGGGCGGTACGGATCGGTTGGGAGATGGCAGGCGGCGCGGTAGTCGCTCGGTTTGCAGCCGGCAGCCGATTTTTTTTGTTGTTAGTAGGTAAGCACGCAAAGCCCTGCTGGTACCAATGGATACGTGCATGCAGTGCCGGCCGCCTCAGAACCAGACCTCGGTGGTTCGAAACCAAATTGGAGGGGGCGCCGAAGATTCGGCTCTATTTTTTATAGTGGGGAAGCACCAGGGGCATTGGGTGCGTTTGGGTAGAGTCTGGCGCGCATTTAAAGGGCCCGAACGGCGCGCGGCAAGGCTGGACGGGCGTTCGAACGCCTGCGATGCGTGATTGCGACGGAAAAGTGGTAAACCGGTAGGCGAAGCTATGTTTACCTGATATCATGGCGGGCTGAATTGAGATTTTCTGTCACGCCTATGCCGTCTCGGCATTCCTGCTGGCAGTCAAACGCGGCGCTGCACGCGGCTTGTGAAGCGTACCCGCGGTGCTTTGTGCCTCTCTTTTCCGGCCTCCGAGGCCGTATTTCCGCTCGTTTCGCCTGTTGTGGGGACGCCCGGATGGCCGGTGCGTGGCGCTTGGCCGCTACGTTTTTGACCGTTTAAGCAATTTAGGAACGACATGACGACGATTCTTCTGAAGGAAAACGAGCCGTTCGAAGTGGCGATTCGCCGCTTTCGCCGTGCTATCGAAAAAAATGGCCTGATCGCTGAACTGCGCGAACGCCAGTCCTACGAAAAGCCGACCGCAGTCCGCAAGCGCAAGAAGGCAGCAGCCGTCAAGCGCCTGCACAAGCGCCTGCGCAGCCAGATGCTGCCGAAGAAGCTCCACTAAGAGCGTCTACGGTTCGCCGCGAAACGGCGGAGCGTGCTTCGAAAGAAGCCGCTCCGCCGTTTTGCTTTTCGGGGCCGGAAAAGATTGCAGATCGTGGCGGAAAAGTGGCCGATCGACTGCCAGACGGTCGAATGGCCGCACGGCCGCACGGCGGTTCCGCCGGCAGCCAACGGGCAAGGCTGCCGACGTGCTCACCGGGAAATCGGCGCCGCGTTCGGGCTCGCCTTGCGCGGATCACCTGGCGGCGCGTGCTGACGTGCCGGTGCGCGCCAAGCCGACCGGCCCGTGAGCTTCGTCGCCGTCAGCCCGCCTTGCGGCGCCGTGCCGGCTGCTGCTTGCCGCCGAGCGCCGCGCATTGGGCGTGACACGGGCAACTGGTCTCATGATCGTTGACCATCCCCGTTGCCTGCATCAGCGCATAGCAGATCGTCGAGCCGACGAACTTGCAGCCGTACTCCTTCAGCGCCTTGCTGAGCGCATCCGACTGGGCAGTCGATGCGGGCGCGTCGCGATACGACTGCCACGCGTTCTGGACCGGCGTGTGGTCGACGAACGACCACAGGAATTGCGCGAGCGATCCGTGATCCTCGCGAATGCGCTGCACGGCCCGTGCATTGGTCACCGCGGATTCGACCTTCGCGCGATTGCGGACGATGCCGGGGTTCTCGAGCAGCTTCTCGATGCGCTTCGGCGTGAAGCGCGCGACAGCGTCGACATCGAAGTCGGCGAACGCCTCGCGATAGCCGGCGCGCTTGTTCAGGATCGTCGACCACGACAGCCCCGCCTGCGCGCCTTCCAGAATCAGCATTTCGAACAGGTGGCGATCGTCATGCGACGGCACGCCCCATTCGGTATCGTGATAGTGAGCGTCCGCTTCCGTCTTTACCCAGTTGCACCGCTGCGACATCGCCGGCCTCGTTCCAGTGTCGATTCGATCGTGCCAGCATAGCGGAAGGCCCATTCACGGTATAGCTGGCCGAACGGCAGATGGGCGCGCGGCACCGATCCGGTTAAGCTTGGCGCCTGTTCGAATCAGCAGGATCAACGCATGACGGCATTCCTTTTTGCGATCGGCATCGACGGCGGCGGCACGGGCACCCGCGCGGTACTCGCCGACCGGCACGGGCGCGAACTCGCGCAGGGGCGCGGCGGCCCGTCGGGGCTCGGCCTCGGCATCGAGCGCGCGTGGGCATCGATCGGCGCGGCCTGTGCCGACGCATTCACGCGGGCGGGGCTCGCGTTCGACTGGTCGCAGTGCGCGCTCGGCTGCGGGCTCGCGGGTGTCAACAATGCCGCGTGGCTCGCCGCGTTCCGCGCGCAGGCGCCGCTCGACGCGCTGGCGATCGAGAGCGACGCCTATACGACCGTCGTCGGCGCGCACGGCGGTGCGCCGGGGCTCATCGTCGCGCTCGGTACGGGCAGCATCGCGGCGGCGCTCGACGCGGCGGGCGACTGCCGCATCGCGGGCGGCTTCGGCTTTCCGTCCGGCGATGAGGCGAGCGGCGCGTGGCTCGGCATGCGCGCGCTCGCGTACGCGCAGCAGGCGCTCGACGGCCGCGTGCCGCGTGACGCGTTTGCCGGCGCGCTGCTCGCGGAAACGGGCGCGCACGATCGCGACGCGCTCGTCCAGTGGTCGTGCGATGCGAACCAGACGATCTACGCGCGCCTCGCGCCGATCGTGTTCGCGCACCGCGACCATCCTTATGCGGCGGCGCTGATCGCGCAGGCCGGCGACGAGATCGGCAAGATGATCGACGCGCTCGATCCGCAGCAGGCGCTGCCGGTCGCGCTGTGCGGCGGGCTGGCCGACGCGCTGGCACCGGCCGTGCCGGCACGCCATGCGGCGCGGCTGCGCGCGCCGCTCGACGATTCCGCGCACGGCGCGTTGCGGCTCGCGCTGCAGGCGTTGAGGGCGGCTGAAGCTGGGTGAGAGGGGCGCGTGGGCGGCGTGCGATGAGTGGGTTGAGCCGGCCGGGCGGACCGATCGGGTAAAGCGACGGACGGGCACGTTGAGCGGGCAAACTGGACCGAGCGACCGAGCGGACCGAGCGGACCGAGCGGACCGAGCGGACCGAGCGGACCGAGCGGACCGAGCGGACCGAGCGGACCGAGCGGACCGAGCGAACCGAGCGAACAGCCTGCCCCAGCCGAACCAGCGACGCACCGAAACCCGAACGGCCTGAAACCCGCCCCCATTTCCCAGCCACCCGGCGCGCCCCCGGGCACGACGTTAAAATGGCGGCTCCGCAGCGTCCTGCGCGCCACTCCCCCAACCCCCATGTACAAAGTCATCGCCACCGATCTCGACGGCACCCTGCTGAACAGCGACCACCAGCTCGATCCGTACACGATCGAGACCGTCCGCCGGCTCGACCGCGACGGCCTGCAGTTCGTGATCGCGACGGGGCGTCACTACGCGGACGTCGCCGGCATCCGCGACGTGCTGGGCATCCGGCCGTACCTGATCACGTCGAACGGCGCGCGTGTGCATGCGCCGGACGACACGGCGATCCATGCGCAGGACATCGATCCCGCGATCGTCCGCGGCCTTGTGCAGCCGGACGTGACCGGCGCGCACGGGCGCGTGATCGTCAACCTGTTCACCGACCGCGGCTGGCTGATCGACCGCGACGCGCCGCACCTGCTCGAATTCCACCAGGATTCGGGCTTCCGGTACGACGTGATCGACATGGCCGCGCACGACGGCGCCGACATCGCGAAGGTGCTGTACATCGGCGAGCCGGCCGATCTGGCGGTGGTTGCAGAGCAGATGCGCGTGCGGTTCGGCGATGCGCTGTACGTCACGTACTCGCTGCCCGACTGTCTCGAAGTGATGACCGCCAACGTGTCGAAGGGCCGCGCGCTGCGTACGGTGCTCGCGCGACTCGGCGTCGACGCCGGCCACTGCATCGCGTTCGGCGACAACATGAACGACATCGACCTGCTCGAAACGGCCGGCCACGCGTTCATGATGAACAACGCGAACCCCGACCTGATCGCGCACCTGCCGCACATCCCGCGGATCGGCAACAACTTCGATGCGGGCGTCGCCCGCCACCTGCGCACGCTGTTCGCGCTGGAAGGCACGCTCGACGGCGTCACCGCTTCCTGAGCGGCCATGAAAAACGGGCGCCAGCGGCGCCCGTTCAAATTACCTGCCTCGATGTTGTTCGACAGCGTGAGGCTCGCTGCTCTGCTCGCGTGACCCCGTAGTGTTTTATTCGCTGGTGCGAGCGGATGCGGGCACGAGGCCGACGGCATCGTCGCGCCCCGCGATCAGCGGGTAGACGATCCCCGCGATTGCCGCGCCGATGATCGGCGCGACCCAGAACAGCCACAGCTGGCCGATCGCCTCGCCGCCCACGAACAGCGCGGGGCCGGTCGAGCGGGCCGGGTTCACCGACGTGTTGGTGACCGGGATCGAGATCAGGTGGATCAACGTCAGGCACAGGCCGATCGCGATCGGCGCGAAGCCGGCCGGCGCGCGCTTGTCGGTGGCGCCGAGAATCACGAACAGGAAGAAGCCCGTCATCACGACTTCGCAGATGAACGCCGCGCCGAGCGAGTAGTGGCCGGGCGAGCGCTCGCCGAAGCCGTTCGTCGCAAAGCCGCTGCCGACGACGTCGAAGCCCGGCTTGCCGGTCGCGATCAGGTACAGCACGAACGCACCGAGCGTCGCGCCGACGACCTGCGCAACGATATACGGCGCGAGATCGCGTGCCGGGAAGCGGCCGGCGACCGTCAGGCCCACGCTGACGGCCGGATTCAGGTGGCAACCCGAAATATGGCCAATCGCGAATGCCATCGTCAGCACGGTCAGGCCGAAGGCGAGCGCGACGCCGGCGAAGCCGATGCCGAGGCCCGGAAAGGCTGCGGCCAGCACGGCGCTTCCGCACCCGCCGAGCACCAGCCAGAACGTGCCGAATACCTCTGCAGCCAGACGCTGAGAAAGATTCATGTAAGGATCCCGTTCAAGTGGGTTGAAGACAAACGGATGACCGGATGATTTATTCCGTCACCCCGAATTGGTCTGGATTATAGGAAATGAATCGGCTGGGTGAGGGTCAACGATTGTTAAATTCGAATGGCTGACGAATGGCTTTTATTAGAATAAGTCCGCATTCTCGATATAGCCGATTCGGTTAAAGATGGCAGCATTAATTTTGAAGGGCAGGGCGGCAGTGCGGATGACGTAACGGGTGTTGGCGTTCCGGCCGGAACTGCCGGCGCCGCATCATGGAAAAGGGAGCCGAAAAATGTCTCAATACGCGAAGCTCAAGGCGCAGATCGCCGATCTGCAGGCCCAGGCGGATGACGTGCGTCGCCAGGAAGTGGCGGCGGTGATCGCCGACGTCCAGCGAATGATTGCCGAATATGGCCTGACGGCCCAGGATCTGGGCTTCGCGGAGCGCGCGCGGCGCGGCCGTCCGCCGAAAAAGGCACCGCTGCCTCCGAAATACCGCGACCCGAAGTCGGGTGCAACCTGGAGCGGGCGCGGCAAGCCGCCGAATTGGATCGTCGGGAAAAACCGCGATCGTTTCCTGATCGAATGAGCGCACAAAAAGAAAGAGCCGCATCGACTGCGGCTCTTTGGCGCCTTTGGGTTTTACGCGCCGATTTCGGCGCGAATTTCACCGAATATTTCTGACGAATTTCGCCGTCACGCGCTCGCGACGCGACGCAAGGTCGGCCGCTTTGCCGTCGCGCAAAGCGATTCGTAAGTTTCGACATAGCGCCGTGCCATCGCTTTCGAGCTGAAGCGCGTATCGAAGCGCGCGCGGATCGCGTCGCGCGACAGGCTGTCGATCCGGTGCAGCGCACCGACCGCGCCCTGCACGTCCTCGACGATGAAGCCGGTCACGCCGTCCTCGATTACCTCCGGCACCGAGCCGCGGTTGAACGCGACGACCGGCGTGCCGCAGGCCATCGCCTCGATCATCACCAGGCCGAACGGTTCCGGCCAGTCGATCGGGAACAGCAGCGCCTTCGCACCGGACAGGAACGCCGGCTTCTGCGCCTCGTTGATTTCGCCGATGAATTCGACATGCGCCTCGCCGAGCAGCGGCTCGATCACTTCCTTGAAGTAGTCGGCGTCGGCCTTGTCGACCTTCGCGGCGATCTTCAGCGGCAGCCCGCTTTGCGCGGCGATCCGGATCGCGGTGTCGACCCGCTTTTCGGGGCAGATCCGGCCGAGGAACGCGAGATATTCGGGCTTCACGTCCGGTTGCGGCGTGAGCAGCGTGTCGGGCAGCCCGTGATACACGGTGCCGGCCCACGCGGCCTGCGGCAGCGGCTTGCGCTGATTGTTCGAGATCGATACCACCGGCGCGTCCGGGAACGCGTCGAACACCGGTTGCAGCTCCGGCAGGTCGAGGCGGCCGTGCAGCGTCGTCACGTACGGCGTGTCGAGGCGCGACATCAGCGGGAATGGCAGGTAGTCGAGGTGGAAGTGCAGCACGTCGAATTCGTGCGCGACACGGGCGACCTGCTCGATCAGGCGCATATGGGGCGCCATCGAGTCGCGGATCGACGGGTCGAGCCGCAGTGCGCGCGGCCATGCCGCCTCGAGACGGGCGGACGTGACGGAGTCGCCGCTCGCGAACAGCGTCACGTCGTGCCCCAGCTCGACGAGCGCCTCGGTGAGGTAGGACACGACACGCTCGGTGCCGCCATAGAGTTTCGGCGGGACAGCTTCGTAAAGCGGCGCGATCTGGGCAATACGCATGGACGTTCTCCGGTGTCGACCAGCGCAAAGCGCTCGAGCGCGCATGCTGGTCCGCTGCAGGGTTGCGGAACTCGCCGACGCACGCTGTCTGCGGTGCGTGGCCGGGTCCGTGGCGGGGGGGCGCGGGACGCCGGGCGGCAAGCTGCGGGGCGGGCCGGCGCGGCTCCCGCCGCCGCCCAGTTGAGTCCATTATCGATATCGCCTTCAGGGGTTCGAGTGTTTTTTCAAACACTTAAGGCTTGTTACACCATGAAATACGCGAAAACCCCGATAAAAAGGGTGCGAAAACATAAAACGAGATAGCCACCACAATTGTTGCGCTATCATGAAAAACCACTATAATTTTTACCGATTCAACTTCCGGCAGCCTTGCCGGATGGCCTTCAGCCGGATTCGTCCCATGCGGGACCGCATCGCCGACGCATTCGCGCCCCATTCACCCCGCCGTTCGTTCCCTTTCAATTCGCCTTGTCGGAAAAATTCCTACACGGTTTACAGACAATTCCTGCGTGGCGTGCGCCACTTCGCTGATACCGGCATAAATGCCGTTTGGCCAGAATTCGCCCTGTAAGACTATAAACGTGCCGGCAGCGCGTCAGCGGGCGCCCGATCGAGCAAACGTTTTCACAATGAAAGGCCAAAGCAAAAGCTCTTAACGGGGGAATCATGAGCGCCACCAGCGAAATGCTCAGTGAGATCAAAGAGGTCAACCTGTCGTACCTCCTCCTCGCGCAGCGCCTGCTGCGGGAAGACAAGGCGATGGGCATGTTCCGCATGGGAGTTTCCCAGGAACTGGCCGACGTGCTCGCGAACCTCACGCTCGCCCAGACCGTGAAGCTCGCGGCATCGAACCAGATGTTGTGCCGTTTTCGCTTCGACGATCACGCGCTGCTGTCGTCGCTCGCCGACAAAGGCCGCAGCGACGTCGTCACGCATGCGCATTCCGCGATCCTGATGGCCGGCCAGCCGGTCGAAAGCGTCCGCTGATCCTTCCCCGCCTTGCGTTCGTGCCGGCGCGCCGCGTCGGCGGGCGGCGTATTGGCGATTCATCCGAACAACGTCAAGCGGACGGTTATTCACCATGGCAAGCAAAAGCGTCGTGATCGAGGTGAAGGAAATCACCCTCGCCATCGAACTGATCGAACTGGGCGCCAGGCTGCAACTGCTGGAGGCGGAGACGAGCCTGTCGCGCGACCGCCTGATCAAGCTGTACAAGGAACTGAAGGGCGCGTCGCCGCCGAAGGGGATGCTGCCGTTCTCGACCGACTGGTTCATGACGTGGCAGCCGAACATCCACTCGTCGCTGTTCTACAACATCTACCGGTTCATGCAGGACCACGGCCGCTGCGAGCCGATCCAGTCGATCGTGAAGGCGTACCGGCTCTATCTGGAGCACGTGAACCTGTCCGGCGACGAGGCCGCGCTGAGTCTCACGCGCGCGTGGACGCTGGTGCGCTTCTTCGACTCGGGGATGCTGCAGATGACGCCGTGCACGCGCTGCGGCGGCCATTTCGTCGCGCATGCGCATGATCCGCATCAAGGTTTCGTGTGCGGCCTGTGCCAGCCGCCGTCGCGCGCGGGCAAGACCCGCAAGGCGGCCGCCGCACGCGCCGGGCTGGCCATCGCCGCGGCCTGAACGCCGCCGGGCGGGGCCGGGCGGGAGCCGTACGCCTTCCGCACGCCTGCCGCGCGCCGCGCGAACCGGCCGGGGCTTGCTGGTAAACACCGCCGCGCGGTCGCGGCGCGACCGCCAAAGTTTTCCTGCCGACTGCCGTAAACCTGATTAACGGCGGTCTCCCCGCCGGTCATTCGTGAGGGACAGGCAGTGCTGATTATCGTGGGAACACTCGTGACACTGTTGTCCGTCTTCGGCGGTTACGCGCTGGCAGGCGGGCATCTGGGCGCATTGGTCCAGCCGCTCGAGATCCTGATGATCGCAGGCGCGGGCGTCGGCGCGTTCATCCTCGGCAACGGCATGAAGACCATCAAGGCGACGCTGCGCGTGCTGCCGACGCTCTTCAAGGGCTCGAAGTACACCAAGGACGTCTACATGGAACTGATGGCGCTCCTGTACGTGCTGCTCGCGAAGGCCCGCAAGGAAGGCACGCTGACGCTCGAGGCCGACATCGACGATCCGGACAAGAGCCCGATCTTTACGCAATACCCGAAGATCCTCGCGGATCGCCACATCGTCGAATTCCTGACCGACTACCTGCGCCTGATGGTGGGCGGCAACATGAACGCGTTCGAGATCGAGAGCCTGATGGACGAGGAAATCGAGACGCACCACGCGGAAGGCGAAGGCCCCGCGCACGCGCTGATGCGCGTCGGCGACGCGATGCCGGCGTTCGGGATCGTCGCGGCGGTGATGGGCGTCGTGCACACGATGGCGTCGGCCGACAAGCCGCCCGCGGTGCTCGGCGCGATGATCGCGCAGGCGCTGGTCGGCACGTTCCTCGGGATCCTGCTGTCGTACGGGCTGATCGGGCCGCTCGCGAGCCTCGCGGAGCAGCGCGTCGCCGAGTCGACCAAGATGTTCCAGTGCATCAAGGTGACGATCCTCGCGAGCCTGAACGGCTATGCGCCGGCGATCGCGGTCGAGTTCGGCCGCAAGGTGCTGTTCTCGACCGAGCGGCCGTCGTTTACCGAGCTCGAAGAGCATGTGCGCCGCGTGAAGGCGAAGTGACGCGGAGCATTCGATGAGCAAGAGCAAGGATCGCGCGATCGTCGTCAAACGGGTGGCCCCGCAGAAGAAGGGCCACCACGGCGGCGCCTGGAAGCTCGCGTATGCGGACTTCATGACCGCGATGATGGCGTTCTTCCTGCTGATGTGGCTGCTGAGCTCGGTCACGCCGGTGCAGCTGAAGGGGATCGCCGAGTACTTCAACACGCCGCTGAAGGCCGCGCTGTTCGGCAGCGGCGATCGCAGCTCGCAGGACTCGAGCATCATCAACGGCGGCGGCCGCGACCTGTCGAGCCTCGATGCCGGCACGCTGCGCCGAACCGACGGCACGACGTCGCTCGCCGATCGCGTCGCGAAGGCCGGCGACGACAGGACGCGCTCGCAGGCGCAGGGCGCCCAGGACCGGCTCGAGCAGGCGCGCCTGCACGACCTGCAGATCAAGCTGATGGCGGCGATCGAGGCGAATCCGACGCTGCGCCAGTTCAAGCAGCAGATCCGCATCGATTCGACGCTGATGGGGCTGCGCATCGAGATCGTCGATTCGCAGAAGCGGCCGATGTTCGCGATGTCGAGCGACCACGTCGAGCCGTACATGCGCGACATCCTGCGCGAGATCGGCAAGACGCTGAACGACGTGCCGAACCGGATTATCGTCCAGGGCCACACCGACGCGGTGCCGTACGCGGGCGGCGAGGGCGGCTACAGCAACTGGGAACTGTCGGCCGACCGCGCGAACGCGTCGCGCCGCGAGCTGATCGCGGGCGGCATGGACGAGTCGAAGGTGCTGCGCGTGCTCGGCCTCGCGTCGACGCAGAACCTGAACAAGGCCGATCCGCTCGATCCGGAAAACCGCCGGATCAGCGTGATCGTGCTGAACCGCAAATCCGAAGACGCGCTGATGCGCGACGACACGACGACCACGACGCTGTCGGCCGACGCCGCGGGCTCGAAGCAACTGGCCCAGCAGCTCGACGGCACGGCGCCGGCCGCGCGACCGGTGCTCGCGAGCGCCGTCGCCGTGGTGCCGAAACCCTGACGTTTCCAAGATTTCGAGACGCGTATGAAACAACCTTCACGCTCACTTCGTTCGCTGCCCCACGAGGGGGCGGTCAGCCACCCTGGAGCGGTCCTGCGGAGCCCGACATGATCCGAACCATTCTCGCCATCGACGACTCCGCGACCATGCGTGCGCTGCTGCAGGCGACGCTTGCGCAGGCCGGCTATGACGTGACGGTGGCGCCGGACGGCGAAGCCGGCTTCGACATGGCGGCCACCGTGCCGTACGACCTGGTGCTGACCGATCAGAACATGCCGCGCAGGAACGGCCTCGAGGTGATCGCCGCGCTGCGCAAGCTGACGGCGTATGCGGACACGCCGATTCTCGTACTGACGACCGAAGGCAGCGATGCGTTCAAGGACGCCGCGCGCGACGCGGGCGCGACCGGCTGGATCGAAAAGCCGATCGACCCGGCCGTGCTGATCGACCTGGTCGCGACGCTGTCCGAGCAGACCGCCTCCTGACATGAACGCGACGAATCCAACCGGTGACCGGGCATGACTCTCGACATCACGCAGTTCTACCAGACCTTTTTCGACGAAGCGGACGAGTTGCTCGCGCAGATGGAGCAACTGCTGTTGAACCTCGACGTCGGCTCGCCGGACCCCGAGGACCTGGCCGCGATCTTCCGCGCCGCGCATTCGATCAAGGGCGGCGCGGCGACGTTCGGCTTTTCCGCGCTGACCGAGACGACCCACATCCTCGAGTCGCTGCTCGACCGCGCGCGCAACCATGAGCTGACGCTGACCAAGGAAATGGTCGACGCGTTCCTCGAGACCAAGGACGTGCTGTCCGACCAGCTGGTCGACTATCGCGCGAGCGCGGAACCGGACGCGGCGGCTGCCGCGACGATCTGCGCGAAGCTCGAACGCCTGAAGGCCGAGAGCGGCGCGGGCGCCCCCGCGGACGTCGCACCTGCCGCGCCTGCCGTGGAGACTGCACCGGCACCGGCACCGGCACCGGCCGCCGCTACCTCCGCCAGCGACCGCGCGCCCGATCACGTGGTCGAACAGGCGGTCGCGGCCGCGCATCCGGCGGCGGCTGCCGGCACGGACGGCCCGCACCTGAAGATCACGCTCCTCGGCGTCGACGCGAAGGACCAGGCGCTGCTCACCGAGGAGCTCGGCAATCTCGGCCGGATCGTCGGCCGCGAGGAAGCGGGCGCCGACCTGACGCTGTGGCTCGAATCGGACGTGCCGTCCGACGACATCGTCGCCGTGTGCTGCTTCGTGATCGACGACAGCCAGATCCGCATCGCGCGCGGCACCGCACCGGCCGCACCGGCGGCGCCTGCCGCCACGCCGGCCGCCGTCGAACCGGTCGCCGCGCCGGAACCGGCCGCGCGGGTCGAGGTTTTCGCGCAAGCCCCCGGTGCCACCCCGGCCGCCGCCGCACCGCAGGCGCAGCCGAGCGCCGCCGCGCAACCGGCGCCGCAACAGGCATCGCAACCGGCATCGCAACCGCACGCAGAACCCGCCGCGCAGGCTGCCCAGGCTGCCGCGCACCACGACGACAAGCGTCCGCGCCCGGCCGCCGCCGCATCGGGCGCCGAAGGCAGCTCGATCCGCGTCGGCGTCGAGAAGGTCGACCAGCTGATCAACCTGGTCGGCGAGCTCGTGATCACGCAGGCGATGCTCGCGGAAACCGCGAGCGCGTTCGATCCGGCGCTGCACGACCGCCTGTTCAACGGGATGGCGCAGCTCGAGCGCAACGCGCGCGACCTGCAGGAAGCGGTGATGTCGATCCGCATGATGCCGATGGACTACGTGTTCAGCCGCTTCCCGCGGCTCGTGCGCGACCTCGCCGGCAAGCTCGGCAAGCAGGTCGAGCTGGTCACGTTCGGCCAGGCGACCGAGCTGGACAAGAGCCTGATCGAGCGGATCATCGACCCGCTCACGCACCTCGTGCGCAACAGCCTCGACCACGGGATCGAGACGGTCGACAAGCGCGTCGCCGCCGGCAAGGACGGCGTCGGCCAGCTCGTGCTGTCGGCCGCGCATCACGGCGGCAACATCGTGATCGAGGTCAGCGACGACGGCGCGGGCCTGAACCGCGAGCGGATCCTCGCGAAGGCCGCGAAGCAGGGCATGCAGATTTCCGAAAACATCAGCGACGACGAAGTCTGGCAGCTGATCTTCGCGCCGGGCTTCTCGACCGCCGAAACCGTGACCGACGTGTCGGGCCGCGGCGTCGGGATGGACGTCGTGAAGCGCAACATCCAGTCGATGGGCGGCCATGTCGAGATCACGTCGCAGGCCGGTCGCGGCACGACCACGCGGATCGTGCTGCCGCTCACGCTGGCGATCCTCGACGGGATGTCGGTGAAGGTCGGCAGCGAGATCTTCATCCTGCCGCTGAATTTCGTGATGGAGTCGCTGCAGCCGTCGAACGACGACATCTACACGGTCGGCAACGGCGAGCGCGTGGTGCGCGTGCGCGGCGAATACCTGCCGCTCGTCGCGCTGCACGAGGTGTTCTCGGTCGAGGACGCGCGCACCGATCCGACCCAGGGCATCGTCACGATCATGGAAACCGAGGGGCGCCGCTTCGCGATGCTGATCGACGAGCTGGTCGGCCAGCAGCAGGTGGTCGTGAAGAACCTCGAAACCAACTACCGCAAGGTGCACGGCATCTCAGCGGCGACCATTCTCGGCGACGGCAGTGTCGCGCTGATCGTCGACGTCGCGGCGCTGAACCGCGAAACCCGTGCGACGCACGGCGCCCGAGCCGGCGCCGAGCTCGCCATTTTCTGACTCTCGCCATTCAACCGATTGGGGGCAAACGTGTCCGCTGAAGTCCAAATGATCAATCCGGCCGCGGCGAACGCGGCAACCAGCCGCCGCGACGCGGAGCAGGGCGATGCGACGGGCCAGGAATTCCTCGTCTTCACGCTCGGCGACGAGGAGTACGGGATCGACATCCTGAAGGTGCAGGAAATCCGCGGCTACGACAGCGTCACGCGCATCGCGAACGCGCCGGACTTCATCAAGGGCGTGATCAACCTGCGCGGGATCATCGTGCCGATCGTCGACATGCGGATCAAGTTCCATCTCGGCCGCGTCGAGTACGACCACCAGACGGTGGTGATCATCCTGAACGTGTCGAACCGCGTGGTCGGGATGGTGGTCGACGGCGTGTCGGACGTGCTGACGCTGCAGACCGACCAGATCATGCCGGCGCCGGAATTCGGCGCGACGCTGACGACCGAGTACCTCACGGGCCTCGGCACGGTCGACGGCCGGATGCTGATCCTGATGGACATCGAGAAGCTGATGTCGAGCCGGGAAATGGCGCTGATCGAGACGCTCGGCGCGTAAGCGCGCCGCGCGCGCAGGAACTTCGGGAGAATCTGCAATGTTGCATAACTGGTCGATCCGCACGACGCTCACGGCGGTCGGACTCATCCTCGTGGGCCTGGCCGCCGCGGTCGGCGGGCTCGGCCTCTACGCGCTCGATCGCGCGAGCCGCTCGCTCGACGAGATCGCGCACGTCGACTTGCCGGCGATCCATGCGCTCGACGACACGTCGGCGCAGTTGCTGCGCGCGCGCGTGGCGCTCGACCGCTTCCGCACCCTGACCGAAGCCGGCAACACGGCCGAGGCGGGCAAGGTGCTCGACCGCGCGCAGGAGCTGTACGCGAAGTCGAGCCAGAACTGGCAGGCGTTCCAGGCCACGCCGAAGCTCGGCATCGAGCAGGCGCTCGTCGACGAGCTCACCGCACGCTATACGACGATCGTGAAGGAAGGCGTCGAGCCCGAGTTCGCGGCCGCGCGCGCGGGCGACATGGCCGCGTATCACGCGGTCGCCGACACGAAGATCAGCCCGATGTTCGTCGCGTACGACCAGACGGCATCGGCCGTGGTCGCGGCGCTGCAGAAGCGCGCGAACGACCGCCAGACCGCGACGCAGTCGCAGATCTCGCTGATGATCGGCCTGATCGCGGCCGGCATCGCGATCGCGTTCGTCGTCGTGATCGCGATCCGCTTCGTGCTGCGCGGGCTGATCGTGAAGCCGCTCGAGGACGCGATCGCGCACTTCGAGCGGATCGCCGGCGGCGACCTCACGCAGCCGGTGAACGTCTTCAGCAACAATGAGATCGGCCGCCTGTTCGGCGGCATCAAGCGGATGCAGGACGCCGTGACGGCGATGGTGCAGGCCGTGCATCGCGGCACCGAATCGATCGACGTCGGCGCGCGCGAGATCTCGACCGGCAACACCGACCTGTCGCAGCGCACCGAGGAGCAGGCCGCGTCGCTGCAGGAAACCGCATCGAGCATGGAGCAGCTCACCGGCACCGTGCGGCAGAACGCGGAGAACGCGCGGCAGGCGAGCCAGCTCGCGGTGAACGCGTCCGACATCGCGACGCAGGGCGGCGAGGTGGTCGGCCAGGTCGTGTCGACGATGCAGGACATCGCGGCCAGCTCGGGCAAGGTCGTCGACATCATCGGCACGATCGAAGGCATCGCATTCCAGACCAACATCCTCGCGCTGAACGCGGCGGTCGAAGCCGCGCGGGCCGGCGAGCAGGGCCGCGGCTTCGCGGTGGTCGCGGGCGAAGTGCGCTCGCTCGCGCAGCGCAGCGCGAGCGCCGCGAAGGAAATCAAGCAGCTGATCGGCGATTCGGCCGAGAAGGTCGACAGCGGGTCGGCGCTCGTCGCGCGGGCCGGCTCGACGATGGACGAGATCGTGCAGGCCGTGCGCCGCGTGACCGACATCATGGGCGAGATCAGCGCCGCGTCGGACGAGCAGTCGACCGGCATCGAGCAGGTCAATCGCGCGGTCGGCCAGATGGATTCCGTCACGCAGCAGAACGCGGCGCTCGTCGAGCAGGCCGCGGCGGCCGCCGCGTCGCTCGAGGAGCAGACGCGCCAGATGAAGGCGGTCGTGTCGGCGTGGCGCGTCGCGGGCGGCATCGCGCTCGCGCCGTCGCGCGGCGCCGCACGCCCGGCCGCGCACGCATCGGCGCCGGCGCTGGCGTCGCCGTCGGAACGCCGCCATGAAACCGCGCCGGCCGCATTGCCGGCACCGCAAACGGCCGCTCAGCCGGCGCGCCGCGCGTCGCCTGCGCCCGCGTCGCATGCGTCACATGCATCGGCACCGGCCGCGAGCCACGAAACGAAGCGTGCGCCGGACGCCGCCGCACGCGCGGTGAAGGAAGCGCCGGCCGCGGGCGGCTACGGCCCGCGTCTCGCGAAGGCGGCCGCCGCACCGGCGCACAAGCCGGCCGACAAGCCCGCGCTGGTGCGTCCGGCGCTGAGCAGCGAGAAGCCGGCGCTGGCCGCGGCCGGCACGTCCGATGACGACTGGGAGACCTTCTAAGCCATGCCGTCCGCGCGCGCACCGTTTCGACCCGATGCACCGGATGCCTCGCCCCGCGCGGGCGAGCCGGGGCGCGACTTCGCGTTCACCGGCGCGGATTTCGCACGCATCCGCGCGCTGATTCATCAACGCGCGGGCATCTCGCTGTCCGAGCACAAGCGCGACATGGCGTACAGCCGGCTCGCGCGCCGGCTGCGCGCCCGCGGCCTCGACACTTTCCGCGACTACCTCGACCTGCTCGAGCAGGAGGACGATCCGCTCGAGTGGGAGGCGTTCACCAACGCGCTGACGACGAACCTGACCGCGTTCTTCCGCGAGTCGCACCATTTCCCGATCCTGGCCGACTTCGTGAAGGGGCGCGCGGCGCCCGTGTCGGTGTGGTGCTCGGCGGCGTCGACCGGCGAGGAGCCTTACTCGATCGCGATCACGCTGATCGAGGCGCTCGGCGAATCGGCCGCGCGCGGCGCATCGATCCT
This sequence comes from Burkholderia sp. Bp9090, assembly GCF_003857985.1. NCBI lineage: Bacteria > Pseudomonadati > Pseudomonadota > Betaproteobacteria > Burkholderiales > Burkholderiaceae > Burkholderia > Burkholderia sp. Bp9090. The sequence goes on from NZ_QTPV01000034.1 coordinate 68,534, forward strand.
CGCGACCGACCTCGACACGCAGGTGCTCGCGAAGGCCGAGGCCGGCATCTATACGTACGACCAGGTCAAGCACCTGAGCCCGGAGCGGCTCAAGCGCTTCTTCCTGAAGGGCACCGGCGCGCAGGCCGGCCGCGTGAAGGTGCGCCCGGAGCTGCGCGCGATGATCCGCTTCGAGCAGCTGAACCTGACCGATGCCGACTACGGGATCGCGAAGCCGTTCGACGCGATCTTCTGCCGCAACGTGATGATCTATTTCGACAAGCCGACGCAGGGGCAGGTGCTGTCGCGCTTCGAGCCGCTCGTGAAACCGGGCGGGCTGCTGTTCGCCGGGCATTCGGAGAATTTCACCTACGTCTCGCAGGCGTTCCGGCTGCGCGGGCAAACGGTGTACGAGCTGACGCGCGCCCCGAAGGAAGTGCCCTTGGGGCACGATGCCGCGCCGGGCCTGCGCCCGCGCGGCGCGGCGCCGGCCGCGGCGGTGCCGCCGCGCGCCCATGCGCGTGCCGCGGGCGTCGCGCCCGCTTACGGAGAACGCGGATGAGCGCGCTGCCGATCGCCACCAATCGTTACTTCGACAACCACTTCGAGCGCCCCGGCGTGAAGCTGCTGCCGAACGAGTTCTACACGACGTCCGAGGACATGGTGCTGATGACCGTGCTCGGCTCGTGCGTCGCCGCGTGCCTGCACGACCCGATCGCGGGCATCGGCGGGATGAATCACTTCATGCTGCCCGACGACGGCGCCGACGCCGGCGCGGCCGCATCGGAGTCGATGCGCTACGGCGCGTATGCGATGGAAGTGCTGATGAACGAACTGATCAAGGCCGGCGGGCGCCGCGAGCGCCTCGAGGCGAAGGTGTTCGGCGGCGCGGCCGTGCTGGCAGGGATGACGACCATCAACATCGGCGACCGCAACGCGGATTTCGTGCGCCGCTATCTCGCGCTCGAGCGCATCCGCATCACCGCGGAGGATCTGCAGGGCGTGCACCCGCGCAAGGTCGCGTTCATGCCGCGCAGCGGGCGCGCGATGGTGAAGAAGCTGCGGCTGCAGGTGCCGGGCGTGACCGAGCGCGAAGCCGCGCTGGCGCGCGAGGCCGACCGCGTGCACGCCGCCCGGACGCGCGCGCACGTCGAGCTGTTCGCGGCGAAGCGCCCGGCCGCGCCGCCGCCGGCGCGCCCGCGCATCGAGCTGTTCGGCGCACGCGGCGGCGCGGGCGCGCAGCCGGCGAACGCGAAGGCCACCAGCCCGAACGCCGGCAGCCCGTACGCGGCCAACCATTCGAGAAAGCAGGAGGCATGACCGCAGTGCAGAAGATCAAAGTGTTGTGCGTCGACGATTCGGCGCTGATCCGCAGCCTGATGACGGAGATCATCAACAGCCAGCCCGACATGACGGTATGCGCGACCGCGCCCGATCCGCTCGTCGCGCGCGAACTCATCAAGCAGCACAACCCGGACGTCCTGACGCTGGACGTCGAAATGCCGCGCATGGACGGCCTCGACTTCCTCGAGAAGCTGATGCGCCTGCGGCCGATGCCGGTCGTGATGGTGTCGTCGCTGACCGAGCGCGGCTCCGAGATCACGCTGCGCGCGCTCGAACTCGGCGCGGTGGATTTCGTCACGAAGCCGCGCGTCGGAATCCGCGACGGTATGCTCGACTACGCGGAAAAGCTCGCGGACAAGATCCGCGCGGCGTCGCGCGCCCGCGTGCGCCAGGCACCGCAGCCGCAGGCGGCCGCCGCGCGCACCGCGAGCGGCCAGCCGGCCGCGCCGATGATCAACAACCCGCTCGTCAGTACCGAGAAGCTGATCATCATCGGCGCGTCGACGGGCGGCACCGAGGCGATCCGCGAGGTGCTGACGCCGCTGCCGCCGGATGCGCCGGCGGTGCTGATCGCGCAGCACATGCCGCCCGGCTTCACGAAGTCGTTCGCGCAGCGGCTGAACGGCCTGTGCCGGATCGCGGTGAAGGAAGCCGAGCACGGCGAGCGCGTGCTGCCGGGCCATGCGTACATCGCGCCGGGCCATGCGCACCTGCTGCTCGCGCGCAGCGGCGCGAACTACATCGCGCAGCTGTCCGACGAGCCGCCGGTGAACCGCCACCGGCCGTCGGTCGACGTGCTGTTCCGCTCGGCGGCGCAGCACGCGGGCAAGAACGCGATCGGCGTGATCCTCACGGGGATGGGGCGCGACGGCGCGGCCGGCCTGCTGGACATGAAGCGCGCGGGCGCCCACACGTTCGCGCAGGACGAGGCGAGCTGCATCGTGTTCGGGATGCCGCGCGAGGCGATCGCGCTCGGCGGCGCGGACGAGGTCGCGCCGCTTGCGGAGATGAGCCGGCGCGTGATGGCGCGGCTGGCGACGATGGGTGACCGCGTGCAACGCGTCTGAATGAAATGTCACGGGGCACGTGCGAAGCCGCGGGCCCCGACGGTAACGAATCTGCAAAGGAACGACGATGGACAAGAGCATGAAAATCCTGGTGGTGGACGATTTCCCGACGATGCGCAGGATCGTCCGCAACCTGCTCAAGGAACTGGGCTACACGAACGTCGACGAAGCCGAGGACGGCGCGGCCGGCCTCGCGCGCTTGCGCGGCGGCGGCTTCGACTTCGTGATCTCGGACTGGAACATGCCGAACCTCGACGGCCTCGCGATGCTGAAGGAAATCCGCGCGGACGCGACGCTCACGCATCTGCCGGTGCTGATGGTCACGGCCGAGTCGAAGAAGGAGAACATCATCGCGGCCGCGCAGGCCGGCGCGAGCGGCTACGTCGTGAAACCGTTCACGGCCGCGACGCTCGACGAGAAGCTGAACAAGATCATCGACAAGATGGCCAAGGCCGGGAGCTGACGTGAACGAGCCGATCCATGCGGCGCTCGCCGGCGCTGCGTTCAGCGCCGACGGCCACGCCGAAGGCGCCGATTACGCGAGCGACCGGATCCTCGCGCGCATCGGCCACGTCACGCGCACGCTGCGCGATTCGATGCGCGAGCTCGGGCTCGACAAGCATGTCGAGCGCGCGGCGGAAGCCGTGCCCGATGCACGCGACCGGCTGCGCTACGTCGCGACGATGACCGAGCAGGCGGCCGAGCGCGTGCTGAACGCGATCGAGGTCGCGAAGCCGGTGCAGGCGCGCATCCAGAGCGAGGCCGAGGCGCTTGACGCGCGCTGGGCGCAGTGGTACGCGGCGCCGATCGAGCATGCGGACGTGCGCGAGCTGATGGACGACACGCGCACGTTCCTGCGCGCGCTGCCCGAAGCGACGTCCGCGACCAGCGCGCAGCTGCTCGAGATCATGCTCGCGCAGGATTTCCAGGACCTGACCGGGCAGGTGATCAAGAAGATCATGGACATGGTCTATCTGATCGAGCAGCAGCTGCTCACCGTGCTCGTCGAGAATATCGCGCCCGAGCGGCGCGAGCAGTTCGCGGCGACCGCGGCCGCGCTCGCGGCCGAGCAGATCAGCGCGACCGGCAGCCCCGAGTCGCTGCTGAACGGGCCGCAGATCGCACCGGAAGGCAAGTCCGACGTCGTGCAGGACCAGGCGCAGGTCGACGACCTGCTCGCGAGTCTCGGCTTCTGACCGTGCCGCACCGCACGCCACCGCGCCGCGCTCCGTTCGCGGAGCGCCCGGTGTGCGTGGCTTTCACCCTGCCTCTCCCGCCGAGCCCCTCCGCGCGCGGGTCGTGTCGCTCGTCATGTTGCGCCGCGTCATGCATCGTTGATTTGACACTCCGACACACTCCGCAGGCATACTACGCATCAGCAGCAACGAAGCGTCATTCTTAAGACTTTGATTTGTTGGCCCGCGGCGCCGTGCCTGATGGCGGCACCGCCGGCAACGAAGCCAGTCCCTTTGGGGGGGAACGTGAAGCTGAAACGCTTGGGCTGGGCCGCCGCGCACGCGACGGCTGCAATGGGTGTGCTGTGGGCCGTCCACGCACAGGCCGAACTGGGTGGCGCACCGATGTCGCCGCCGGCGGACGATCACGCCGCCACGGTGCGCGCGCTGCAGCGCGCGATGCGCTCCGCCGACGGCGCGCAGGCGAGCGCGGCCGCCTACACCGTCCGCGAGATCACGCTCGGATCGGGCACCGTCATCCACGAATACGCGAGCGCGGCCGGCACCGTGTTCGGCCTCGCCTGGCGCGGGCCGAGCATGCCGGATCTCGAGTCGCTGCTCGGCAGCTATTTCCCGCAGTACACCGCCGGCGTCCAGGCGGCGCATGCGGCGCGCGGCTGGCGCGCGCCCGTGTCCGTCGACACGAGCGGCCTCGTGATCCGCACGGGCGGCCACATGGGCGCCTTCGCGGGCCAGGCATGGCTGCCGGCGGCGCTGCCTGCCGGGCTGACCGGCAACGACATCCAGTGACAGCGGGAGAGCGATCTTGAGAATTCCTCGTACCTTCAGGCGCTGGCTCGGGCTGCTGAGCGTCGCGGCCGTGACGGCCATGCTGGTGACCGCCTGCGGCGGCGGCGATGACAACGGCGGCGGCAGCGGCGGCAGCGGCGGCGGCAATGGTTCCAACGTATCGGACGGCAATACCGCGAACACGGCCGTGATCACGGTCGGCACCGGCGTCGCACACGTGATCAACATCCCGACCGTCAACGTGAAGATCTGCGTGCCGGGCACGACGAACTGCCAGGTGGTCAACAACGTGCTCGTCGACACCGCGTCGTACGGGTTGCGGCTGGTCAGCAGCGCGCTGTCGTCGGGCGTGTTGAACAACCTGCCGCAGACGACGAGCGGCGGCGCGCCGGTCGCCGAGTGCGGCAAGTTCGTGTCGAGCTTCACGTGGGGCTCGGTGCGTACCGTCGACCTGTCGATCGGTACCGAGCAGGCGGGTTCGCTGCCGGTGCAGATCATCGGCGATCTCGGCACGACCAACGTGCCGAGCTCGTGCTCGAACAACGGCGCCAGGACGTCGGCCAACACGGCGAGCGACCTCGGCGCGAACGGCATCCTCGGCATCGGGCCGGCGCCGGTCGATTGCGGCACGAGCTGCGCGACGTCGACGTCGGCGACGTCCAACAACTACTACGCGTGCCCGAACGGCAATGCGAGCTGCGCCGTGGCGCTGGTGCCGGTCGCGCAGCAGGTGGCCAACCCGGTCCATCGCTTCGCGACCGACAACAACGGCGTGATCGTGCAGATGCCGAACATCTCGAGCAGCGGGCAGGGCAGCGCGACGGGCCTGCTGACGTTCGGGATCGGCACGCAGGGCAACAATGCGCTGGGGGCGTCGACGGTGCTGACGTCGACGACGACGGGCGACGTGAGTGCGACGTTCCTCGGCGGCAACGTGACCGCGTTCTTCGATACGGGCTCGAACGCGTACTTCTTCAACGATTCGGCGCAGAAGGCCTGTACGACCAACACGCAGTTCTACTGCCCGTCGTCGACGACCACCTATACGGCGACGCTGACCGGCCAGAACGGGAAGTCGGGCGGCGTGTCGATGCCCGTCGCGAACGCCGATTCGCTGTTCGCGAATGCGTCGACGTTCGCGTTCAACGACATCGCCGGCCCGTTCGGCGCGGCCGGCTGGCTCGATCTCGGCATGCCGCACTTCTACGGCAAGACGATTTACTTCGGGATGGACCGGACCGCGACCGGCGGCGCGCAGCCTTACGTCGCGTTCTGATTGCGCACGAGCGGCAGCAGGAAGGGGGCGAGCGATCGCCCCCTTTTTTATGGTTCAACCCGGATTACCGGGGAACGCCGCGCCAGCGCCTACGATATAAGACCGGCACCGGTGCCGGCGCACGACATCGAGGAGACAGCGCCATGAGCCAGCGTATCCAACGCATCACGCCGTTTCTGTGGTTCGACCACGACGCCGAGGCGGCCGCCCGCTTCTACGTGTCGGTGTTCGACGACGCGCGCATCCTGCACGTCGCCCGTTACGGCAAGTCCGGCGCGCAGGCGTCGGGGCAGGCGGAGGGCGCGGTGATGACGGTGTCGTTCGAACTGGACGGGCAGGCGTTTCTCGCGCTGAACGGCGGCCCGGCGTTCCCGCTCACACCGGCCGTGTCGTTCGTCGTCAACTGCCGCGACCAGCAGGAGATCGACCGCTACTGGGCGGCCCTGGCCGAAGGCGGCGACGAGCGCGCGCAGCAGTGCGGCTGGCTGCGCGACCGCTTCGGCGTGTCGTGGCAGGTGGTGCCGGTGCAGATGCCCGAACTGATGGCGGGCGACCCGGCACGCGCCGAACGCGTGATGGCGCAGGTGATGAAGATGAAAAAGCTCGATCTCGGCGCGTTGCAGCAGGCGGCGGCCGGCTAGCGAACGCCGGCCGGGACGTGCCGTTTTCGACGTGCGCGCGCGACGTCCGGCGATATTCCCGGCCGGTCGGTCAATCAGCGCAGAACGATCGTTTCGATTATCGATCGAGATGCGTTTCACGCCGGTGTAATCAAGTCGTGGATTATCTTGCTGCTGTTTATGTCAGGTCGTCGCGATTATAAAAATGACGTGACATGCGTGTTGGCGATACGGCGCGCCGCCGCTGCGGCCGCTCCAGTAATGCGAGAGCCGGCGTGAGAGACGGTCCGCATGCGAAAGGAGATGCGATGCGAAGAAATTCAAACTTATAATGCCCGCGTTGTTTCCGGGATCGTCGATATAAAACATGAGGGCAATAAGATGAGTTTTAGTGAAGCCGTTCGTGCCGCACTCAATCAATACGCGAAATTCGAGGGCCGCGCGCGCCGCGCGGAATACTGGTATTTCGCGTTGCTCACGAGCGTCGTGTCGATCCTCTGCCAGGTGATCACCATGGTGGGGCACGACACGAGCGCGATCTCGCTGCTGCTGATGATCGTCGCGGCCGTCGTGTCGCTCGCGCTGGTGCTGCCGAGCCTCGCGGTCACCGTCCGCCGCCTGCACGATACGGGGCGCTCGGGCTGGTTCCTGCTGATCGCGCTCATTCCGCTCGTCGGCGGGATTCTGCTGCTCGTGTGGATGTGCTCGCGCGGCACCAACGGCCCGAACCGTTACGGCTCGGATCCGATTCCGGCGATCTGAGCGCCGCCCGCCCCGACGCGCGACGCCGTCGTGTGGGGGGGGGCCGACGATCGCTTCACGGCTGCCTTGCTTCGCGGCTTGGCTCCTTGGCAGATCCCACGCTTCACCGTTTCCCCATTTCCCGCTTCGCCGCTTCCCCGCTTCCCCGCTTCACACCTTCATCCACGTCACCACGTCACCACGTCACCGCGCCACCGCGCCACCGCGCCACCCCGCCACCCCGCCACCCCGCCACCCCGCGAACGCGGTTTCCATCGTCTCCCCGCGCGCCGCACCCGCCCGCCGGCTGTCCGCCGCCCCCGCTCGCCCGATTCCTCGAAATACCCCCCTTTCCAGGCTTTGCTCGACCGATCGGCGTTTGACGGGCGCATGAATAATCGGTGTCACTGGAGAACGGCATTTCGCCGTACCCGACTGGAGGCCCCGTGGCAGACGAGAGCGATCTCGACAGAACCGAAGCCGCCACTCCGAGGCGCCGCGAGAAGGCGCGCGAGGAGGGGCAGGTCGCGCGTTCGCGCGAGCTGGCTTCGTTCGCGCTGCTCGCGGCCGGGTTCTACGGCGCGTGGCTGCTCGCGGGTCCGTCGGGCGCCCACCTCCAGACGATGCTGCGCGGTGCGTTCGCGTTCGACCGCGCGACCGCGTTCGACACGCACCGGATGCTGTCGGCGGCCGGCAGCGCGAGCCTCGAGGGTCTCGCCGCGCTGCTGCCGATCCTGGCGCTCACCGGCCTCGCCGCGCTGCTCGCGCCAATGGCGCTCGGCGGCTGGCTGATCTCGCAGAAGACCTTCGAGCTGAAGTTCGACCGCCTGAACCCGATCTCGGGCCTGGGCCGGATGTTCTCGATCCAGGGGCCGATCCAGCTCGGGATGTCGCTCGCGAAAACGCTCGTCGTCGGCGGGATCGGCGGGATCGCGATCTGGCGCAGCAAGGACGAGCTGCTCGGTCTCGCGACCCAGCCGCTCGGCTCGGCGCTCGCCGATGCGATGCATCTGGTCGCCGTGTGCTGCGGCACGACGGTCGCCGGGATGCTGGTGGTCGCCGCGCTCGATGTGCCTTACCAACTCTGGCAGTACAACAAGAAGTTGCGCATGACGAAGGAAGAAGTGAAGCGCGAGCATCGCGAGAACGAAGGCGATCCGCACGTGAAGGGCCGCATCCGCCAGCAGCAGCGCGCGATCGCGCGGCGCCGGATGATGGCCGCCGTGCCGAAGGCCGACGTGGTCGTCACGAACCCGACGCACTTCGCCGTCGCGCTGCAGTACACGGACGGCGAGATGCGTGCGCCGAAGGTCGTCGCGAAGGGCGTGAACCTCGTCGCCGCGCGCATCCGCGAACTCGCGGCCGAGCACAACGTGCCGCTGCTCGAGGCGCCGCCGCTCGCGCGTGCGCTGTATCACAACGTCGAACTCGAACGCGAGATTCCCGGCTCGCTGTACTCGGCTGTCGCCGAGGTGCTCGCGTGGGTCTACCAGCTCAAGCGTTTCCGCTCGGAAGGCGGCGCCTTCCCGGCCGCGCCGGTCGATCTCGACGTGCCGGCCGACCTCGACAAGGGGTCGTCGGTCGCCGCCGACGACGAGCGTGAAGAAGCCGAAGACACGCTCGGCAAGCAAGGGAACGCAGCATGAGCACCCCGACCACCGGCCTGTTCGCCAAGCGCGCGAACCCGTTCGCGGGCACCAACCTGCGCGCGCTCGCGGGCCCGATCCTCATCTGCATGATCCTGGGGATGATGATCCTGCCGCTGCCGCCGCTGCTGCTGGATCTGCTGTTCACCTTCAACATCGCGCTGTCGGTGATGGTGCTGCTCGTCAGCATGTACACGATGAAGCCGCTCGACTTCGCGGCGTTCCCGAGCGTGCTGCTGTTCTCGACGCTGTTGCGGCTGTCGCTGAACGTCGCGTCGACGCGCGTCGTGCTGCTCGAAGGCCACACCGGCCCCGACGCGGCGGGCCAGGTGATCGAGGCGTTCGGCCACTTCCTCGTCGGCGGCAACTTCGCGGTCGGCATCGTCGTGTTCGTGATCCTGATGATCATCAACTTCATGGTGATCACGAAGGGCGCGGGGCGGATCGCCGAAGTGTCCGCGCGCTTCACGCTCGACGCGATGCCCGGCAAGCAGATGGCGATCGACGCCGACCTGAACGCGGGCCTCATCAACGAGGAACAGGCGCGCAAGCGGCGCCTCGCCGTGTCGCAGGAAGCCGAGTTCTACGGGTCGATGGACGGCGCGTCGAAGTTCGTGCGCGGCGACGCGATCGCGGGCCTGATCATCATGGCGATCAACGTGATCGGCGGGCTGATCGTCGGGATGGTGCAGCACGACATGAGCTTCGCCGCGGCCGGCACGAACTACACGCTGCTGACGATCGGCGACGGCCTCGTCGCGCAGATCCCGTCGCTCGTGATCTCGACCGCGGCCGGCGTGATCGTGTCGCGCGTCGCGACCGACGAGGACATCGGCACGCAGATCACCGGCCAGCTGTTCACCAACCCGCGCGTGCTCAACATCACCGGCGCGATCATCGTGCTGATGGGGCTGATCCCGGGCATGCCGCACGTCGCGTTCCTCGCGCTCGGCGGCGGCGCGATCTGGCTGGCCCGCACGCAGACGCGTCGCGCGGCGGCCCGCGTGGCGGCCGGCGACGTGACCGAGATCGCACCGCCCGCCGCGCTGCCGGGCGACAGCCACGAGGCGACCTGGGACGACGTGCAGCTGATCGATCCGCTCGGCCTCGAAGTCGGCTACCGGCTGATCCCGCTCGTCGACAAGAACAGCGACGGCGAGCTGCTCAAGCGCATCAAGAGCATCCGCAAGAAATTCGCGCAGGAAATCGGCTTCCTGCCGCCGGTGATCCACATCCGCGACAACCTCGAGCTGCGGCCGAACGCATACCGGATCGCGCTGAAGGGCGTCGAGATCGGCACGGGCGAAGTGTTCCCGGGCCAGTGGCTCGCGATCAACCCGGGCCAGGTGACGGCCGCGCTGCCGGGCGCCACGACGCAGGATCCGGCGTTCGGGTTGCCGGCCGTGTGGATCGACGTCGCGATGCGCGAGCAGGCGCAGGTGTACGGCTACACGGTAGTCGATGCGAGCACGGTCGTCGCGACCCACCTGAACCATCTGGTCGTGCAGCACGCGGCCGAGCTGCTCGGCCGCCAGGAAGTGCAGTCGCTCGTCGAGCGCACCGGCAAGGATGCGCCGTCGCTCGTCGAGGACCTCGTGCCGAAGACGATCTCGCTGACGACGCTGCAGAAAGTGCTGCAGAACCTGCTCGAGGAAGGCGTGCCGATCCGCGACATGCGCACGATCCTCGAGGCCGTGTCCGAACACGCGGGCCGCGGCGACGCGTACGAGATCACCGCCGCGGTGCGGCTGTCGCTCGGCCGGGCGATCACGCAGCAGTGGTATCCGGGCGCGGGCGAGATGCAGGTGATGGGCCTCGATTCGAATCTCGAGCGCGTGCTGTCGCAGGCGCTCGCCACCGGCGCGAATCCGGGCCTCGAACCCGGCCTCGCGCACAACCTTCTGACCGGCACGCAGCAAGCGATGCTGCGTCAACAGAATCTCGGGCTGCCGCCCGTGCTGCTGGTGCAGCACGCGCTGCGCGCGATGCTCGCGCGTTTCCTGCGCCGCAGCCTGCCGCAACTGAAAGTGCTGTCGTATGCCGAAGTGCCGGACACGCGCACGATCAAAGTCGTTAACGTCATCGGGGGTTCCGCTTGAACATTCGCAAATTCACCGGCGCGACCAGCCGCGACGCGCTTCGCCTCGTGCGCGAGGCACTGGGTGCCGACGCCGTCGTGCTGTCGAACCGCACGCTCGATGACGGCAGTGTCGAAATCGTCGCGCTCGCCGACTCGGATCTCGCCGCGGTCGCGCCGCCGGCCGCGGCCCGGGCGCGCAGCCTTCCGCCGCGCACGCCGGAATCCGTGCCGGCCGCAGCCGTGCCGGGCATCGTGTCGCGCCCGGGTGCCGGGCTCGCGCGCCCGGCCGTCAATCCGTATGCGGCAGGCGAGGGCGGGCTCCCGGACGTGTTTTCCTCGGTGTTCGGCGCGCGCGCCGAAGCGACGGAGCCGGCCGCGGAATCGACCGCCTTCGACGCGGATGCCGACACGCACGCAACGGCCGCGGCATCGGGCGCGCCGGCTGCGCCCGTTGCGCCGATCACCGCCGCCGGCACGCCGTCGGCAGCGTCCGAACCCGCGCCGTGGCTCGTCGAGCACGCGAAACGCCTGACCCAGCAGCGCGAAGCGCTGATCGCCCGCGCGCAGGCCGCCCCGGCCGCCCCGCAAGCGCCGGCCCGCACGCAGCAGGACGCCGCACCCGCGACGCCTGCCGCCTGGGCGCGCGACATCGTGCGCGACGCCGAGCGCCGGATGCCGCCGGCCGCCGCCGCGACGGCCCGCCAGGGCGAAACGGGCGCCGCGAAGCCGGCCGAACGCACGCGCCTGTCCGCCGAGGCCGCCGCCGCGGTGGCCGACGCGGTGAAGACGCGCGTCGAGAGCATCGTCAACGACACGGTGATGCACGAGCTCGGCGCGATGCGCGGGATGATGGAAGCGCAGTTCGACAGCCTGATGTGGCACGACCGCCAGCGCCGCAGCCCGGTGCACGGCGCGCTGACTCGGCACCTGTTCTCGGCCGGCTTCTCCGCGCAGCTGGTGCGCATGCTGGTCGACAACCTGCCGTCCGGCGACGGCGCGCAGACCTTCGAGCAGGCCGCCGACTGGGCGCAGTCGGTGCTCGCGGCGAACCTGCCGGTGCTCGAGAGCGAAGACGCGCTGATGGAGCGCGGCGGCGTGTTCGCGCTGATGGGGCCGACCGGCGTCGGCAAGACGACCACCACCGCGAAGCTCGCCGCGCGCTGCGTGATGCGCTTCGGCGCGAGCAAGGTCGCGCTGCTGACCACCGACAGCTACCGGATCGGCGGCCACGAGCAGCTGCGCATCTTCGGCAAGATCCTCGGCGTCCCCGTGCATGCGGTGAAGGATGCGGGCGATCTCGAGCTCGCGCTGTCCGAGCTGCGCAACAAGCACATCGTGCTGATCGACACGATCGGCATGAGCCAGCGGGACCGCGCGCTGTCCGACCAGATCGCGATGCTGCACGGTGCGAACGCGCCGGTGCAGCGCCTGCTGCTGCTCAACGCGACGAGCCACGGCGACACGCTCAACGAGGTCGTCCAGGCCTACCGCAGCGCGGCCGACCATCCGCACGCGGCACACCCCGATCTCGCCGGCTGCATCCTGACCAAGCTCGACGAGGCGACCCACCTCGGCGGCGTGCTCGACACGGTGATCCGCTACAAGCTGCCGGTCCACTACGTGTCGACCGGCCAGAAGGTGCCGGAGAACCTGTACGTCGCGTCGACCAAATTCCTGCTGAAGAGCGCGTTCTGTGTGCCGCGCGACGGCTCGCCCTTCGTGCCGCAAGACGAAGACATGCCGACGCTGCTGTCCGCACTGACCGCACGTTCCACCGCCGAGCTGCACGAGGTGCGATTTGGATAAACGGATCATCGATCAGGCCGAAGGGCTGCGGCGCCTGCTGGCCGGGCGCGCGTCGCGCATCGTCGCGGTGACGGGCGGGCCCGCGGGCGTCGGCTGCACGTCCACCGTCGTGAACCTCGCGGCGGCGCTGACCGCACTCGGCAAGGACGTGCTCGTCGTCGACGAGCGCGCCGACGTGCACTCGGCCACGGCGACGCTCGCGGGCGCGTGGCTGCGCGACGGCGAACGCACGCGCGTCGCCGCCGGCTTCGGCCTGTGCGCGGCCGCGCGGCTCGCACGCGACGGCTACGACGATACGGAACTGAGCGACTTCGTCGACGGCCAGGCCGACATCGTGCTGGTCGACGCGCAGCTCGGCGCCGACGGCGGGTTCTCCGCGCTCGCGCGCGAGGCGCACGACGTGCTGATCGTCACGCGGGTCGCCGCGCAGGCGATCACCGAGGCGTACGCGTGCATGAAGCGGCTGCATTTCGCGCACGCGGTCGCGCAGTTCCGCGTGCTGACCAATCACGTCGGCAGCCACGCCGACGCGAGGACCGCATTCGACAACCTCGCGGGCGTCGCGAGCCGCTACCTGACGGTGTCGATCGCCGACGCCGGCTGCGTGACCGCCGATCCGCTCGTCGAGCATGCGCGCGACCTGATGCATACCGCGGTCGACGCGTTTCCGTCGTCGGCCGCCGCGCGCGATTACCGGCAGATTGCCGCCGACCTGCTGTACTGGCCGATGCGCCCGGGCACGGGCGCGGGGCGCGCCGTGCATGCGGGCGGCAAGCCGTCTTACGAGGCGGGTGCGGCGCACGCCGCGTGAGCGCCACCGCAAGGAGAGAGCCATGATGTACAACGCTCAGGGAAAGATGACCCAGGCCGACGTGCTCGCGCAATACGCGCCGCTCGTGCGGCGCCTGGGGCTGCAGCTCGTCGCGAAGATGCCGGCGAGCGTCGACCTCGACGACCTGATCCAGGCCGGCATGATCGGCCTGATGGACGCGGCCGGCCGCTACAAGGAAGACCAGGGCGCGCAGTTCGAGACCTACGCGACCCAGCGCATCCGCGGCGCGATGCTCGACGAGCTGCGCAGCAACGACTGGCTGCCGCGCAGCCTGCGCAAGACGTCGCGCGAGGTCGAGCACGCGGTGCACCAGGTCGAGCAGCAACTCGGCCGCTCGGCGAGCGAGACCGAGATCGCGCAGCACCTGAAGATGCCGCTCGACGAATACCAGGGGATGCTGCAGGACCTGCACGGCAGCCAGCTCATCTATTACGAGGATTTCGACCGCGCGGCCGACGACGAGCCGTTCCTCGACCGCTATCGCGTCGATCACGCCGATCCGCTGTCGGCGCTGCTCGACGACCACCTGCGCGAGGCGCTCGTCGACGCGATCGACCGGCTGCCCGAGCGCGAGAAGCTGCTGATGTCGCTGTACTACGAGCGCGGGCTGAACCTGCGCGAGATCGGTGCGGTGCTCGAGGTCAGCGAGTCGCGCGTGTGCCAGCTGCACAGCCAGGCCGTCGCGCGCCTGCGCGCGCGGTTGCGCGAACAGGCGTGGGTCGGCGCGGAGAACTGACCCTTTCACGGCAGCCCACGCGCGCCGACGCGGCGCGCGGCGCGCATTTCCCGCGCCGATTTGCTACAATCCCTCCCGTTTTCCGAGGAGCGTTGCGACGGACCATCCTGCGTCCGCCAGGCTCGGAAAGCTTCACCAAGCAGCCGTGCGGCGATATTTGCACCGGCCCCGCTTCCTGAACGGCGCTCACGTCACCAATTTCTAGAACTTTTTTAGAAAGGAGGGCGTGATGAACGCCATTATCGATTCCCAGGCTTCCAAGGATTACATCGTCGCCGACATGGCGCTTGCCGGCTGGGGCCGCAAGGAACTGAACATCGCCGAGACCGAAATGCCGGGCCTCGTGCAGATCCGCGACGAATACAAGGCGCAGCAGCCGCTGAAGGGCGCGCGCATCGCCGGTTCGCTGCACATGACGATCCAGACCGGCGTGCTGATCGAGACGCTGAAGGCGCTCGGCGCGGACGTGCGCTGGGCGTCGTGCAACATCTTCTCGACGCAGGACCATGCCGCGGCCGCGATCGTCGAAGCCGGCACGCCGGTGTTCGCGTTCAAGGGCGAGTCGCTCGACGAATACTGGGAGTTCTCGCACCGCATCTTCGAATGGCCGAACGGCGAATTCGCGAACATGATCCTGGACGACGGCGGCGACGCAACGCTGCTGCTGATCCTCGGCTCGAAGGCCGAGAAGGACCGTTCGGTGATCGCGAAGCCGACCAACGAGGAAGAAGTCGCGCTGTACAAGTCGATCGCGAAGCACCTCGACGCGGACCCGACCTGGTACTCGACGCGCCTCGCGCACATCAAGGGCGTGACCGAGGAAACCACGACCGGCGTGCACCGCCTGTACCAGATGGAAAAGGACGGCCGCCTGCCGTTCCCGGCGTTCAACGTGAACGACTCGGTCACGAAGTCGAAGTTCGACAACCTGTACGGCTGCCGCGAATCGCTCGTCGACGGCATCAAGCGCGCGACCGACGTGATGATCGCGGGCAAGGTCGCGGTCGTCGCGGGCTACGGCGACGTGGGCAAGGGCTGCGCGCAATCGCTGCGCGGCCTGGGCGCGACCGTGTGGGTCACCGAAATCGACCCGATCTGCGCGCTGCAGGCGGCGATGGAAGGCTACCGCGTCGTGACGATGGAATACGCGGCCGACAAGGCCGACATCTTCGTGACGGCGACCGGCAACTACCACGTGATCAACCACGATCACATGAAGGCGATGCGCCACAACGCGATCGTCTGCAACATCGGCCACTTCGACTCGGAAATCGACGTCGCGTCGACCCGCCAGTACCAGTGGGAAAACATCAAGCCGCAGGTCGACCACATCATCTTCCCGGACGGCAAGCGCGTGATCCTGCTGGCCGAAGGCCGCCTCGTGAACCTCGGCTGCGCGACCGGCCACCCGTCGTTCGTGATGTCGAACTCGTTCGCGAACCAGACGCTCGCGCAGATCGAGCTGTTCGTGCGCGGCAACGAGTACGAGAACAAGGTGTACGTGCTGCCGAAGCACCTCGATGAGAAGGTCGCGCGCCTGCACCTCGCGCGCATCGGCGCGAACCTGTCCGTGCTGTCGGACGAGCAGGCTGCGTACATCGGCGTGCAGAAGGACGGCCCGTTCAAGCCGAACCACTACCGCTACTGATGCGCCGTCGCCGCCGTGCCGCGGGCGTCCCGCATCGGGCGGGCGCTGTACGGCGGCACGGTGCCGGATCGCCGGCCGCCGCGTCATGTCCGCCGCTGCGCGGGCACGCGTGGCGGCCGGCGGCGGTCACCGAGCATTGACCGACCCGATCGACCAGATCGACAACCGAACCGGAGCCCTCCATGAGCGTCATCCTCACCTGGGTCATCAACGCCCTCGCGCTGCTGATCATCACGTACCTCGTGCCGTCGATCCACATCAAGAGCTTCGGCACCGCGCTGATCATCGCGGTCGTGCTGGGCCTGATCAACACGGTGATCCGGCCGGTGCTGATCCTGCTGACGCTGCCCGTCACGATCGTCACGCTCGGGGTGTTCATCCTCGTCGTGAACGCGCTGTGCTTCTGGTTCGCGTCGTCGCTGCTGAAGGGGTTCGAGGTGTCGGGTTTCTGGTCGGCGTTCTTCGGTTCGATCCTGTACAGCATCGTGTCGTGGCTGCTGTCCGCGCTGATCTTCGGGCAGCGCGACATCGGCTGACGGCCGGGCCCACTCTTGCGAATCATGAAACCGATCGAACTCTCGTTTGAATTCTTCCCGCCGAAGACGGCGGAGGGCGTCGAGAAGCTGCGCGCGACGCGTGCGCAGCTGCTGCCGCTGAAGCCGAAATTCGTCTCCGTGACGTTCGGCGCCGGCGGCTCGACGCAGCAGGGCACGCTCGATACCGTGCTCGACATGCAGAAGGACGGCCTCGAGGCCGCGCCGCACCTGTCGTGCATCGGCTCGTCGCGCGACAACCTGCGCGCGATCCTCGACCAGTACCGCTCGCACGGCATCCGGCATATCGTCGCGCTGCGCGGCGACCTGCCGTCGGGGATGGGCGCGGTCGGCGAGCTGCGTTATGCGTCCGAGCTCGTCAGCTTCATCCGCGCCGAGCATGGCGACTGGTTCCACATCGAAGTCGCCGGCTATCCGGAATACCACCCGCAATCGCGCTCGCCGAAGGCCGATCTCGAGAACTTCGCGCGCAAGGTGAAAGCCGGCGCGAATTCCGCGATCACGCAATACTTCTTCAATGCCGACGCGTATTTCCGCTTCGTCGAGGATGCGCGCAAGCTTGGGGTGGACGTGCCGATCGTGCCGGGCATCATGCCGATCACGAACTTCTCGCAGCTGATGCGCTTCTCGGAAATGTGCGGCGCGGAAGTGCCGCGCTGGGTCGCGCGCCGGCTCGAGAGCTTCGGCGACGATCGCGACGCGATCCGTGCGTTCGGCGCGGACGTCGTCACGAGCCTGTGCCAGCGCCTGATCGACGCGGGCGTGCCGGGCCTGCACTTCTATACGCTGAACGCGGCGGCCGCGACGCGGACGATCTGCGAACGGCTCTCCATGTAAGCGTCATCACGCGCTTGCATGCGTCGAAAGCCCCGCCGGCAAAACCGGCTGGGCTTTTTTTTGGTTCATCGCAGGAAACCGTGGAGGGTTTGGGAGCGATTGCGTAACCTGACGCCTGACTTTAAGGACGTCAGGAGAG
>NZ_QTPV01000035.1:0-84974 GCF_003857985.1 Burkholderia sp. Bp9090
CGACATCGAGATCTACACGGACGAGTCGCGCTCGGAAGTGCTGATGACGTGGCGCAACCTGCGCCAGCAGAGCGTGCGTCCGGTGGTCGACGGCGTGATGCGCCCGAACCGCTCGCTTGCCGACTTCATCGCGCCGAAGGAATCGGGCGTCGCCGACTACATCGGCATGTTCGCGGTGACGGCCGGCCTCGGCGTCGACGTGAAGGAAAAGCAGTTCGAAGCCGACCACGACGACTACAGCGCGATCATGCTGAAGGCGCTCGCCGACCGCTTCGCGGAAGCGTTCGCCGAAGCGATGCACGCGCGCGTGCGCCGCGAGCTGTGGGGCTATGCGAGCGGCGAGACGCTCGACAACGACGCGCTGATCGCCGAAAAGTACGCGGGCATCCGCCCGGCGCCCGGCTACCCGGCCTGCCCCGACCATCTCGTGAAACGCGACATGTTCGCCGCGCTGCACGCGGACGAAATCGGGATGAGCGTGACCGATTCGCTGGCGATGTTGCCGGCGGCGAGCGTGTCGGGTTTCTATCTCGCGCATCCGGACAGCCGCTACTTCTCGGTCGGCAAAATCGGGCAGGATCAGCTCGACGACTACGCGCAACGAATGCAGCTATCGCTCGACGACGCGCGCCGCGCGCTCGCGCCGCAACTCTGATCCGGGCACGACCGGGGCGGTTCGCCGCCCTTTTGATCAGACGAAATCAAAAAGCCCGCATCGAGCGGGCTTTTTCATGCGCCTTTGCGATCTCGCGATCGGGTCAGGCGGGCAACGCGGCTCAGAAGCCCCAGTGCACGTCGGCCTGACCGGCCTTCGCTTCGCGCAGCATCGTCAGGAACGGTGCGACGCGCTGCGCCAGGCTCGGCGGCACTTCGTGGTGCGCGTGGTCGTCTTCGTCCTCGTGGAAATGGCCGGCGTGCTCGGCACGCTCCTGCTTCGCCTGCGCGACCGCGCCTTCCAGCTTCGCGATCGCGTGGTCCAGTTCGTCGTGCGTAATGACACCGCGTTCGCCCAATTGCTTGCCGACGAGGCCCAGCACGTATACGGCGAAATCCTTCAGCACGTCGAGATCCTGTGCCGCCTTGCTCTTGAACGTAATCATGACTATTCCCTTTTCATCTTGTTGTGCCTGCGCGGCGCGGTTGGGGGACGCCGGCAGGCCGGCGTCCGGCCTCGCGGACGCGGGGCGCCTGAGCGGCATATTAGCACCTGTTAAAATTCTGCGATCCCTGAAACGCGCGCTTAAAAAGCGCGCCGGCCGGCCGGCGTTTCCGGCCGCCACCAACGAAGCCTTCTACCAGCATGCTGCCAGCTCACAAACAGACCCTCGAAGCCCTGCTCGCGGATAGCGTCACGCAGGTCGCACACGCGCTGAAAGGCGCCGACGCAGCGTTCGTCGCCCCGGCCATCACGCTCGAGCGCCCGAAGGTCGCCGCGCACGGCGACGTCGCGTGCAACGTCGCGATGCAGCTCGCCAAGCCGCTCGGCACGAACCCGCGCCAGCTCGCCGAGCAGATCGTCGCCGCGCTCACGGCCCAGCCGGCCGCGCAAGGGCTCGTCGACGCGGCCGAAATCGCCGGCCCCGGCTTCATCAACCTGCGCCTGACGGCCGCCGCGAAGCAGGCGGTGATCGCCGCCGTGTTCGACCAGGGCCGCGCGTTCGGCACGTCGGATCGCGAAAAGGGCAAGCAGGTGCTGCTCGAATTCGTGTCGGCCAACCCGACAGGCCCGCTGCACGTCGGCCACGGCCGCCAGGCGGCGCTCGGCGACGTGCTCGCGAACGTGATCGCGAGCCAGGGCTACGCGGTGCACCGCGAGTTCTACTACAACGACGCCGGCGTGCAGATCGGCAACCTCGCGATCTCGACGCAGGCGCGCGCGCGCGGCCTGAAGCCGGGCGACGCGGGCTGGCCGGAAGCCGCGTACAACGGCGAATACATCGCCGACATCGCACGCGACTACCTGAACCGCGAGACGGTTGCCGCGAAGGACGGCGAGCCGGTCACCGGCGCGGGCGACATCGACGATCTCGACGCGATCCGCAAGTTCGCGGTCGCGTACCTGCGTCACGAGCAGGACATGGACCTGCAGGCGTTCGGCGTGAAATTCGACCAGTACTACCTCGAGTCGTCGCTGTACAGCGAAGGCCGGGTCGAGAAGACGGTCGACGCGCTGATCAAGGCCGGCATGACCTACGAGCAGGACGGCGCGCTGTGGCTGCGCACGACCGACGAGGGCGACGACAAGGATCGCGTGATGCGCAAGACGGACGGCACGTATACGTACTTCGTGCCGGACGTCGCGTATCACGTGACGAAGTGGGAGCGCGGCTTCTCGAAGGTGATCAACATCCAGGGTTCGGACCACCACGGCACGATCGCGCGCGTGCGCGCGGGCCTGCAGGGCCTGCACATCGGCATCCCGAAGGGCTATCCCGACTACGTGCTGCACAAGATGGTCACCGTGATGCGCGACGGCCAGGAAGTGAAGCTGTCGAAGCGCGCGGGCAGCTACGTGACGGTGCGCGACCTGATCGAATGGTCGGGCGGCGCGACGCCGGGCCAGGAAGCAGCCCCCGACCTGATCGACGAGGCGACCATCACGCGCGGCCGCGACGCGGTCCGTTTCTTCCTGATCTCCCGCAAGGCCGACACCGAATTCGTGTTCGACATCGACCTCGCGCTGAAACAGAACGACGAGAACCCGGTCTATTACGTCCAGTACGCGCATGCGCGGATCTGCTCGGTGCTCAACGAACTGAAGTCCCGCTACAACGTCGAAGCGGCGCAGCTGCCGGGTGCCGACCTGTCGCAGCTCACGAGCCCGCAGGCCGTGTCGCTGATGCAGAAGCTCGCCGAGTATCCGGACATGCTCACGCACGCGGCGAACGAACTGGCGCCGCACGCGGTCGCGTTCTACCTGCGCGATCTCGCTGGTGAATTCCACTCGTTCTACAATGCGGAGCGCGTGCTGGTCGACGACGAAGCGCCGCGCAACGCGCGCGCCGCGCTCCTCGCCGCGACCCGGCAAGTGCTCGAGAACGGCCTGGCGGTGCTCGGCGTGTCCGCGCCCGCCAAGATGTAAGCGGCCCGGACCGGGCAGCGAATGGCTGCGGCAGGCGCGCCTGCGACGGGAGCACCCGCCGCCGGATGCCCGTCGCAGCCTTTTCACGATTCTTTTTGCAGGTGACTCAAGCAATGGCACAACCACGCCGAACTTCGAAGCAATCGAAACAAGCCGGAGGGACATTTCTTGGAATCGTGCTGGGCCTGATCGTCGGCCTCGCGATCGCGGTGGTGGTGGCGCTCTACATCACGCGGTCGCCGTCGCCGTTCGTGTCGAAGGTCGCGCCGCCGCCGGCCGACAACGCCGCGAGCCAGCCGCAGCAGTTCGACCCGAACCGCGCGCTGCAGGGCAAGACGCCCGGCCAGCCGGTGCCGCAGGCCGCGCAATCCGCGCCGCCCAACACCGCGCCGGGCCAGGCCGCGAACCAGACCCAGGGCGGCCTGCTGCCCGAACCGCAGATCGTCGAAGTGCCGCCGTCGGGCAACACGAACGGCTCCGGCAACGCCAGCGGCTCGGGCAACACCACCGCATCGAACAACGCGTCGTCGGGCAATGGCGTCGCCGTCGCGCCGAAGCCGGCCGACAACCCGCCGCCGCCGAAGAAGACGCAACAGGCGCAGCAGCAGCAACAGCAGCAGCAAGGCGGCGAGGACGACCTCGCGCGCTTCGCCGCGCAGAAGCAGGCGCAGCAGGCTGCCGCGCAGAAACAGCAGCAACAGCAACTGGCCGCGAACACGCCGAAGCCGGCGCCGTCCGCGACGTCCGCCGCGGCAGCGAAGCCGCCGACCGCAAGCGACGCGAACACCGGCTACTTCCTGCAGGTCGGTGCGTACAAGACGGAAGGCGACGCCGAGCAGCAGCGCGCGCGGCTGGGCTTCCAGGGCTTCGAGTCGAAGGTGTCGAAGCGCGATGTCAGCGGCGTGACCTATTTCCGCGTGCGCGTCGGCCCGTTCTCGAAATTCGAGGATATGAACTCGGCCCGCCAGCGCCTGTCCGATGCAGGTGTCGACACGGCGGTGATCCGTTTCACGAAGCAGTAAGCAACCGGCCGCGCCCACGCAGAACCCGTTACGTTTCGTAACCCGAGCAACTGATTCGACGTCCACAACATGAAAAAACTGCTTAGCACGCTCCTTCTGTCCCTCGGCCTGGCCGCAGCCGGCTTCGCCCAGGCTTCGCCCGCGGCGCCGGTGTCCGGCAAGGACTTCGAGGTGATGAAGTCGCCGCAGCCGGTGTCCGCGCCGGCCGGCAAGGTCGAAGTCATCGAGTTCTTCTGGTACGGCTGCCCGCACTGCTACGAATTCGAGCCGACGGTCGAGGCCTGGGTGAAGAAGCAGGGCAACAACATCGACTTCAAGCGCGTGCCGGTCGCCTTCCGCGACGATTTCCTCCCGCACTCGAAGCTGTTCTACGCGGTGTCGGCGCTCGGCATTTCGGAGAAGGTCACGCCGGCGATCTTCAACGCGATCCACAAGCAGAAGAACTACCTGCTGACGCCGCAGGCGCAGGCCGACTTCCTGGCGACGCAGGGCGTCGACAAGAAGCAGTTCATGGACGCGTACAACTCGTTCAGCGTGCAGGGCCAGGTGAAGCAGTCGGCCGAGCTGCTGAAGAACTACGCGATCGACGGCGTGCCGACAATCGTGGTCCAGGGCAAGTACAAGACGGGCCCGGCTTACACGAACAGCATCCCGGGTACCGCGCAGGTGCTCGACTACCTCGTGAAGCAGGTTCAGGACAAGAAGCTCTGATCCCCGCCCGCGCGCCGGCATGACTACTCCGCTGAAGGTCTTCATCACCGGCGCGTCGAGCGGGCTCGGCCTCGCGATGGCCGAGGAATACGCCCGCCAGGGCGCCACGCTCGCCCTCGTCGCGCGCCGCACCGATGCCCTCGATGCGTTCGCGCGACGCTTTCCCAAGCTGTCCGTCTCCGTCTATTCCGCCGACGTGCGCGACGCCGACGCGCTCGCGACGGCCGCCGCGTCGTTCATCGCCGCGCACGGCTGCCCCGACGTCGTGATCGCGAACGCGGGCATCAGCCAGGGCGCCGTCACCGGCCAGGGCGATCTCGCCACGTTCCGCAACGTGATGGACATCAACTACTACGGGATGGTCGCGACGTTCGAGCCGTTCGTCGGCCCGATGACGGCCGCGCGCCACGGCACGCTGGTCGGCGTCGCGAGCGTCGCCGGCGTGCGCGGCCTGCCCGGGTCCGGCGCGTACAGCGCGTCCAAATCGGCCGCGATCAAGTATCTCGAGGCGCTGCGCGTCGAACTGCGCCCGGCCGGTGTCGGCGTCGTGACGATCGCGCCCGGCTACATCCGCACGCCGATGACCGCGCACAACCCGTACCGGATGCCGTTCCTGATGGACGCCGACCGCTTCGCGGCCCGCGCCGCGCGCGCGATCGCGCGGCAGCACGCGTTCCGCGTGATTCCGTGGCAGATGGGCGTCGTCGCGAAGGTGCTGCACGTGCTGCCGCGCTGGCTCTACGACCGCCTGTTCGAGAAGGCACCGCGCAAGCCGAAGGCCGGCGCGCATTGAGTGCGGCGCCAACGTCGCACGCACCGCTCCTCCTTCCACACGACTCGCCGCAGCCGGCGCGGCGATTCTGCCGATTCTGCCGATTCTGCCGATTCTGGTGATTCTGGTGATTCTGGTGATTCTGGTGATTCGGTGATTCGGTGATTCGGTGATTCGGCGATTCGGCGATTCGGCGATTCGGCGATTCGGCGATTCGGCGATTCGGCGATTCGGCGATTCGGCGATTCGGCGATTCGGTGATCCAGCCGATTCGCGTCGATCAGCACCGATCCTCGCCGATCCGCTTTGGCCTGCGCTCTCCCCGCCCCCCATCTCGGCCGCCGGTCGTTCGCCGTCGCGCCTGTCTCATCTCCCCGCCGCTGCGCCGCCCCAGCACGCATTCCGTCGCGAACGCAGCCGTTTCTCGCTCAATTCGCTGCGTTCCGGCGCCTTTTTTCACGCACCGCGCGCTTTGACGGTATGCTATCCGCCAGCCGCGCCGGCCCCGCCTGTTACCGGGCCACGCCCGCATTCCGACACCCAGCAAAAATCACAAGCAACGTGGGAGAACCTATGCACGTCAAGCTGTTCGCCGCGGCCGCCGTCGCCGCCGCCCTCGCCGCCCCCGGCCTCGCCGCCGCCAAGCCGCTCACCGTCTGCACGGAATCGAGCCCGGACGGCTTCGACGTCGTGCAGTACAACTCGCTCGTCACGACCAACGCATCGGCCGACGTGATCTTCAATACGCTCGTGTCGTACGACGAAGCGGCGAAGAAGGTCGTGCCCGCGCTCGCCGACAAATGGGAAGCGAGCGCCGACGGCCTCACGTACACGTTCCATCTGCGCCCGAACGTCGCGTTCCAGACCACCGACTACTTCAAGCCGGGCCGCCCGCTGAACGCGGACGACGTCGTGTTCACGTTCTCGCGGATGCTCGACGATGCGAACCCGTGGCACAAGGTGGCCGGCGCGAGCGGCTTCCCGCACGCGCAGTCGATGGGCCTCGTGAAACTCGTGAAGTCGGTCACGAAGGTCGACGACAACACGGTGAAGTTCGTGCTGAACGAGCCGAACGCGACGTTCGTGCCGATCCTGACGATGGGCTTCGCGTCGATCTACTCGGCCGAATACGCGGACCAGCTGCTGAAGGCCGGCAAGCAGGCCGACCTGAACGCGAAGCCGGTCGGCACCGGCCCGTTCGTGCTGAAGAGCTACACGAAGGACGCGCTGATCCGCTACGACGTGAACCCGGCCTACTGGGGCGCGAAGCCGAAGGTCGACCGGCTGATCTACGCGATCACGCCCGACCCGTCGGTGCGCATGCAAAAGGTGAAGGCCGGCGAATGCCAGATCGCGCTGTCGCCGAAACCGCAGGACGTGCTCGCCGCGAAGGGCGAAGGCGCGCTGAAGGTCGTGCAGACGCCCGCGTTCATGACCGCGTTCGTCGCGCTGAACACGCAGAAGAAGCCGCTCGACAACGACAAGGTGCGCGAGGCGCTGAACCTCGCGTTCGATCGCGCGACCTACCTGAAGGTGGTGTTCGACAACACGGCGACGGCCGCGAACAACCCGTATCCGCCGAACACGTGGAGCTACGCGAAGGACGTCGCGCCGTATGCGTACGATCCCGCGAAGGCGAAGCAGCTGCTCGCGTCGGCCGGTTTCCCGAACGGCTTCTCGACGACGATCTGGACGCGCCCGACCGGCAGCGTGCTGAACCCGAACCCGAAGGCCGGCGCGGAACTGCTGCAGGCCGACCTCGCGAAGATCGGTGTGAAGGCCGAGGTGAAGGTGATCGAGTGGGGCGAGCTGATCAAGCAGGCGAAGCTCGGCCAGCATGACATGCTGTTCATGGGCTGGGCCGGCGACAACGGCGATCCGGACAACTACCTGTCGCCGCTGTTCAGCTGCAACGCGGTGAAGTCGGGCATCAACTTCGCGCGCTTCTGCGACGCGCAGCTCGACAAGCTGATCGCCGACGGCAAGTCGACCGCCGACCAGGGCAAGCGCGCGAAGCTGTACGAATCGGCGCAGAAGATCATCCATGACGAGGCGCTGTGGATTCCGCTCGGCTACCCGACCGCGGCCGCGGTCACGCGTGCGAACGTGAGCGGCTATCACGTCAGCCCGTTCGGCCGGCAGAACTTCGCGGCAGTCGCCGTGCAGTAACCGCGCGTGGCGCGCAAGCGACGGCGCCCCGGCCCGTCGCTTGCGGCCCGCGCGCCGCGCTTGCTACACTGCGCGCTCATTCCTCATACCGGACGCCAGCCGAAGTGAACAACTAAGCCTTCCCAAAAATGTTTTCGCCGCCGTGCCTCGCACGCCGCGCGCGAAGGGTTTCACGCATTTTCGGAGGTGCTTATGGCTGCTGCCACGCCGACCGGCGCGCTCGTCGCGCTTCATCACGTTTCCTTCCGCTTCGACGACGGCGTCACGCTGTTCGATTCGCTCGACCTTTCCATCGACCGCACGCCGACGGGCATCGTCGGCCGCAACGGCGCCGGCAAGAGCCTGCTCGCGCAACTGATCGCCGGCCGGCGCACGCCGAGCGCGGGCGCGATCGACCGGCAAACGTCGGTCGTCTACGTCGCGCAGCAGCACGACGACGCACCGGACACCATGCGGACCGTCGCGGAATTCGCCGCGCTCGATGCGCCGCTCGCGGCCCTCGCACGCCTCGCGGACGGCCGCGCGAGCGCACACGACTTCGACCTGATCGGCGATCGCTGGGACCTCGCCGAGCAGCTGCGCGCGGCGCTCGACGCGGCCGGCCTGCACGACGTGCGCGCCGATACACCGGCACATGCGTTGAGCGGCGGCCAGAGGGCGCGCGTCGCGCTGATCGGCGCGTTGCTCTCGGAGGCCGGGCTGCTGGTGCTCGACGAACCGACCAACCACCTCGACGCGCCGGGCCGCGCGTGGCTGCGCACGGCGCTCGACGGCTGGCGCGGCGGCGTCGTGATCGTCAGCCATGACCGCGCGCTGCTCGCCGGCGTGCAGCGCATCGTCGAGCTGACACCGCAAGGCGCGCGCTCATACGGCGGCAACTACGCGCTCTACCGTGCGCAGCGCGACGCGGAACAGGATGCCGCGCAGGCCGCGCTCGAGCATGCGCGCACCGAGCGCGGGCGCGCCAGGCGCCGGCTCGAACAGGAACACGACGCGATCCAGCGCCACGCGGCCGGCTCGCTGCGCGATGCGAAGACGGCCAACCTGTCGTCGGGCGCGAAGCAGCGGCGCAAGGGCGCCGCGCGCAACATCATGGGGCAGGTGCGCCGCGACCAGAGCGCGTTCAAGGCGACGCTCGACGAACGCGTGCAGGACGCAGCCGCGCGCGTCGAGGCCGACGCGCCGGTGCTCGTGTCGCTGCCGGGCACCGAGGTCAGCGCGCGCCGCCAGCTGTTCACGCTCGAGCGCGCCCGACTGCCGTGGCGCACCGCCGGGCGCGCGGACGCGATCACGTGGTCGGCCAGCGGCCCGGTGCGCATCGCGCTGACGGGCCCGAACGGCTGCGGAAAATCGTCGTTGCTGCGCATGCTCGCCAGCGAACTCGCGCCGCGCTCGGGCACCTGCGCGACGCACGTGAGCGCCGCGCATCTCGACCAGCGGCTCGCGCTGCTCGATCCCGAGCGCTCGATCGTCGAACAGCTGGGCAGCCTCGCTACGCCGCTCGCCGAAGGCGAGCTGCGCAGCCGGCTCGCGCTGCTGCAGCTCGATGCCGCGCGCGCGACGCAGCCGGTGCAGCGCCTGAGCGGCGGCGAGCGGTTGAAGGCCGCGCTTGCGTGCGCGTTGTGGCGCGGCACGCCCGCGCAGCTGCTGCTGCTCGACGAGCCGACCAATCACCTCGATCTCGAATCGGTGCGCGCGATCGAAGCCGCGCTGGCCGGCTTCCCCGGTGCGCTGGTGGTCGCGTCGCACGACGCCGCGTTTCTCGCGGCGCTCGCGCCGACGCACACGATGCAATGGCAGCGCGACGGGTGGCGTTACGAACCCGTCGCGTGATTGACGCTCACGGCCGTTCGTCGTTTCGCGTGATGTCCGATTCGACGAACCGCTGCCTGACGAGCCGCTCCGATTCGAGCAAGCCTTTGCCGGTCGGGACGACGGATTTCGCGTTGTTGGAACGGCACGGACCGGGTTGAACGCTGAAAACGAGGGAACGTCGGGCCGGCAACGCTCAGGCCCGCGCGAAGCGAATCACGCCGTCGTCGCCCTGCTCGCGCACGAGCTCGCCCGCAAGCCACAGCAGGTTCAGGTGCGCGAGCGCCTCGCCGAGCGCGAACGTCATCTGATGGATGTCGAGCTCGCGGCGGCGGAACATGATCGGCACGATGTCGGCGGCGCTCGCCGGCTTCTCCGCGCAGGCGACGCGCACTTCGTCGAGCCGTGCGTCGTGGTGCGCGCGCAGTTGCGCGATGCGGGTGCGCACGCCGCGGAACGGCTTGCCGTGCGACGGCAGCACGAGCGTGTCGGGCGCCATCGTCTCGTAGCGGCCGAGCGATTCGAGGTACAGCGCGAGCGGGTTCGCTTCCGGCTCGAGATCGAACACGGACACGTTGGTCGAGATGCGCGGCAGCACCATGTCGCCGGAGATCAGCACGCCGTCCTCTTCGCTGTAGAGCGCGCAATGTTCAGGCGAATGGCCGTAGCCGGTGACGACGCGCCACGTGCGCGCGCCGATCGTCACCGGGTCGCCTTCGCGCAGGCGCCGGTAGCGCGGCGGCACGGCCGGCACGAGGTCCGAGTAATAGCTGCGACGGTTGCGCAGTTTGTCGAGCGCGGCCGGATCGGTCAGCCCGTGACGCGCGAAGTGATCGGCGGCGGCCGCGCCGCCGGCGTTCGAGCCGTTGCCGGCCGCCATCAGGCAGCCGAACATGTATTCGCCGAGCGTCATCCACAGCCGCACGTTCCAGCGGCGCCGGTCGCCGCCTTCGCAGATCCAGTTCGCCAGGCCGAAGTGATCGGGATGGCAATGCGTGACGAGCACGCGCAGCACCGGCAGCCCGTCGAGATGCGTGTCGAAGATCTGTTCCCAGTGCGTACGGATCGCATCGGACGAGATACCGCAGTCGACGATCGTCCAGCCGGCCTGTCCGTCGATCTCGTCGCGCAGCAGCCAGAGATTGATGTGATCGAGCGAAAACGGCAGCGGCATGCGCAGCCAGCGCACGCCGGGCGCGACCTCGAACGTGTCGCCCGCGGCGGGCAGCGTGTCGGCGAAGGGATAGTCGAGTTGGTGTTCCAGTGCGTTCATCGGTGGGGTGTCTCGTCGTTATCGGTGCGAATGCGAATGCGGGCGCGGGTGCGAATGCAAGCGCAGGAGCGCGCGGCATACCGCGGCGGGCATCGCGTCGATTCTATCGCCGTCGCGCGAAACGCGTGCCGGCGCGCGCCGGACGGTCAAAAAAAGTTCGTGCCAGAATCGGTTCCGTACCCGTATCTTTACGCGAAGATGCATCGAACGGCATGCAACGGCGAGCAACCCGCCCATTGACGGCGCTTGGGCGCCGGACCCCGAAAGTCCTTGAAACGCCGACTTGGGCGCTAAAATGGCGAGTGCTTACAGCCCCTCTTCAACGAGCCTGCACGCGATGAATCACTTCCCCAAACTGCTGTCGTCGCAAATCGGCTTCGACGTCGCGCAGACGATGCTCGAATACTTCGACCGCCACTACCGGATCTTCCGGGAAGCCGCCGTCGAGGCGAAGACGCTATTCGAGCGCGCCGACTGGCACGGCCTGCAGCGGCTCGCGCGCGAGCGGATCACGTCGTACGACGATCGCGTGCAGGAGTGCGTCGAGCTGCTGGAGGACGAATACGACGCGGAGAACATCGACGACGAGGTGTGGCAGCAGATCAAGCTGCACTACATCGGGCTGCTCACGTCGCACCGCCAGCCCGAGTGCGCGGAAACGTTCTTCAATTCGGTGTGCTGCAAGATCCTGCACCGCTCCTATTTCAGCAACGATTTCATCTTCGTGCGGCCCGCGATCTCGACCGAATACCTCGAGAACGACGAGCCGGCCGCAAAGCCGACCTATCGCGCGTACTACCCGGGCACCGACGGGCTCGCGGCCACGCTCGAGCGCATCGTCACGAACTTCCAGCTCGAGCCGCCGTTCGAGGATCTCACGCGCGACATCGGCTGCGTGATGCAGGCGATCAGCGACGAATTCGGCCAGTTCGACGCCGCGCCGAATTTCCAGATCCACGTGCTGTCGTCGCTGTTCTTCCGCAACAAGAGCGCGTACATCGTCGGCCGCATCATCAACGCCGATCGCGTGCTGCCGTTCGCGGTGCCGATCCGCCACGTGCGCCCAGGCCTGCTCGCGCTCGACACCGTGCTGCTGCGCCGCGACCTGCTGCAGATCATCTTCAGCTTCTCGCACTCGTATTTCCTCGTCGACATGGGCGTGCCCTCCGCGTACGTGGATTTTCTCTGCACGATCATGCCGGGCAAGCCGAAGGCCGAGATCTACACGTCGGTCGGCCTGCAGAAGCAGGGCAAGAACCTGTTCTACCGCGACCTGCTGCACCACCTGTCGCATTCGAGCGACCGCTTCATCATCGCGCCCGGGATCAAGGGCCTCGTGATGCTCGTGTTCACGCTGCCGTCGTTCCCGTACGTGTTCAAGATCATCAAGGATCAGTTCCCGCCGCCGAAGGAAACGACGCGCGCGCAGATCATGGAGAAGTACCAGCTCGTGAAGCGCCACGACCGTCTCGGGCGGATGGCCGATACGCTCGAGTATTCGAGCGTCGCGCTGCCGCTGTCGCGGCTCGACCATGCGCTCGTGCGCGAGCTGGAAAAGGAAGTGCCGTCGCTGCTCGAATACGAGGACGACAACCTCGTGATCAAGCACCTGTACATCGAGCGCCGCATGACGCCGCTCAACCTGTACCTGCAGAACGGCACCGACGCGGACGTCGAGCACGGCGTGAAGGAGTACGGCAACGCGGTGAAGGAGTTGATGAAGGCCAACATCTTCCCCGGCGACATGCTTTACAAGAACTTCGGCGTCACGCGCCACGGCCGCGTCGTGTTCTACGACTACGACGAGATCGAGTACCTGACCGACTGCAACGTGCGGCGCGTGCCGCCGCCGCGCAACGAGGAAGACGAGCTGTCCGGCGAACCGTGGTATACCGTCGGCCCGCACGACATCTTTCCGGAAACCTACGGACCGTTCCTGCTCGGCGACCCGCGCGTGCGGACGGTCTTCATGAAGCATCACGCGGACTTTTTCGAACCCGCGCTGTGGCAGGCCAGCAAGGACAAGCTGCTGCAGGGCGAGTTGCCCGATTTTTACCCGTACGACGTGTCGCTGCGCTTCAGCGTGCGCTACCCCGAGCGCTTCGACGCGACGCCGGACGCCGGTGACGACGCAAGCGACGCGCAGCGCGCCGCCTGACGCACCGTCCGATCGAACCAAACCCGTTATCGACCTGACTTCCGCCAACGGAATCCACACCGATGAATACCCAAGACAATCCGCTTTCACACCTGTTCGACAACAACGACGCCTGGGTCAAGCGCCAGCTCGCCGACGATCCCGATTTCTTCGCGCGTCTCGCCGACCAGCAGGCGCCGGAATATCTGTGGATCGGCTGCTCGGATTCGCGCGTGCCCGCGAACCAGATCATCGGCCTGCCGCCGGGCGAAGTGTTCGTGCACCGTAACATCGCGAACGTCGTCGTGCACAGCGACCTGAACTGCCTGTCGGTGATCCAGTTCGCGGTCGACATCCTGCGCGTGAAGCACATCATGGTCGTCGGCCACTACGGCTGCTCGGGCGTGAACGCGGCGCTGCACAACCGCCGCGTCGGCCTCGCGGACAACTGGCTGCATCACGTGCAGGACGTGCGCGAACGCCACGCCGCACTGCTCGACGAATGGCCGGTCGGCGAAGCGCGCTATCGCCGCCTGATCGAGCTGAACTCGATCGAGCAGGTCGTCAACGTATGCCGCACGACGATCGTCAACGACGCATGGGCGCGCGGCCAGTCGCTCACCGTGCACGGGCTCGTGTACGGCGTGCACGACGGGCGGATGCGCAACCTCGGGATGGCCGTGTCGAGCTTCGACGCGCTGGATGCAACCTACAAGCGCTGCGTCGCGGCGTTGACCGCGCGCGGCCAGCACGCGCCCGACAACGACATGGTCGCGGCGGACGCCGCGCGGCTCGACGACGTCGCGCAGGCGGTCGCCGCCACGCTGAAGCCGTGCGACGACGCGAAGTAACCGACTCGAAGTAGCCGACGTGCGCGGCCACGCGGGCGCGGCACGCCAGCGCCCCGCCGCGCGCCATCCGGCTGAAGGTGCATCATGATGGCGGGGCCGCGCCCCCTGCATCCCGTCGCGCGACGGGTGCGCCGTGCGCACACGCCAGCCGGCGCAACGGCGGTCATGCGGCCGCGACGGCCGTCGAACTGATCTGACACCGGCACTGCCGCGACGGCGGTGCAATGCAAAGGAGCGGCGAACATGAAAACCGTACTGATCGTCGGCGCATCGCGCGGCCTCGGACGCGAATTCGTCCGGCAATACCGGCGCGACGGCTGGAACGTGATCGCGACCGCGCGCGACGACGCATCGCTTGCCGCACTGCGCGAACGCGGCGCGCACGCGCATGCGCTCGACATCGCGCAGCCCGAACAGATCGCGGCGCTCGGCTGGAAGCTCGACGGCGAACGGCTCGACGCGGCGGTGCTCGTGTCGGGCGTGTACGGGCCGCGCACCGAAGGGGTCGAAACGATCGGCGCCGAGGATTTCGACACGGTGATGCATACGAACGTGCGCGGGCCGATGCAACTGCTGCCGATCCTGCTGCCGCTCGTCGAGGACGCGCGCGGCGTGCTGGCGGTGGTCTCGAGCCGGATGGGCAGCATCGCCGAGGCGACCGGCACGACCGGCTGGCTGTACCGCGCGAGCAAGGCCGCGCTGAACGACGTGCTGCGCATCGCATCGCTGCAGACGCGCCACGCCGCCTGCATCTCGCTCCATCCCGGCTGGGTGCGCACCGACATGGGCGGCGCGCAGGCCGCGATCGATCCGGAGACCAGCGTGACCGGCATGCGCCGCGTGATCGCGGAAGCCGGCGCGGACGTGTCGCAGGCCAACGGCCGTTTCTTCCAGTACGACGGCGTCGAGCTCAGCTGGTGAGCCGGCATGACAACCCGGCGTCGTTAATTCCCGAATCGCATGATTTTGAACCGACCTGACGCGTGCCCGTGCGGCGGCGCGTCCCCCGTCTCTGCCGGCAAAGCCCCGGCGCCACGCTATGCGGCCTGTTGCGGCCGCTTCATCGACGGCGGCGAAGCCGCGCCGACCGCCCTCGAATTGATGCGCTCGCGGTACAGCGCGTACGTGCTCGGCGCGACCGACTATCTGCGCGCGACCTGGGACGCGCGCACCTGCCCCGCCGATCTCGATGCGGACCCGAATGCGCCCGACGCGCCTCGCTGGCTCGGCCTCGCCGTCAAACGCCATGCCCGGCTCGACGAACAGCACGCGGAGGTCGAATTCGTGGCCCGCTACAAGGTCGGCGGCCGGGCGTACCGGCTCCACGAGACGAGTCGTTTCACACGCGACGAGCACGGTTTCTGGCGCTATGTCGACGGCGAAGTAAGTGAACGCTGACAAATAGTTGCCATGTCAGACGCCGGGTAATTCCCGCATTGCACAACCTGAATTTGTCGGGCTAGGATGGCCGTCAGATTGGTCATGTTGCATGGCAGGGCTTACGAATGGCGTTCAGCAAGGTATTGGTGGGATGGATGGCGGCCTGCGCGCTGTCGGCCGCTCAGGCCGGTACGGCGCCGAACGCGCAATCTGGCGCGGCCGCGGCCAGCGGCTCGCTCGCCCACGCCGAGCGCTTCGATTACGGCGATTCGGGCCTCCCGCAGGTCGCCGCGAACCTCAACGAACAAATCGTCAGCATTCCGGCCGATGCTTCGGGCGCCGTGATGCTCGAGGCCACGCTGTTCAAGCCGAACGGCCCCGGCCCGTTCCCGCTCGTCGTCTTCAACCACGGCAAGAACACCGGCGATCTTCACCAGCAGCCGCGCAGCCGGCCGCTCGCGTTCGCGCGTGAATTCGTGCGCCGCGGCTATGCGGTGATCGCGCCGAACCGCCAGGGCTTCGCCGGTTCGGGCGGCGCGTACCAGCAGGAAGGCTGCAACGTCGGCAAGAACGGCCTCGTGCAGGCCGCCGACGTCGACGCGACGGTCCGCTACATGTCGCGTCAGTCGTACATCGATGCGTCGCGCATCGTCGTCGCGGGCACGTCGCACGGCGGCCTCGTGTCGGTCGCATACGGTACCGAGGCGGCGCCCGGCGTGCGCGGCATCATCAACTTCTCCGGCGGGCTGCGCCAGGACCTCTGCGACGGCTGGCAGCGCAATCTCGTCGACGCGTTCGACCAGTACGGCGCGCATACGGCCGTGCGGTCGCTGTGGCTGTACGGCGACAACGATTCGGTGTGGACGCCCGCGCTCGTCGCGCAGATGCACGACGCCTACGTGTCGCACGGCACGCAGGCGCAGTTCATCGATTTCGGCCGCTACAAGGACGACGCGCACCGGCTGATCGTCGATCGCGACGGCGTGCCCGTGTGGTGGCCGGCCGTGCATGCGTTCCTCGCGGAACTGAACCTGCCGACCTCGGTGCGCTATGCGGTCGCGAACCCGCACGAGCCGAATGCGACCGGCTATGCGTCGATCGACGCGGTCGAGGCGGTGCCGTTCCTCGACGCAGCCGGCCGCGAAGGCTATCGCCGCTTCCTGAGCCAGCATCCGAGCCGTGCGTTCGCGGTGTCGGCTGAAGGCGCGTGGTCGTGGGCCGAAGGCGGCGACGATCCGATGGCGCTCGCGCTCGACAACTGCTCGAAGCAGGGCGCGGGCGCATGCAAGCTGTATGCGGTCAACGACCGCGTCGTGTGGAACGCGAATGCGACGCAGACGGCCGACAACGGCGACGCCGACGCGCGCGCCTTGGCTTCGCGCTGACGCGCGCGTGTCGCGACGCGCGTCAGGATCGCGTTCTACCCACGTCTCTTTCCCCTCTTCCGTTTCGTGAGCGTGCGG
This sequence comes from Burkholderia sp. Bp9090, assembly GCF_003857985.1. NCBI lineage: Bacteria > Pseudomonadati > Pseudomonadota > Betaproteobacteria > Burkholderiales > Burkholderiaceae > Burkholderia > Burkholderia sp. Bp9090. Next base: position 16,673 of record NZ_QTPV01000035.1, read on the forward strand.
TCCGCAGCGGCGTTCGCATGCCCGTTCTCGCGCTCTTGTGAGTCCGCGGGCTGAGCACCCCGCTCGTAACATCCGCTGAGAGCCTTTGCGGGACTTTTCCCGCCTGTTCCGAACGCCAGCGGCGCCTGATTCAACGCGCCATTTGCCGGTCGCCGGTCGCCGGTCGCCGGTCGCCGGTCGCCGGTCGCCGGTCGCCGGTCGCCGGTCGCCGGTCGCCGGTCGCTAGTCGCCGGTCGCTAGTCGCTAGTCGCCATTCGCAGGTCGCCATTCGCCATTCGCCATTCGCCATTCGCCATTCGCCATTCGCCATTCGCCATTCGCCATTCGCCATTCGCAGGTCGCAGGTCGCAGGTTGCTAGTCGCCGGTCGCATTGCGCCACACTTCGCGCCCCTTTTCCCTTCCCGCCCCGATTTTTCACCCCTCCCGCGCCCGCCCGCCCGACGATTTTTTTCTGTCGGGGGGTGTCACTCGAACGTCGTCATCTGCGGTCATTTCGGGGCATCTGGCGCGTACCGTCCCGAGCACCCCGGATCTGCGCCGAACTCCCGCCCGGCAAGGCTTTGCGGTGTTTGTAACCGGTAGTGCAACGCGCGGCGGAACACGCTAATCTCAGCGCGTTTTCCGTCTGTCGCCGCGCGGTGTCCCGTTCGATACCCGCCGCCGTTTTACTCCCCGGAGTCGCCTTGAGTACGCCAGCCACCGATGACTGGGTCGCGCGCAGCCTGCGCGCGGTCTGGCATCCCTGCACCCAGATGAAGCACCACGAGCGCCTGCCGCTCATTCCCGTCGCGCGCGGCGCGGGCCTGTGGCTGTACGACCGCGACGGCCGCCGTTACTTCGACGCGATCAGCTCGTGGTGGGTGAACCTGTTCGGCCACGCGAACCCGGACATCAACGCGGCGCTGAAGGACCAGCTCGACACGCTCGAGCACGCGATGCTCGCCGGCTGCACGCACGAGCCGGCGATCGAGCTCGCCGAGCGGCTGCACGCGCTCACCGCGCGCACGCTCGGCCATGCGTTCTTCGCGTCGGACGGCGCGTCGGCGGTCGAGATCGCGCTGAAGATGAGCTTCCACGCGTGGCGCAACCGCGGCCGCGCGGACAAGCGCGAGTTCGTGTGCGTCGCGAACAGCTATCACGGCGAGACCATCGGCGCGCTCGGCGTGACCGACGTCGCGCTGTTCAAGGACGCGTACGACCCGCTGATCCGCAACGCGCACGTGGTCGCGTCGCCCGACGCGCGCGGCGCGCTGCCGGGCGAGACGGCCGCCGACGTCGCGGGCCGCGCGCTCGACGACGTGCGGCGCCTGTTCGCCGAACGCGCCGACCGGATCGCCGCGCTGATCGTCGAGCCGCTCGTGCAATGCGCGGCCGGCATGGCGATGCACGATCCGTCGTACGTGCGCGGGCTGCGCGCGCTGTGCGACGAATTCGGCGTGCACCTGATCGCCGACGAGATCGCGGTCGGCTGCGGCCGCACCGGCACCTTCTTCGCGTGCGAGCAGGCCGGCGTGTGGCCCGATTTCCTGTGCCTGTCGAAAGGCATCAGCGGCGGCTACCTGCCGCTGTCGCTCGTGCTCACGCGCGACGACGTTTTCGCGGCGTTCTACGACGACGACACCACGCGCGGCTTCCTGCATTCGCATTCGTACACCGGCAACCCGCTCGCGTGCCGCGCGGCCGTCGCGACGCTCGACCTGTTCGCGCGCGACGACGTGCTCGCAGGCAACGCGCGCAAGTCGTCCGCGATGCGCGCCGCGCTCGCGCCGCTCGGCGCGCACCCGCAGGTGCGTCACCTGCGCGAGCGCGGCACATTGTTCGCGTTCGACGTCGCGCTCGACGGCGACGCGGCACGCGGCTTCTCGCGACGCTTCTTCGAGCGCGCGCTCGAACGCGAACTGCTGCTGCGCCCGATCGGCGCGACCGTGTACCTGATGCCGCCGTACGTGATGAGCGACGACGACATCGCGTGGCTCGCGCAACGCACGCGCGACACGCTCGACGCGACACTCGCGGAGGCGGCGCGATGAAACAGCCGTCGCAGAAAACGACCGCGCCGCTGCTCGACACGCTGCAGCGCGGCCTCGCCGAACTCGATACGCAGGGCCTGCGCCGCGTGCGCCGCACCGCCGACACCGCGTGCGACGCACACATGCGCGTCGACGGCCGCGACATCGTCGGCTTCGCGAGCAACGACTATCTCGGCCTCGCCGCGCATCCGGCGCTCGTCGCCGCGTTCGCGGACGGCGCGCGGCGCTATGGCTCCGGGAGCGGCGGCTCGCATCTGCTCGGCGGCCATTCGCGCGCGCACGCGACGCTCGAGGACGAACTCGCCGGCTTCGCGGGCGGCTTCTCCGATGCGCCGCGCGCGCTGTACTTCAGCACCGGCTACATGGCGAACCTCGCCGCGATGACGGCCCTCACCGGCAAACACGCGACGATCTTCTCCGACGCGCTGAACCACGCGTCGCTGATCGACGGGATCCGGCTGTCGCGCGCGAACGTGCAGGTCTATCCGCATGCGGACATGGCGGCGCTCGCCGCGCTGCTCGATGCGTCGGAGGCCGAAACGAAGCTGATCGTCAGCGATACGGTGTTCAGCATGGACGGTGACCTCGCGCCGCTCGCCGAACTCGTCGCGCTGGCCGAACGCCACGGCGCGTGGCTCGTCGTCGACGACGCGCACGGCTTCGGCGTGCTGGGCCCGCAGGGCCGCGGCGCGCTCGCGGCCGCCGCGCTGCGCTCGCCGAACCTCGTGTACGTCGGCACGCTCGGCAAGGCCGCCGGCGTCGCGGGCGCGTTCGTCATCGCGCACGAGACCGTGATCGAATGGATGATCCAGCGCGCGCGCAGCTACATCTTCACGACGGCGGCGCCGCCCGCGGTCGCGCATGCGGTATCGGCAAGCCTGAAGGTGATCGCCGGCGACGAAGGCGATGCGCGACGCGCGCACCTCGCCGCGCTGATCGAGCGCACGCGCGCGCTGCTGCGCATGACACGCTGGCAGCCGGTCGACTCGCACACGGCCGTGCAGCCGCTCGTGATCGGCAGCAACGACGCGACGCTCGCGGCGATGCGCTCGCTCGACGCGCACGGCCTGTGGGTGCCCGCGATCCGGCCGCCGACGGTGCCCGCCGGCACGTCGCGCCTGCGCATCTCGCTGTCGGCCGCGCATTCGTTCGACGATCTCGCGCGGCTGGAAACCGCACTCATCGAAGCCAGCGAGCAAACCGCATGAACGCACCGCTTTCCCTCTTCGTCACCGGCACCGACACCGAGATCGGCAAGACCTTCGTGTCGGCCGCGATGCTGCACGGCTTCGCACGTCACGGCCTGCGCGCGGCCGCGCTGAAGCCCGTGGCCGCCGGTGCGTATGAACGCGACGGCGTCTGGCGCAACGAGGACGCCGACCAGCTCGACGCGGCCGCGAACGTCGTGCTGCCGCCCGAGCTGCGCACGCCGTTCCTGCTGAAGGCGCCGGCCGCCCCGCACATCGTCGCCGCGCAGGAAGGCGTGACGATCGACCTCGACACGATCGTCGCGAGCCACCGCGAGGCGCTGACGCGCGCGGACGTCGTCGTCGTCGAAGGCGTCGGCGGCTTCCGCGTGCCGCTGAACGACACGCAGGACACGGCCGATCTCGCGGTCGCGCTCGGCCTGCCGGTCGTGCTCGTGGTCGGCATGCGGCTCGGCTGCATCAGCCACGCGCTGCTGACGGCCGACGCGATTCGCCAGCGCGGCCTCACGCTCGCCGGCTGGGTCGCGAACCACGTCGACCCGGCCATGCCGTACGCCGACGAGAACGTCGCGACGATCCGCGACTGGCTCGCGCGCGAACATCGCGCGCCGCTGCTTGGCCGCATCGCGCACTTGGCGCCGGCCGCCCCCGAATCCGCCGCGGCGATGCTCGACATCGCCGCGCTCGTCGACACGCTGCGCCGCGCGCAGCATTGACGCCCCGATCCCCGCATTCACGACAGGAAAACCACCATGACCCAAGCCCAGACCGCCGCCGTGCAACCCGACGCGATCCCCGTGGCCGCCCCGACGTCGCAGCGCTGGCGCGTCGCCGACGTCGTCGCGCTGTTCGAGCTGCCGTTCAACGACCTGATGTTCCGCGCGCAGCAGGTGCATCGCGAGCACTTCGACGCGAACGCGGTGCAGCTGTCGACGCTGCTGTCGATCAAGACGGGCGGTTGCGAGGAGGATTGCGGCTACTGCTCGCAGTCGTCGCACCACGAGACGGGCCTGAAGGCCGAGAAGCTGATGGACGTCGACGCGGTGCTCGACGCCGCGCGCGCGGCCAAGGCGAACGGCGCGAGCCGCTTCTGCATGGGCGCCGCATGGCGCAACCCGAAGGAGCGCCACATGCCTGCGCTGACCGAGATGGTGCGCGGCGTGAAGGAACTGGGCCTCGAGACCTGCATGACGCTCGGCATGCTGGAGGACGAGCAAGCCAAGGAACTCGCCGACGCGGGCCTCGATTACTACAACCACAATCTCGACACGTCGCCGGAGTTCTACGGCCAGGTGATCTCGACGCGCACCTACCAGGATCGTCTCGACACGCTCGATCGCGTGCGCGACGCGGGCATCAACGTGTGCTGCGGCGGCATCATCGGGATGGGCGAATCGCGCCGCGAACGCGCGGGCCTGATCTCGCAGCTCGCGAACCTGAACCCGTATCCGGAGTCGGTGCCGATCAACAACCTCGTCGCGATCGAGGGCACGCCGCTCGAAGGCACCGCACCGCTCGACCCGTTCGAGTTCGTGCGCACGATCGCGGTCGCGCGCATCACGATGCCGAAGGCCGTCGTGCGGCTGTCGGCCGGCCGCGAGCAGCTCGACGACGCGATGCAGGCGATGTGCTTCCTCGCGGGCGCGAACTCGATGTTCTACGGCGACCAGCTGCTGACCACGAGCAATCCGCAGACGCAGCGCGACCGCGCGCTGTTCGAGCGCCTCGGCATCCGCGCGAGCCAGGCCGACGCGCTGGCGGAGAACGCGTAAGCGCCGGCCTCGCGTCGTTCTGCGAAGGTTGCAGACGAAAAAACCGGGGCATGCCCCGGTTTTTTTTCGTCCGATCGTCTGCGCCGGGCCGGCCTGCGCGTCGCGCATCGCGGTCTTGCCCGCGCGCCGGATCGAAGCGTCGAGCCCGATCGTCAGCGTACGCGTCGGCGCGACTTCCGCCTGCGCGTCACACGTGTGCGGCCGCGCCGTCGAGCGCCGCGCGCACGCGCGCGACGCGCTGTTCGTCGACCGGCGCCAGCACCTCGCCGCGCGGCCGCACGCCCGAGCCGAAGTGCACCGCGTGCACGCCAGTCGCGCGAACGAAATCGCCGACCGCGTCGATCGTGAGGCCCGAGCCGGCCAGCACCGTGCAGGTCGAGCCTGCCGCCTGGCGCACCAGCCGCGTGATCGTCGCGACCGCGTCGAGCACCGACGGATGGCCGCCCGAGGTCAGCACCGACGTGACCGCCGGCACGCGCAGCAGCGCGTCGAACGCGGCATTGAGGTCGCGCGACACGTCGAACGCGCGATGGAACGTCAGGTCGCGCCCGTCCGCGGCCGCCGCGATGCGCTCGAGCGCATCGAGATCGACGTCGCCGCGCGCATCGAGCGCGCCGAACACGACGCCGTTCGCACCAGCCGCGACGGCCGCGCGCACGTCGCGCTCGATCACGCGCAGGTCGTCGGCGTCGTAGACGAACGCGCGGCTGTGCGGGCGCACGATCACGTTCACCGGGATCGCCACGGCGGCCACGACGGCCTCGATCAGGCCGACGCTCGGCGTGAGCCCGCCTTCACTGATCGCGGTCACGAGTTCGAGCCGGTCGGCGCCCGCGCGGGCAGCGGCCTTCGCGTCGCCGACGGTGGTGGCGATCACTTCGAGGAGAACGGAGGAAGCGGCGGTGCGGTTCATCGGCGGCTCGCGAATCGTCAGGACAATTCGCGCATCCTAGCCGAGCCGCATGAACCGCGCCAGCGCGACGCCGTCGCTATGCGCCGCCCGCTTCCTCGTCGATCCAGTCGATATCGCCGCACAGCACGTGCTGCGCATCGCCGATGCGCACCGCCACCGACAGCGTCACGCACGGCTGCGCCTCGTTGATCGACAGGTACGGGCGCGTCACCTGCACGCGTCCGGGCTCGGCGATCGCCGTGCGGAAATACGGCCGGCGCAGCCAGTTCGCACCCTGCGCATCCGACAGCGGCGAGAAGCGCGCCTCGGCGAGCGCGCGGTCCGCGCGCAGCACGACGTTGCGGCCGGCCTGCCGGCCGCGCGCGTCGAGCAGGAAGCAGCGCGCGGCATCGTCGAGCGCGAGGAAGTTCCAGCACACCTCGTCGAGCGGCTCGCCGGCCGCCACCCGCTCGGCCGCGCGCTCGAACGCGCGCAGGTATGGCGCGAGCCGCTGCGCGTCGCGCCGCTCGCGCGCTTCGGTCTGCTGGCGAAAGCGCTCGGTCAGCTCGCCGATGCAACCGGTCGCGGCCGCGCTGTCAGGTAGCCCGGGGGCCGGGCGGCCGAAGAAATAGCCCTGCACGAAATCGGCCTCGCACGACAGCGCGATCTGCGCGTCGTGCTCGGTCTCGATCCCCTCGACGAGCACCAGCTTGCCGGCCTCGTGCAGCAGCGTGACGAGCCCGTGCAGGATCGCGGTGAGCCCCGTGCGGTGCGCGGCGTGGGACAGCATGATCCGGTCGAGCTTCACGATGTCCGGGTTCAGCTGCCAGATCCGCTCGAGGTTCGAGTGACCGGCGCCGAAATCATCGAGCGCGATCAGGAAACCCTGCGCGCGGAATTCGCGCACGGCCTCGGCGAGCCGCTCGACGTCTTCCGCGCGCTGTTCGAGCACTTCGAGCACGACGCGGCGCGGCGGCATGCCGATCCGCTTCAGGTTCGCGAACAGCGCGGCGGCCTGGAACGGGTCGGTCAGCACGCCCGGATGCACGTTGAGGAACAGCCACTCGCGCTCGGCGCCGAGCAGCGCGAAGTTCTCGAGATGCAGCGCCTGCGCGAGCCGGTCGAGCTGCAGCAACTCGCCCTGGCGCGCGGCCTCGCCGAACACGTCGAGCGGCGACACCGCGCGGTCGAGCGCATCATGCGCGCGCAGCAGCGCCTCGTAGCCCACCGCGCGCTGGTGCGACAGGCTGAAGATCGGCTGGAACACGGTCGTGAGCGACAGGTCGTGATGCTGCGTCGCCAGGCGCTCGAGGCCGGAGCTCATCTCCCGCTCGAAACGATACGGCGATGCGGTGGCCGGACGCTCCTGTTGCGCGATCGTCATGGCGCCCTCCTGGTGATGCAGCCGAACGCGGCGGTTGGTTGAGACGGCGCGCGCAATGTCATGGTGGAATCCTCGGTTGTCCGGCCGGTGCCGGACGGTAGGCAAGCATCAAGCAAGGTCCGTGCAAGGGCCGAACACGCGCGCCGCGCCTGCGTGCGGCGCCGCCGCACCAGCATGGCGCAGGCCGGATGCACCGTTCACGTGCATGCGCACCGGCGCACTCGAACGCACCTGCCGCGTCGTCACGCTAAACTCCGTACGGTCGTTTCATTCTCCGCAATCGCCGTCTCGATGGAAATCGTCTTCACAGTCCTGATCCTGCTGCTGACCGTCGCGCTGTCCGGCGCGGTCACACGCATCCTGCCGTTGCAGCTTCCGCTGCCGCTGATGCAGATCGCGTTCGGCGCGATGCTCGCGTGGCCGAAGCTGAACCTGCACGTCACGTTCGATCCCGAAATCTTCATGCTGCTGTTCATTCCGCCGCTGCTGTTCGCGGACGGCTGGCGGATTCCGAAACGCGAGTTGTACCTGCAGCGCCGCGCGATCCTGATGCTCGCGTTCGGGCTCGTGTTCATGACGGTACTCGCAGTCGGCTACTTCGCGCACTGGCTGATACCCGAGTTGCCGCTGCCGATCGCGTTCGCGCTCGCGGCCGTGCTGTCGCCCACCGACGCGGTCGCGCTGTCGGGCATCGCCGGCAAGGGGCGGATCCCGCCGCAACTGATGCACATCCTGGAAGGCGAGGCGCTGATGAACGACGCGTCGGGCCTCGTCGCGCTGAAGTTCGCGGTCGCGGCCGCGCTCACCGGCATGTTCTCGCTGCGCGATGCGTCGATCACGTTCGTGATCGTCGCCGCCGGCGGGCTCGCGACGGGCGCGCTCGTGTCGTGGGGGTTCAGCGCGCTGTCGACGCGCTTCCTGAATGCCGAGCAGGAAGGCGATCCGGCCCCCGGCATCGTGATGACGCTGCTCGTGCCGTTCGCCGCCTATCTGTTCGCCGAGCATCTCGACCTGTCGGGCGTGCTCGCGGCCGTGTCGGCGGGGATGATGATGAACTACACGAGCTTCTCCCGCAAAAGCACCGTCGCGTCGCGCGTGCGGGCCGAAAGCACGTGGGCGATGATCGAGTTCGTGTTCAACGGCATGGTGTTCATCATGCTCGGGCTGCAGTTGCCGCACATCATCGGCCGCGCGCTCGTCGACGCGCACCACACGAGCGACGCGCTCGTCGGCCGGATGATCTTCAACGTGTGCGCGATGATGGTCGCGCTGTATGCGATCCGCTTCCTGTGGGTCTGGCTGCTGCGCTGGATCGCGAGCCGCCGCGCCGCGCGCCACGGCCTCGCGGGCACGATGGCCGGCGTGCGCACGATCGCGGTGATGACGGTCGGCGGCGTGCGCGGCGCGGTCACGCTCGCGGGCGTGCTGTCGATCCCCGTCGCGCTGTCCGACGGCGCGCCGCTGCCCGGGCGCGACACCGCGATCTTCGTCGCATCGGCGGTGATTCTCGGTTCGCTGATCGTCGCGGTGATCGGCCTGCCGCTGCTGCTGCGCGGCGTGCGCTCGACGCGCAACCCGCTCGCCGACGAGGAGCGCACCGCGCGCGCGGCCGCCGCGCAGGCCGCGATCCGCGCGATCGACTCGTCGCACGACGCGATCTCGGCCGATCTCGACGAATCGGGCGCCGCGCGCTGCGCGGACATCTCGGCGCGCGTGATGGACCAGTACCGCCGCCGCCTCGCCGCGCTCGCCGACGACGGCCCGACCCCGCGCGCGCAAGCCAAGCAGGCGGAGACGATGGAACTGCAGATGCGGATCGCGGCGGTGCGCGCGGAACGTTCGGTGCTGTACCGGATGCGCAGCGAAAGCAGGATTTCCGACGAGACGCTGACGAAGCTGATCCGCGAGATCGACCTGTCGGAAACGGCGCTGTCGACGCGCAAGAAAGGACTCGTCTGAGCGGCTGCGCCGCGGTGCGATCGCACGGCCGCTCAAAAAAAACGGCGACGCACGAGCGTCGCCGTTTTCACATCCGCCCGCCGCGGCGTTACTTCGCGACGACGACCGGAATCCCCTTCAGCATTCCCGCGCCCTTCATCTCGTCGAGCACGTGCTGCACTGCCGCACTCGTCGCCGCGTCGATGCCGAGCTGCAGCGCGAGCTCGCGCTCCGCACGCTTCACGCCCGCGAGGTTGCGCACCTTCACGTGACCGAAGCCGCGCACGCGGGCGTGAAGATCCGCCAGCTGCGTGACCTGCGCCGCATTGCCGGCGGTCACCGCGGCGAGCGCGCGCGTGAGCGTGGTTTCGTAGTCGTCCGCGAGCGCGCGCTCCATCCTGCGCTCGGCCGTGCGGCCGAACGGATCGAGCCACGTGCCGCGCAGGCTGCGCACGCGCGCGAGCGTGCCGAGCACCGGCCACATCCACTGGCCGAACACGCGCTTCTTCGGCACGCTGCCGTCGCGGCCGGCGTTCGCGACCGTCGGCGGCGCCAGATTGAACTTCACGCGATAGTCCTGCCCCGGCACGCCTTCGAACTGCGCTTCGAGCGCCGTGCGGAACGCGCCGTCCGCATACAGCCGGGCAACCTCGTATTCGTCCTTCACCGCGAGCAGCCGGTAGAACGTCGTCGCGACCGCACGCGTCAGCGCATCGTCGCCCTTCGCGCGCGCCGCGTTCACCAGTGCGCGGTAGCGCTCGACGTAACGCACGCCGCCGTAGGCGTCGAGGCGCGCCTCGCGATCGGCGATCAGCTCGGCGAGCGTCTCCGGCGCGGCGTGCACGGCCACCGCGTGACGCGCGTTCCACAATGCGTCGAGGCCCGCCGCGTCGCCGGCCGCCATCCGGCCGATCGCGAACGCGAGCTTGTTCATCGGCACCGCGACGTTGTTCAGCTCGATCGCGCGCATCATCGCGGCGAGCGACACCGGCACGAGGCCAAGCTGCCACGCGTAGCCGAGCATCAGGATGTTCGCGCCGATCGAGTCGCCGAGGAATTTCGCGGCGAGCGCCTGCGCGTCGCAGCTCGACAGGTAGCCGTCGCCGGCCGCGTGATGCATTTTTTCGAGCAGCGCATCCGCGTGCAGGTTCGCGTCGGGGTTCTGCACGAACGACGCGTTCGGAATCCGGTGCGTGTTGACCACGATCCGCGTGCGCTCGTGGCGCACCGTCTGCAGCGCCTCGGCGCTCGCGCCGACGACCATGTCGCACGCGAGCAGCACGTCGGCCTGCTGCGTGTCGATGCGCACCTGGTTCAGCCACCGGTCGCTCGACGCGATCCGCACGAACGACAGCACCGAGCCGCCCTTCTGCGCGAAGCCCATGAAGTCGAGCACCGACGCGCTCTTGCCTTCGAGGTGCGCGGCCATGCTGATCAGCGCGCCGACCGTCACGACGCCCGTGCCGCCCACGCCCGTGACCAGCATGTCGTACGGCGCCGCGTCGAGATGGGTCGCGGGCACCGGCAGCGCGTCGACGCGCACGGCGAGCGCGGCTTCGTCGAACGCCGCGCCCGCGGCCTTTTTCAGCGCCGCGCCTTCGACCGTCACGAAGCTCGGGCAGAAGCCGTTCACGCACGAGTAGTCCTTGTTGCACGACGACTGGTCGATGCGGCGCTTGCGGCCGAGCGGCGTCTCGAGCGGTTCGACCGACAGGCAGTTCGACTGCACGCCGCAGTCGCCGCAGCCTTCGCATACCGCGTCGTTGATGAACAGCCGCTTGTCCGGGTCGGGGAATTCGCCCTTCTTGCGGCGGCGGCGCTTCTCGGCCGCGCAGGTCTGGTCGTAGATCAGCACGGTGACGCCCGGCGTCTCGCGCAGCTCGCGCTGCACCGCGTCGAGTTCGCTGCGGTGATGGAACGTCGTGCCCTTCGGGAACAGCCCGTGATGACCGTCGTACTTCTCCGGTTCGTCGGACACCACGACGAAGCGCGACACGCCTTCCGCCTCGACCTGCCGCGCGATCTGCGGCACCGAGATGCTGCCGTCGACCGGCTGGCCGCCCGTCATCGCGACCGCGTCGTTGTAGAGGATCTTGTACGTGATGTTCGCTTTCGCGGCGACCGCCTGGCGGATCGCGAGAATGCCCGAATGGAAGTAGGTGCCGTCGCCGAGGTTCTGGAACACGTGCTTCGTGTTGGTGAACATCGCGTGCGCGGCCCAGTCGACGCCCTCGCCGCCCATCTGGATCAGGCCCGTCGTGTCGCGCTCCATCCACGACGCCATGAAGTGGCAGCCGATGCCGGCCTGCGCGATCGAGCCTTCCGGCACCTTCGTCGACGTGTTGTGCGGGCAGCCCGAGCAGAAGTACGGCGTGCGCTTCACCGCGTCCGCCTCGTTCGACAGGATCTGCGGCGCGACGAGATCGACGACGCGCTCGCGCCGGTCGAGCGCCGGCTTGTGCCGCGCGAGCCAGGTGGCGAACACCGGCAGGATCCGCGACGGGCGCAGCTCGCCGAGCTCGGACAGCAGGCACGCGCCTTCGGCGTCGTGCTTGCCGAGCACGCGCGGGCGCGCACCGTCCGCGCGGTTGTACAGGTAGTCCTTGATCTGCTGCTCGATCACCGGGCCCTTCTCTTCGATGACGAGCACTTCCGACAGGCCGTCGACGAAGGTTTCGATCCGTGTCATTTCGAGCGGATACGACAGGCCGACCTTGTAGATCCGCACGCCGGCCGCTTCCAGGTCGGCGACGGTGAGGTCGAGCCGGCGCAGCGCCTCCATCAGGTCGAGGTGCGCCTTGCCGCACGTGACGATGCCGACGTTCGCGTGCGCGCTCGGCGCGATCCATTTGTCGATGCTGTTGGTGCGCGCGAAGTGGCGCACCGCGTCGAGCTTCGCGGCGAGGCGCGCTTCGATCGTGAGGCTCGGCAGGTCGGGCCAGCGGTTGTGCAGGCCGCCCGCCGGCGGTGTGAAGCCCGCCGGCGCCGGCCATTGCGTCTGCAGCGCGTCGAGATCGACGGTCGAGCCCGACTCGACGGTCTCCGAGATTGCCTTGAAGCCGACCCATGCGCCCGAGTAGCGCGACAGCGCCCAGCCGTACAGGCCGAACTCCAGCATGTCAGCGATGTTCGACGGGTTCACGACCGGCATGTGCCACGCGATCATCGCGAAGTCGCTCTGGTGCGGCATCGACGACGACACGCAGCCATGGTCGTCGCCGGCCACCACCAGCACGCCGCCGTGCGGCGACGAACCGTATGCGTTGCCGTGCTTCAGCGCGTCGCCGGCGCGGTCGACGCCGGGGCCCTTGCCGTACCACATCGCGTACACGCCATCGACGGTGCGCTCCGGGTCCGCCTCGACGCGCTGCGTGCCGAGCACGGCGGTGCCGCCGAGTTCCTCGTTGATCGCGGGCAGGAAGCGCACGCCGCTGCCGTCGAGCAGTTTCTTCGCCTTCCACAGCTGCTGGTCGACCATCCCGAGCGGCGAGCCGCGGTAGCCGCTGACGAAGCCGGCCGTGTTCAGGCCCTGCGCGGTATCGGCTGCGCGCTGCATCAGCAGCAGGCGGACCAGCGCCTGCGTGCCGGTCAGGAAGATCCGGCCGCGCGTGGCGGTCAGGTTGTCGGTCAGGCGGTAGTCGGATAGAGCGGGCGTGCCGTCGACGGGCAGGCGGGCGGTCATGGGGATGTCTCCTGATTGTGTGTTCTGGGCCGCGCACGGGGCGTCGGGCGACGCCGGCCGGGGCTGCGGCTGGATGGCTCTATTTTTTCGCGGGGAGACGAGAAAGTTTTTTCTCATCTTGCTCGGATGACGCCGGAGTGAGAAAAACTGCGCAGGTTTCGGTCGGAAATCGAGAGATTTTTCGCGCGGGGTGGCGGGCGGCTGTTCGGGGCGTGTCGGGGTGGGCAGGCGGGTTGCCTCGAAAAGGCCGGAATGCGCGGGAGGCGGGCCGCGGGCGCGGCGGCGGGCGCTCGCAGACCGTGCGGCAAGGGCTCGGGGGGCGGAACGGGCGAGCCCTCACCCATCGAATGCACAGCGTTCGGATTGATCGCGGGTGCGGGATGTCCACAATGCCGGGGCTGCGTTTCGGGCTGGCCCGCGCGCTCACCATTCGGTTGCACAGGGTTTCGAGTCGCGCCGGAGGCCGGATGTCCACACCTCGATCGGTCCGCGGTTCGAGCGGATGCCGACGCTCACCGTCGAAATTCACAGCGCGGCGAGTCGATGTTGGCGGAAGATATCCACACCGTCGGATTCCTGCGCCGACGACGCGGCGTTCGTCCTCACCTGTGGGATGCACAGGTTTGCGAGTCGATTCGGCAGCGCGATATCCACACCGCCGTCCGCCCTCGCGACGTTTCGGAGCGTCCGGGCGACGCGGGACAGCGCGCTTCAGTGTGGATGGGCCCGCCTCCGCAAGCGCCCGCACGGCCTTGGCGTTCGTCGCGCATGCAATCGCGTCGCCGGACGAGGTGCCGGCACGGGTTTGGATATCGCCCACACCAGGCACTGAAAATCCAGTGAATTTCGATGATGAGCACCGGCACGCAATCGAACAAGGATGCCGATCCGGGTGTGGACAGCCCAACCCGCGACGACTCGAAACGCTGTGCATTTCGACGGTGAGCGCCGGCACCCGATCAAACGCGAGCGCCGATCCGGATGCGAACAGCCCGCCACACGACAACGCCAAACGCCGTGATTTGCAACGGTGAGCGACGGCACGGCAGTCGAACGAGGGTGCCGATTCGGGTGTGGACAGCTCGATCCGCGACCACTCGGAACACTGTGAAATTCGACGGTGAGCGACGGCACGGTATCGCACGAAAGCGCCGATTCAGGCGTGACCGGCAGCACCTGCAACCACGCCGAGGCCCACGCATCCGCAGTCGCACCGACGCGGCAGAGCAGCACGCGCGCGCCCTCTCCACCGAAAGACACAGCACATCGACTGCTTTCGGCGATCGGATATCCACATCGCGGCAAGCACGCGAATGGCACGCGCGATCGCGCGTGCGGTTAGAATGCGCGACCCCGAAGCCGCGTCGAAGATCGGGAACGGGCACGCAAGGCGACACCTGGCCTGTCCGGGTACCGACGCTCACCATTGAAATACACAGCGCTTCGAGTGAATTCCACGGCAGGATATCCACACCGCGATGCGTGCGCGGCTCTATCGCCGATCCGCACTCGCCGTTAGAATGCGCGGCGCTCCGGATTTCGCGCGACGCCCGGAAGTCCGCACCAGGCAAGTCTCGCGCGCGATCGGTCGGCGGCGCTCACCGGTCAAAGGCACAGCATTTTTCTTCGTCGCGATTCCCGGTTGTCCACACCCTGCATCGCGCATCCGGCCGCATCCGGTCGCACTCACCGGTGAAATGCACAGTCTGCCGAGTGGTTTCGAGGCCGGGATATCCACAACCGACGCGGCGAAAAAATTCATCGCGGGCGCTGCGGCAACGTCGGTTCACGCACCTGCCCGCGATCGGCGCCGGATGCCGGAAAGCCCCGCAAATTCGGCCTCCGGACGCACGCTCACCGTTCGAATCCACAGCATTTCGAGTGGGCGGAAACCCGGTTGTCCACATCCGCGCCGAAGCGGACGGCGCCCGCAAGCGCGGTCATTCGGCAATCGAACGGATGATCCGCGCCGGGTTTCCGCCAACCAGCGTATTCGGCGGAACGTCGCGCGTCACGACGGCACCCGCGCCGACAACCGAGTTCTCGCCGACCGTCACGCCGCCGATGATCGTCGCACCCGCGCCGATCCACACGTTGCTCCCGATCACGATCGGCCGGGCGACGACGGCGTCGCGCCGGCGGGACGGCTCGACCGGATGGCCCGACGTGATGAGACTGACGTTCGGCCCGATCATCACGTCGTCGCCGATGTCGAGGCCGCCGAGGTCATAGAACGTGCAGTTCTGGTTGATGAACACGTTGCGGCCGATCCGCGTATCGGCGCCGCCCGTCGCATAAAACGGCGGGATCAGCAGAAAACCGTCGTCCATCGCCCTTCCGATCAGTTCTCCGAACAATGTCCGGACGTCGTGCGCATCGTCGAACGTCAGACGGTTGAGCCGCGCGGTGATCGCCATCGTCCGCCCGAGCTCGGCGCGCATCGCGGCCGATTCCGGCGTGCGCCGGGGAATGATCGTGGTGCGATCGTCGTTCGCCATTCGTTGCCGTTCTCCGTGCGCGATCGAACCGGCAACGCCGCGCATCACGCAGCGCCTGGCTCGTCGAATACGATCGCATCGCCTTGAATTCAGTCAGTCGGTCGACCCGCGCAGGGTCACCCGGTTTCCTCGTTTCGCGCCCCGCCGACGGCCATCGACCGGACTCGTGCGGGCAGCCGCCGACGCTGCTGCAAAGCCAGCGGAACAGCACGGTCGTGACCGCTGCAGCCGAGCTGCGCATACGTCAATCTCAAACTAGTTGTTTCATGACTAGTTAATTCATGAACTTCCGCCATACCAGGCTTTGCGGGAAATTCCCTACCCGCCCGCATCCGCCCGGACACGTACGACACGCGCCCGCGCCAGGCTCCGCCATTCTCGCCGTCCGCCCCTGTCCGAACCTCTCCCGCTCGGGTACGCTTGAGCATCCACCGACCCGACACGCACACCCATACGCGGAGGCGCGATGAAGCTCTACTACTGGCCGAAGACCCGGGCATTCCGGGCGCTGTGGATGCTGGAGGAAATCGGCGCCGTCTACGAGCTCGTGCCGATCGACTTGCGATCGCACGAACAGGGCAGCGACGCGTTCGTCCAGGTCAATCCGATGGCCAAGCTGCCCGCGCTCGACGACGGCAGCGAACCGTTCGCCGAATCCGGCGCCGTGCTGCTCTATCTCGCCGATCGCTGCCCGGGCGCCGGGCTCGGCATTGCACCGGACGATCCGCTGCGCGGCCGCTTCCTGCAGTGGATGTTCTTCACGCCCACCTGCCTCGAGCCGGCGATGGCCGAGAAATTCACCGGCGCGTCGGGCAATCCGGTCGCCTTCGGCTGGGGCAACATCACGCGCGTGCAGCGTGCGCTCGCGCAAACGCTCGCCCACAGCCGCTGGCTCGTCGGCGATCATTTCACCGCGGCCGACCTGCTGCTCGCCAGCACGCTGAAGATCGCGTTCGACGCGCACCTGCTGCCGCACGAAGGCGTGCTCGGCGACTACGTCGCGCGCGCCGAGGATCGCGACGGCCATCGCCGCGCGGTCGCGGTCGAACAGCGCGAAGCGGCGCGCCTGCTGCATGCGTGACGCGTGAACGGCACGGCCTTCCGTCGCGGCGACCGCGCCCGAAGGCCGGCGCCCGTTCGCACCGTTCACGGCCGTCATGCAGCCGGCCCGGGCGTCTGCGCGGCCGTGCCGGCCTCGACCACCACGCCCGGCGAGCCGCGCTCGTCCGTATCGGTGTCGACCGGCACGACTTCGTGAAAATGCGTGTAGTCGATGTGCGTGATGCCGCCTTCGTCGTGCATCAGGTCGACATAGCGATGACGCCAGCGGATCTCCGCATGCGTCCATGAGTAGCGCGCCTGCATGACTTGCGCGGTCGTCTCGTCGGAGCCCTCGATCGTGATCAGCAGCGACGCGTCGCGCGCGGCGAGCGACTCGGCCGTCTCGCCGAACAGCGGGCTCGTTTCGTCGATCACATGCATCAGGTTCCAGCCGAGCAGGAAGATCGGATGCTCGTTGCGCACGAGCGGCAAGTCGTGGATCTTGCGCAGCATATAACCCTCGTGCGTGCCTTCGACGCGCATCAGCCGCAGTTTCGCCTGCGCTTCGGCGATCACGTTCTGGCGCGCATTCGCGGCGCGCACCATCAGCGTCATCCGCCCGTTCAGCGGCCGCACGATCGCGTAACGTGCGAACAGGATCTTCGCCTGCGGCCGCGAGAAGCGCGCGAACACGAGGCCGGTCGCGAGCGCGATGCCCGACATCCCGATGAAGATCTCGAAGGTCGAGACGACGTGCGCGTAGACGGTCTGCGGATGCATGTCGCCATAACCGACCGTCGCGAGTGTCTCGACGCTGAAGAAGAACGCGCCGGCGAACCCGGCCGGCGACTGGTTCGCGATCGGCGCGTGGCCGAGCAGGTAGAGCGTCGCGAAGCCGCCGTTGAGCAGCAGGAACAGCACCGCGAGCGACAGGAAGAATACGGGCCAGCTCACCGTCAGCGCGCGGTGATAGAGGTCGCGCCAGCCGAGCGGCGGCATCCCGTACGCGATCACGGGGCGGGTGCCCGACCAGATCTTGCGGCCGCGGCCGCGGGTGGCTGGGGAGGACGAATCGACGTTCATCGCGCAAGGGCCTGGAGCAAGGAGGCGATGAGCGTAGCACGCGCGGGCGGCGGCCGGGAATGCGCAGCGATGCGGAGCGGGCCTTGCGCGTGCGGCGCGAAAAAAAGCCGGCCGCATGGGCGGCCGGCTTCGCGGTCGTTCGGCGTGCTCGCGGCGCGGCCTGGGGCTTGCCGCCTGCCGCCGAACTTACTTGCGGTCGACGATCACGCGGTCGAACGTGCCGCCGTCGGCGAAGTGGGTCTTCTGCGCGTTCGCCCAGCTGCCGAAAACCTGCTCGACGCTGAACGTCTTCAGCGGCTTGAACTCGGCCGCATGCTTCTTCAGCACGGTCGCGTCGCGCGGGCGCAGATGGTGCTGCGCGATGATCTCCTGCGCCTGCGGCGTGTACAGGTAGTCGAGATACGCCTGCGCGACCTTGCGCGTGCCCTTCTTGTCGACGACCTTGTCGACGACGGCGACGGGCGGCTCCGCGAGGATGCTCGCCGACGGATACACGGCGTCGAATTCCGCTCCCGACGCGCCGGTGTCCATCAGCGCGACTTCGTTCTCGAACGTGACGAGCACGTCGCCGATGCCGCGCTGCGTGAAGGTCGTCGTCGCGCCGCGGCCGCCCGAGTCCAGCACCGGCACGTTGCGGAAGATTGCCTTCTCGAAGTCGAGCGCCTGCTGGTCGGTCGCGCCCTTCTGCTTCTGGTAGCCCCACGCGGCGAGGTACGCGTAGCGGCCGTTGCCCGACGTCTTCGGGTTCGCGATGATCACCTGCACGCCCGGCTTCGCGAGATCGCTCCAGTCCTTGATCGCCTTCGGATTGCCCTTGCGCACGAGGAACACCATCGTCGTCGAGTACGGCGAGCTGCCGTCGGGGAAGCGCGCGCGCCAGTCCTTCGGCAGCAGCTGGCCGCGCTCGGCGAGCAGGTCGATGTCGTTCGGCTGGTTCATCGTCACGACGTCGGCCTGCAGCCCCTGCAACACCGACAGCGCCTGCGCGCTCGACGCGCCGTGCGACTGCTTGATCGTCACCGTTTCACCCGTCTGCTGCTTGTAGGCGGCGGCGAAGCTCGTGTTGATGTCCTTGTACAGCTCGCGCGTCACGTCGTACGACACGTTCAGGATCGACGTGTCCGCATGCGCGGCCGTGGCCGCCACGACCAGCGCCGCCGCGGCGCCCGTGTGCCGCCAGCGGCCGATCCCCTTGATGCTTGCCATCGTGATATGCCCCGTTTCCAGTGGTGGTGAATAGGCGTGACGGCACGCGTACGCGCTGTCATCGAAACGTAAGCGGGCATTCTAACGGCCGGGCGCGACGCACTTTCCAATCTGTCGTGGAAAGCAAATCTCGAATTCTGCTAAGCAGGGGCGCGTCGCTCGCGTACGCGCCGGATCCGGTGTTAAGATCGTCGTTCAGCCCCTTTCACGGTTCATCCATGTCCGTTGCCCCGCGTTCGCCGTCGATCCTTGCCGCCATCGCGGCAGGCGCGCGCGCGGCCGGGCTGAAACTGAAAAAACGACACCTCGACTGACGGGGGCGTCGCGTCCCGTCAGGCGAATGCCGGACGGGATGCCCGCAGGTCGTTTCTTTCTCCTTGCTCGCACGCCTCGCTCCGGCACCCCGCCGGCGGAACGGTTCCTTCCCACTCCGTTTCCACCATGAGGCTTTGCATGTACACACGTTTCGAAGGTATCTGGCTGCCGCTCGTCACGCCGTTCCACGACGGCGAGGTCGACCACGGCGCGCTCGCGCGGCTCGCGCGTCACTATGCGGCGGCGGGCGTCGCCGGGTTCGTCGCGGGCGCGACGACCGGTGAAGGCGTGCTGCTCGACGCGCGCGAACAGGACGCCGTGTTCGCGACGCTGCGCGATGCGGTGCCCGACCTGCCGATCGTCGTCGGCCTCACCGCGAGCGCGACGCACTTCGCAGCCGCCCGCGCACGCGAACTCGCCGCGCTGCGGCCCGACGGGCTGCTCGTCACGCCGCCCGTCTACGTTCGGCCGACGCAAGACGGGATCCGCCGCCACATTGAGGCGATCGTCGAGGCGGCCGACCTGCCGGTCCTCGTCTACAACATCCCGTATCGCACCGGCGTGAACGTCGAACTGGAGACGCTGCAGGCGCTCGCGCGCGATCCGCGCGTCGCGGGCATCAAGGAATGCGGCGGGACGCTCGACCGGATGAGCCGTCTCGTGCACGAGACGCCGCTCGCAATTCTCTCCGGCGACGACAACCAGAACTTCGCCGCGCTGTGTGCCGGCGCGCATGGCGCGATCGCCAGCAGCGCGCACGTGCTGCCCGAATGGCACGTGCGCATCCACGCGCTCCTGCGCGACGGCCGGCTCGCCGACGCGCGACGGCTGTCGGTCGCGCTGCAGCCGCTCGTCGCGGCGCTGTTCGCCGAGCCGAATCCGGCGCCGGTGAAGGCGGTGCTGGCTGCGCAGGGGTGGTGCGAGGACGGGCTGCGGTTGCCGTTCGTGCCGGCGAGCGCGGGGTTGCGGGAGAGGCTCGGCAAGCTGTGCGCGGCGCTGGAGGCGTCGGCGCAGACGGTCGCGGCAGCGTAGGATTTCGCTTCGAAACTGTTTCAGACCGTCAGAATCCGCGACGCGCCATACTGCGCAAGATGGCCGTCGGCGGTGATGAGCAGCATCGGTTCGGACCAGGCCTGCGCGACCAGCAAGCGGTCGAACGGATCGCGATGGTAGTGGGGCAGATAGCGCACGGCCGCGCCGTGCGCGGCCCGAACCGGCAGCTCCCGATATCGGCTCATCGCAATCGCTTCGACCATCCGGTCCACATCCACGTCCAGCTTTCCCGTCCCGGCCTTGATCGCGACTTCCCAGATGCTCGCGCTGCTGATGAACACCTCGTCGGCTTCGGCAATCAGATTGCGCGCGCGAGCGCTCAATTTCGGATCATTGGCCCACATCCAGAGAAAGATGTGCGTATCGAATAGCAGCCGCATCACTTTCCTTCGAACGCATCCAGCAAATCATCGGGAAGCGGTGCGTCGAAGTCGTCCGCGATCCATATCTGCCCCTCGAGGAGCCCGTAATGATGAATCGGCTTGAGCGGCACGAGCCGGACCGACTGCTTGCCGTCCTGCATGATCACGACGCGTTCGCCGGCGATCGCGGCATCGAGAAGCCGCTGAAGATCGAGCGCGGCTTCCGGGACAGTGGCAACTTGCATGATGGCCTCCGTTGAGTGATCCACCATTGTCACGACATTCGCCCCGTCCCTCCAATAGGCCGAACGCCCAGCCGGACGCAGGCGTGTCGATCGCCATCACGCCGCCAGCGCCCCCGCGTCCCCTCGCGTCGCGTCCCGCACCGCCTGCGTGACGATCCGCGCGAGCCGCTCGACGGTCGGCGTCGCCGACGACGTCCGCCGCAGCAGCATCAGCGGCAGGCCCGGCAGTGCCGGCAGCCCGGACGACGCCGCGTCGAGCACACGCACCGACGCGGGCAGCCCGTAGTGCGAGCGCACGGTCAGCCCGAGGCCGGCCGCCGCCGCCGCCCACAGCCCGGCCAGGCTCGGCGTCGTGAACGCAACGCGCCACGGTACGCCCGCACGGTCGAGCGCGTCGGTCGCCGCGCCGAAGAAGCGGCACGGCCGGTCGAACACGACGAGCGGCAACGGCTCGCCCGATGCGCGCATCGCACGCAGACGCGCGGCGCCGTCGTCGACCGCATCCGCCGGTCCGTCGGCGTCCGGCACGCCGAAACCGCTCGCGCCACCCGCGATCCACTGCATCGGCACCTGCGCGATCGCGTCGCTGTCGATGCCCGCGCGCGACACCAGCGCCGCCGACGCCGGGTCGCCCCACACGAGCGCGAGATCGAGCTGGTTCGCGTCGAGCCGCTCGAGCAACTCGGCATTGCGCGCGACGCGCGCCTCGATCCTCACCTTCGGATGCGCACGCGCGAAACGCCCGAGCACGTCGGGCAGGATCGCTTCGCCGAAGTCCTCCTGAAGGCCGACCCGCACCCAGCCGTCGAGATTCACGCCGCGCACGGCCGCGGCCGCTTCGTCGTTCAGCTCGATCATCCGCCGCGCATAGCGCAGCATCGCGTCGCCGGCGTCGGTCAGCGCGAGCCCGCGGCCGGCCTTCACGAACAGCGGCGTGCCGGCCTGCTCCTCGAGCTTGCGGATCTGCGCACTCACCGCCGACGACGAACGCGCGACGCGATCGGCGGCCTTCGCGAAGCTGCCGAGATCCACACCCGCGACCAGGCTGCGCAGCGCCGCGACGTCGAAGTTCGGCCGGGCCAGCGTGGCGTCGGGTGCCACGAGCGACACCTCGCCGTGGGCAGGGTCTTGTCCGGACATCTCAATCATCCCGTTTTATCGAACGATTCATCAAAAACTTTCCGATTTTCAGGATGAATGTAGGCCGCCACACTGGCGATGTCAATTTCCACACGGGCCCTGTCGCCATGGATACCTCCTGCCTAGCATCCCCGTCCTCGTCCTTGCCAGCGCGCGACGCGCGCGGCCCGGCCCATCGCTGGCGCGTGCTCGCGGCCGGCGTCGCCGCGAACATGAGCTTTTCCGCCGCCGCGGCGGGCATTCCGACCACCGCCGTGTGGATGCGCTCGGCCTATCACCTCGACAACGGCGCGCTGGGCCTCGTGCTCGGCGCGCTCGGCTTCGGCGTCGCACTGTCCGAACTGCCGTGGGGGATCGCCGCCGACCGCTTCGGCGATCGTCGCGTACTGCTCACCGGCCTCGTCGCGACCGCCGCGATGCTGGCGCTGATGGTGGCCACGATCGTCCCGGCCACGCACGCGGTGCCGCCGCTCATGCGCGTCGTCGCTGCGATGTGCTGCGTCGGCCTGCTCGGCGGCAGCGTGAACGGCTCGAGCGGACGCGCGGTGATGCGCTGGTTCGGCGAGCGCGAACGCGGGCTCGCGATGAGCATCCGCCAGACGGCCGTGCCGCTCGGCGGCGGCGTCGGCGCGGCGCTGCTGCCGTCGCTCGCGTCGCATGCGGGCTTCGCCGCGGTGTACGGCGCGCTGATGCTGCTGTGTGCCGGATCGGCCGCGCTCACGTGGCGCTGGCTGCACGAACCGCCCGACGCGGCGGCCACCGCGCCCGCCGACGCGAACCGCGCCGTCGGGCACCAATCGCCGGCCGCGCCCGCGCGCAGTCCGCTCGCGAGCGGCCGCGTCTGGCGCATCGTGCTCGGCATCGGCGCGCTGTGTGCACCGCAGTTCGCGGTACTCACGTTCGCGACCGTGTTCCTGCACGATTTCGGCCGGCTCGGCCTCGCCGGCATCAGCGCGGCGATGGTCGCGCTGCAGTTGGGCGCGATGGTGATGCGCGTGTGGAGCGGCCGCCATACCGACCGGCACGGCAACCGGCGTGCGTACCTGCGCGGGTCGGTCTGCGTCGCGTCCGGATCGTTCGCGCTGCTCGCGGCCGCGACCGCCGGCAGCCCGCACGTGCCGCTCGCCGCGATCGTCGCGATCCTCGTGTTCGCCGGCATCTGCGTGTCGGCCTGGCACGGTGTCGCGTACACCGAACTCGCGACGCTCGCGGGCGCGAACCACGCAGGCACCGCCCTCGGGATGGCGAACACGGTCGTCTATCTCGGGCTGTTCGCGACGCCGCTCGCGATTCCGCCGCTGCTCGCCGTCAGCTCGTGGAGCGTGGTGTGGCTCGCGACCGCGCTGATCGCGGCGGCAACGTACCCGTTGTTTGCCCGCTAGCCAGCAAGCGGGCGCCAGCGGCGACGCCCGTCCTGCCGACCGCATGGCGCGGCATTCAGAACTTGTACACGGCCGACAGCATCGCCGAGCGGCCGTCGCCGAACTCGACGGCCGACGATTGCGATGCGTTTCCCGCCACCTGCCGCACACGTTCGACATAGGCGCGATCGAACAGGTTGTCGACGTTCAGCTGGAAGCGCAGCCTGCGGCTCACGTCGTACGACGCCATCAGGTTGTGCACCCAGTACGCGCCGAGCTTGCCGTCGCCTTGCGACGTCACGTTGCGCCGGCCGACGAAGTGCGAACCGTAGCCGACCGTCCAGCCGGCCGGCAACCGATAGGTCGTCCACAGGTTGAACGCGTGCCGCGGCGTGTTGCCGAGCGCCTGTCCGTCGCGGCGCGGCGTGGCCGGTGAACTGAGCGTGACGCTCGCGAGATACGTGTAGTTGGCGAACACGTCCCACTGCGGCGTCACCTTGCCGGCGGCCCCGAGCTCGATGCCGCGAACGCGCTGCCGGCCCACGAGCGCGTAGCTGCCGTCAGCCATGCGTTCGCGCGCGTTGTTCTTTTCGGTCTGGAACAGCGCGCCGTTCAGCGCGACGCCCGCGAGCCCCTCCCATTTCGCGCCGAGCTCCAAACTCTCGTTCGTCTCGGGCGCGAGCGCACCGGTCGCCGCGCTCACGCCGGAGCCGGAGGTCGCGAGAAATTCGGCGGACGGGTTGAACGACGTGCCGTACGCGAAATACGCGCGACCGTTGTCGGTCGGCTTGAACACGAGCCCCGCGCGCGTGCTCAGGTGACGGTCGGAACTGTCCGCGCGCTCGGCGGGCTTGCCGGCCGCGGCCCCTTCCGCCCAGCCGTCGATCCAGTCGTGCCGCAGCCCGACGTCGATGTCCCAGTAGCGGCCGACCGAGATCGTGTCGAACGCGTACAGCGCCTTCACGACCAGCGCGGTGTCCTGGCGGGCACTGTCCTCGCGCTGCGCCGGGCCGCGCCACACGCCGGGCGGCGCCGCGAGCGCAAAGCCGTCGGCCGGGTAGAACCGGTTGAGCCCGTACGAATAGGTCGTGCGGCCGTACGTTTCGCGCGAGATCTCGAAGCCCGTGACGAGCGTATGCCCGACGCCGAACGTCGTGAACGTGCTCGTCACGTTCGTCTGGTTCGCCCACATCGCGGTCGACGCGTCGCGGCCGTAGCCTTGCGGCCCGGCCGGCTTGAAACGCCCGGGCGGCAGCCCTTCCAGGCTCACGCGCGCTCCCGAAATCACCGTATCGCGATTCAGGTGCGCGTAGCGGCTCAGGTTCTGCACCTTCAGGCCGGACGACACGTCGTGCTCGGCCTTCACGGTGACGGCATCCGCAGCGATCCGTTCGCGATCCAGATTGCGCCAGCCGAAATAGCGGTCGCGCGACATGCCCGCCAGCACCTGGCCGTTGTGCGCAGGCAGCCCGTAGTCGGGCAGGTTGTTGTCGTACTGGTGAAAATAGCCGAGCGTGACGCGCGTCGGCGTGCCGAGGCCAAACGCGAGCGACGGCGCGACGCCCCAGCGGCGCTTGCGGATGTCGTTGCGGCCCGGCACGTCGTTCACATGCGCCATCGCGTTCAGGCGGAACGCGGCCCGGCCTTCGGTGCCGGGCACCGGCCGGTTCGCATCGAGCGTCACGCGGCGGTAGCCGGACGTACCGAGCATCGTGCCGGCCTCCGTGAGCGCGCCGGCTTTCGGCGTCTTGCTGATCAGGTTCACCGAGCCGCCCGTCGTGCCCGCGCCGCCGAATACCGAGTTCGGCCCCTTGATCACCTCGACCGCCTCGATGTTGAACAGGTCGCTGCGATTGTTCTGCGCACTGTCGCGCAACCCGTCGAGCTGCAGGTTCGCGTTCGCGCCGAAGCCGCGGATATTGAACATGTCGCCCGACCCGCCGCCGCCTTCTCCCGCGTTGAACGTGATGCCCGCGACGTTCGACAGCGCGTCGCGCAGGCTCAGCGCCTGCTGTTCGTCGAGCACCGCGCGTGGCACGACGGTGATCGTCTGCGGCACGTCGAGCAGCGGCGTCGCGTATTTGGCGGAACCCGACCGGTCGACGCGCGTACCGGCGTCGCGATTGCCGTGGACGAAGATCGGGCTCAGGTGCGGCGCGTGGCGCGGCTCGTCCTCTTCCGCGCACGCAGGCGCGGCGGCACAGGTCACCATCGCGAACGCAACGGACGCGGTCGCGCGACGCGGCGGCGTCGCGCTCGACAGAATGCAACGGCTCATGTTCACTCCACTCCATTAACGAGAATGATTCTCATTCAATAGAAATGGAATCGACGTGGCAATTGGACACGTACGAACTTCGGGATCCGAATTAATCGTCGAACGACGCGGGCATGGCGCAGGCCAGCATGACACAGTGTGGCGTCTCGATCATTCGCACGAAGCGTGCGACAGCTGGCTGCGTGCGGTCTTCGCGTTCAGGAGGCCGCCGACGCTGTACACGCCACCGATGCGCGGCACCGTGAAATGGCAGCCGTTCGTCACACGCGGGCGGCGCAGCACGCCCCACGGCGCCCGCGCATCCGTCAGGCCGCCTCGCGCGCCAGCGCGCGCCGCGCGGCCGGCCGCTCGGCCTCGCGCTGCGCGTGGGCTGTCCACGCCGCATGCTGCGTCATGTCGAGTCCGATCGCGACACCCCAGCGATACAGCACCAACAGGAACGGATCGACGATCGAATGCGCACCCGGTTCAGCCCACGTTCGGCCATCGGCGAGCGCGGCCTCGATCGAGGCGTTCGCGGCTTCGATCGTGCCGCGCCCGTGTGCGCTGACCGCGCCGTGCAGCGCCGGATCGCCGATGAAGCGGCCCGGCCGCCACAACGCGCCGTAGCCGACGCCGTGCACCCAGCCGACCAGCCAGGCGAGCCATTCATGACACCGCGCCTCGCGCAGCGGTTCGCCGAGCGGCAGCAATTGCGCGTCCGGATAGCGGTGCGCGAGATACGTGAGGATCGCAGGCGTTTCGGTCAGCACGCTCGGCTCGCCCGGAATCGCGAGCACGGGCACGCGCGCCTTCGCGTTGATCGCCAGATAGGGCGCTGCGAGGTTCTGCTGCTTCTGCACCGAGACGATCTCGACGTCGAACGGCGCGCCGGTTTCCTCCAGCGCGATATGAGCGGCTAGCGAGCAGGCGCCCGGCGAAAGATAGAGACGATATGCGTTCATGGTGTGTGGCCCGACGGCGCTGTGGAAGACGGAACCGAGTGTAGGAACGCATCCCGATGCGCGGCAAACGAAGAATTGTCGTGCTTGAGCATTAGTGTTACTAATACCCGCATGCGACGCATCCACCTCCCCCCGCTCCAGACGCTGCGTGCGTTCGAAGCCGCCGTGCGGCTGCAGAGCTTCACGCGCGCGGCCGATGCGCTTGCGCTCACGCAAGGCGCCGTCAGCCAGCACATCCGCGCGCTCGAGGCGCAGCTCGGCTACCCGCTCTTCACGCGCGAACGCAACGGCGCAACGCCAACGCATGCCGCGCATGCGCTCGCGCTACAGGTGCGCCAGGGCCTGAGCGTGCTCGAACGCGCGTTCGAGCCGGCGCTCGCCGTACGCAGCCGCCCGCGTACCTGCGACGTGACGCTGAACGTCAGCGTGCTGCCGAGTGTCGCCGAGCGCTGGCTCGCACCACGCCTGCCGCGCTTCACGGCCGCGCATCCGCACATCGCGATCGCGCTGCACCCGGACGTGGCGCTCGCGCCGCTGCGCAAGCGCGACCGCATCGACGTCGCGCTGCGCTACGGGCCCGGCAGCTGGCCGGGCGTCGTCGCCGAAAAGCTGATGAACGAGACGATCTTCCCGGTCGCGAGCCCCGCGTACCGCAATCGCGACGGCATTGCGCCGCGCGTGCCGGCCGATCTCGTGCGCGCGACGTTGCTGCGCCATCCCGCGCAGCCATGGGAACCGTGGCTCCAAGCTGCGCGGCTCGACCTCACCGAATCCGCTCGCGCGCCGCGTTTCACCGATGCGAATGCGCTGATCGACGCGACGCTGAAAGGGCGCGGCGTCGCACTCGCGCGCCGCTCGCTGATCGAGCCCGAGCTCGCGGACGGCACGCTCGTGCGCGTATCGACGGTGCGCGTGACCGACGTGTATGCGCACTACGTCGTATGGCGCCCCGGCCATCCGCAGGAAGCGGCGATCCGCACGTGGCTCGACTGGCTGCGCAGCGAAGCGCGGCGCAGAACGCCGCGCCGCTGACGCTGACGCTGCGGCTGACGCTCACGCGCGCGTCGGCATCGCCACCTTGTCGAGCGTGATCGGCAGATCGCGCACGCGCACGCCCGTTGCGTGATAGATCGCATTCGCGATCGCCGCCGGCACGCCCGTGATCCCTATTTCGCCGATGCCGCGGATGCCGAGCGGGTTGAAATGCGTGTCGCGTTCGTCGACGAAGCTCACGTCGAGATCGCCGATATCCGCATTCACGGGTACGTGATATTCGGCGAGGTTCGCATTCGTGAAGCGTCCATGCCGCACGTCGAGGAACGAGCCTTCCTCGAGCGCGGTGCCGAGCCCCCACACCATCCCGCCGATCAGCTGGCTGCGTGCGGTCTTCGCATTCAGCAGGCTGCCGACGCTGTACACGCCGACGATGCGCGGCACCCGGATCGTGCCGAGTTCGGCATCGACGTGTACTTCGGCGAACACCGCGCCGAACGAATGAGATGCATAGCGCGACTTCTCGTCGCCCGGCTTCGCGGTCGCCTGCGCTTCGAGCGGCCGTCCGCCCGCGCGCGCGATCACCGCGGCGGCCGGATCGCGCCGCGACGGCTCGCCGCGATGCACGAGCCAGCCGTCGTCGACCGTCACGTCGTCCGCCGCGACGCCGTGCAGTGGCGAGCCCGAATCGGCGATCGCCAGCGCGATCAGCATCGCGCGCGCCCGCAGCGCGGCGTCGCGCACGGCCGGCGCGACGCTCGCCGCCGATTGCGAGCCGCCCGACACCGGCGCGCGCGGCAGGCTCGAATCGCCGAGCACGAAGCGCACGTTCTGCAGCGCGAAGCCGAGCGCATCGGCCGCGACCTGCGTCATGACCGTGTAGGTGCCGGTGCCGATGTCCTGCGTGCCCGACGCGACTTCGGCCGTGCCGTCCGGCAGGATGCGCGCACGCGCAGACGCCTCGCTGCGATTCGCCGGATACGTCGCGGCGGCCATCCCGAGACCGACCAGCGTGTCGCCGTCGCGCATCGTGCGCGGCCCGCCGGTGCGCCGCGACCAGCCGAAGCGTTGCGCGCCGGCCTGGTAGCACTCGCGCAGCTTGTTGCTCGACCACGGCTTGCCGTCCTCCGGATCGACTTCCGCGTAATTCGCGAGCCGCAGCGCGACCGGATCCATGCCGAGCCGCCACGCGAGCTCGTCCATCGCCGATTCCAGCGCGAACGAACCGGACGCCTCGCCGGGCGCGCGCATGAACGTCGGCGTGCCGACGTTCAGCGACACGATCCGGTGCGTGGTCGCCTGGTTCGGCACCGCATACATGATCCGCGACGGCATCCCGCACATCTCCGTCCAGTCCTCGAACGTCGACGTGGTGACGATCGAGTCGTGGCGCAGCGCGGTCAGCGTGCCGTCGGCGCGCGCGGCCAGCACGACGCGCTGCTCGGTGAACGGGCGGCCGCCGACCGGGCCGAACATCTGCGGCCGCGTCAGCGCAAGGCGCACCGGGCGGCCCACCTGTCGCGCGGCCATCGCGCACAACGACACGTGCGACCACGACGATCCCTTGCAGCCGAAGCCGCCGCCGAGGAACGGCGAGATCACGCGCACCTGCTCCGGCGCGATGCCGAACACCGCGGCCACCGCCGTGCTGGCGCCCGACACGCCCTGCGTCGCGTCGTGCAGCGTAAGCGTCGGGCCGTCCCAGTGCGCCATCGTCGCGTGCGGCTCGAGCGGATTGTGATGCTGCATCGGCGTCGTGTAGGTGGCGTCGATGCGCACCGCGCCCTCGCGCAGGCCTGCATCGACGTCGCCGCGCTGCGTGTCCATCGCGCGCCCCTGCTGCTTCGGCGGCACGCGCGCGCCGCGCTTCGCGCGCGCGAAATCGAGCGTGGCATCGCTCGCGCGATAGCGCACCTGCACCGCATTCGCGGCGTCGGTCGCCTGCTCGAGCGTTTCGGCGACGACGACCGCGACAGGTTCGTTGCTGTAGCGCACCGTGTCGTCCTGCAACAGCGTGAGCCGGCGCCCGGCCGGCGGCGACAGCGGCGTGCGGCCGCCGTTGGGCAACCGCATCGCGTTCTCGTGCGTCATCACGAACAGCACGCCGGGCATCGCGCGTGCGCGTGCCGCGTCAATCGATTCGATGCGCCCCGATGCGATCGTGCTCGTCACGAGCACCGCGTGCGCGAGGCGCGTATCGGCGAATTCGGCCGCATAGCGCGCGCCGCCCGTCACTTTGAGTACGCCGTCGACACGGTCGAGCGGCTGTCCGGTCACCGTGTTCATGCCGCATCTCCCGTCGTGCCAGCGGCCGCATGCACCGCACGGACGATCGCGCGCTGCGCGAGCGCGACCTTGAATCGATTGCCGTCGAGCGGCCGCGCGTCGCGCAACGCGAGCGCAGCCGCCTCGCGCAGCGCCGCATCGGTTGGCGCGCGGCCGACGAGATGCCGTTCCGCGGCCGTCGCACGCAGCGGCTTGTGCGCCACGCCGCCGAGCGCGATGCGCGCCTCCGTCACCTGCGCACCGTCCAGCCGCAACGCGGCGGCCACCGCGACCAGCGCGAACGCGTAACTCGCGCGGTCGCGCACCTTCAGGTAGTGCGCATGGTCCGCAAAGCGCGGCGGCGGCAGATCCACCGACGTAATCAGTTCGCCCGGTTCGAGCGTCGTGTCGAGGTCGGGCCGATCGCCGGGCAACCGGTGAAACGACGCGAACGGAATCTGCCGCGCGCCGCGTGGGCCGCTCACCTGTACGACCGCGTCGAGCGCCGCGAGCGCGACGCTCATGTCCGACGGGTTCACCGCGACGCACTGCTGGCTGGCGCCGAGAATCGCGTGCATCCGGTTGTGCCCGCCGATCGCCGCGCAGCCGCTGCCCGGCTCGCGCTTGTTGCATTGCGCGAACGCGGGATCGTAGAAATACGGGCAGCGCGTGCGCTGCATCAGGTTGCCGCCGACGGTCGCCATGTTGCGCAATTGCGCGGACGCGCCGGCGAGCAGCGCCTGCGACAGCAGCGGATAGTCCGCGCGGATACGCGGATGAGCGGCCGCATCGCTGTTGCGCATGAGCGCACCGATTCGCAGTCCGCCATCCGGCAACGCGTCGACCGTATCGAGGCCCGCGATACGCGTGATGTCGATGAGCGTGACGGGCCGCGCGACGCCGCCCTTCATCAGGTCCAGCAGGTTCGTGCCGCCGCCGATGAAGGCCGCGCCCGGCCGCTGCGCCGCCCGCACGGCGCCCGCGACGTCGGTTGCCCGTTCGTAGGAGATCGCTTCCATGGCCGGGTCCTCCCGCGCTAGCCGTTCGCCGCGTGCGCGGCGCGCACGGCGGCGACGATGTTCGGGTACGCACCGCAGCGGCACAGATTGCCGCTCATGCGCTCGCGGATCTCGTCGTCCGACAGTTGTGCGGGCCGGCGTCGCACGTCGTCGGTGACGGCGCTCGCCGCGCCCGCCGAAAACTCGTCGAGCAGCGCGGTCGCAGAACACAGCTGGCCGGGCGTGCAGTAGCCGCACTGGAATGCATCGTGATCGACGAACGCACGCTGCATCGGGCTCAGCACGCCGCCGCGCGCGAGCCCCTCGACGGTCGTGATCCGCTCGCCTTCGTGCATCACCGCGAGCGTCAGGCACGCGTTGATGCGCCGCCCGTCGACGAGCACCGTGCACGCGCCGCATTGCCCGCGGTCGCAGCCCTTCTTCGTGCCGGTGAGGCCCGCGTATTCGCGCAGCGCGTCGAGCAGCGTGACGCGCGGTTCGAGCTGCAGCGTGTATTCGCGCCCGTTGATGTCGAGCCGCACGGGCTGCGCCGGGACCGTATCGCGATGTGTCGCCGCAGGCGTGAATGTCGTGTGCGGCTGCTGCGGATGAACGTGCGATGCGGCGCCGACGGTCGCGGCCGCCGCCGCCGATTGCAGAAAGCGGCGCCGTGCGGCGCTGGAGGGCGTATCGTGCGGTAACGGCGGCGACGCCGCATGGCCGGCCGCGAGCGGCGACGGGGCAGCATCGCTCGCGGGCCCGGTGGACGGGAGGATGGGTCGATCGCTGGACATGGCTTCTGCTCGCTCCCTGGTTGATGGATGCGGATACGCCGCCCGTGCCCGGTTGGCCGCGCGGGACAGCGCGTGCATCGGCGCTGCGAGCAATTCCGGTGCCGCAAGCCGACACGGGTCTTCGCCTGCGCCGGGCAGATTGCGTTCATGCGTTGCGAACGGACCGCACGCAGGTATCGGTTACCGCTCCTGTCACGTGCGTGCCGCTACGCTGGCGCGTGGCTGACCGCCGGCTGTCGATGCGGTAAAAAACACGCATTCGGCAGTGGCGCGGGCGACACATCGACCGACGCTGGCCAAAGGCGTCCGCAACGCCGTGCACGACACGTCGCATCGCGTGCATGGTTCGTCGCGTTGCACGCGCGTGTAAATGCGCGCGGCCACTACATCCGCCATGAAAATTCGGCGGATCGACCCGGCTCCGCCGCCTTGAAAGCATATGGTCAGCATCACGAAAGCCGTTCGCGATCACGCGCCGGTCGCAAACGATTCACCGAATCGTCGCATCGCACGGGCATACTCGAAAACGTTTCCCGATCCGCCTGCCAGGAGAGAAGTGATGCGTCGTGTTGCCCTCGTCGTCGTTCTATGTGCCGCCGCCTTCGCCGCCGCCTGCAGCGACGACGCGCCGCACGACGCGCACGCGACCGACGCCTCGCAACAGGCCGGCGCATCGTCCGGCGCCGCGAGCGCGTTCAACAGCGGCGTGGGCGCGAAAGCCGCCGCGTCCGATGCCGCGCCGCTCGCGCCGCCCGTCGTCCACTACCCGCCCGACGATGACGACGACGCGAAGCCCGCGACGAACGCGGGCGCGTCCGCCATCGCCGCGTCGTCGCCGCACTGATCCCGCCGTTCCTGTTGGTGTCCCCAGTCCCCGATCGCAGAACCGAGGTGAAATAACATGACGTCATCCAGCCGCCGCCGTTTCCTGCATACCGTCGCACAGTCGGCGGGCGCGGCCGTCGCGCTCAACGCGTTCCCCGAATCGATCCGCCGCGCGCTCGCGATTCCGGCCGCGCGCGGCACCGGCACGATCCGCGATGTCCAGCACATCGTCGTGTTCATGCAGGAGAACCGCTCGTTCGACCATTACTTCGGACACCTGCGCGGCGTGCGCGGCTACAACGACCGCTTCCCGATTCCGCTGCCGAACGGCAAGCCGGTGTGGTACCAGCCGTCGAAGGAAGACCCGGCGAAGCCCGTGCTGCCGTTCCGGCTCGACACGAAGACGACCAGCGCGCAGTGCCTGGGCGCGCTCGACCACTCGTGGGCGAAGACCCACGCGGCGATCGACGGCGGCCGCTACGACCAGTGGCCCGCGAACAAGACCGACATGACGATGGGCTATCACGTGCGCGAGGACATCCCGTTCCATTACGCGCTCGCCGATGCGTTCACCGTGTGCGACAACTACTTCTGCTCGCTGCCGGGGCCGACGCACCCGAACCGTTCGTACCTGATGACGGGCACGGTCGACCCGACCGGCAAGTTCGGCGGCCCGCTGCTCGACAACGCCGACTACGTCGACGGCGACCTGCCGCCCGCGTACCAGCTGCTGTCGTGGACGACCTTCCCCGAACGGCTCGAGGCGCGCGGCGTGTCGTGGCAGATCTACCAGCAGGGGCTCACGTGGGCCGATCCGTACAACGGCAACTACGGCACGAACATCCTGCAGAACTTCACGAACTTCATCAACGCGAAGCCGGGCTCGTCGCTGTACCAGCGCGCGCAGACGGTGCGCACGCTCGACAACCTGAAGGACGACGTGATCAACGACCGGCTGCCGCAGGTGTCGTGGCTGCTGCCGCCCGCCGTGTTCTCCGAGCATCCGAAATACACGCCGGCGTACGGCGCGAACTACACGTCGCAGATCCTCGACGCGCTGACGTCGAACCCGGACGTGTGGGCGAAGACGGTGCTGTTCATCATGTACGACGAAAACGACGGCTTCTTCGATCACGTCGTGCCGCCGCAGCCGCCGACCTCGGCCGCGCAGGGCGCATCGACCGTGACCACCGACGGCGAGCTGCATACGGTCGTGAATCCCGGCCGCGGCGGCAGCTACACGGCCGACGGGCTGCCGTACGGCCTCGGGCCGCGCGTGCCGATGACGGTCGTGTCGCCGTGGTCGAAGGGCGGCTTCGTGTGCTCACAGGTATTCGACCACACGTCGGTGATCCGCTTCATCGGCGAGCGCTTCGGCGTCGACGAGCCGAACATCACGCCGTGGCGCCGGACCGTCTGCGGCGATCTGACCGCCGCGTTCGACTTCCGCTCGTCCGACGCGACGTTCCCGACGCTGCCCGATACGAGCCAGTACCGCTCGATCGCCGACCAGCAATGCACGTCGCAACCCGCGCCGAGCGTGCCCGCGACGCCGTCGCCGATCGACCCGCAGGAACCCGGCGTGCGCCCGGCGCGCGCGCTGCCGTACGAACTGCACGTGAACGCGAGCCTCTACGGCGACAACACGCTGCGCATCGAGTTCGCGAACCGCGGCAACCAGGGCGCGCACTTCCAGGTGTACGCGACCAACCGCACCGACGGCCCGTGGCGCTACACGGTCGGCGCGCGCCGCGTGCTGCACGCGGACTTCGACCTGACGGAGACGAACGGCGCGTATGCGTTCTCGGTGTACGGGCCGAACGGCTTCGTGCGAATGTTCGCGGGCAACGTGTCGGCCGCGACGGCGCGCCGGCGCAACCAGGCGCAGCCGGAGGTGAAAGCCGGCTACGACATCGCGAACGGCAACCTGTACCTGAAGCTGCGCAACCACGGCAGCGGTCACGTGACGCTGACGCTGACCGACAACGCGTACGGCACGCCCGCGCGCCAGGTGACCCTGCACGGCGGCGACGAACGCGTCGAGCAATGGGCGCTCGCGTCGAGCCACCACTGGTATGACGTGACGGTGAGCGACGGCGTGAACGGCACGTTCTCGCGCCGCTTCGCGGGCCACGTCGAGAACGGCCGGTCGAGCTACTCGGATCCGGCCGCGGTGCGCCCGGTCTCCGCGCCGTAAGCGCGGCGGCACGACGGCGCGCGGCGTCGGCCGCGCGGCGCGTGCCGTCGAATCTCAGATCGCGTGCGCGAGCGCGCGCTCGACGGGCGCGACGTCGAAGCCGTCGTCCGCGTCGCGAAAGCGCAGCGGCGCCGCGCAGTGCACCAGCGTGTCGATGAAGTACTTCGCGCGCGGCCACGGCCCGAAGCCGGCCGCGGTGTTGATGTGCCCCGCGTCGCCGAGGTTCACGAATGCGCTGCCGAGCCGCTGCGCGAGCGTACGCGCATCGGCGAGCGGCATCCACGGGTCGGTTTCGCTGCCGATCACGATCGACGGCACCGCGAGCCGGCGCGCGTCGAACGGCCCCGCGAACGTGAATTTCTTCGGACTGGCGGGCGCGACGAGCAGCACGCCCGCGACGTCGGCCTCCTGCGGCCATTGCGCGAGCGCATGCGCGGCCGCGAGGCAGCCGAAGCTGTGCGCGGCCAGCACGAACGGGCCGCGCTCGCGTTCGAGCAGCACGCGCACGGACTGCGCCCAGCGCGCGAGATCGGGGGCGTCCCAGTCGGCCTGCTCGACCCGCAGCGCACGCGGGAACTGCCGCTCCAGCCAGGTCTGCCAGTGGGCGCCTTCGCTGCCGTGCAGGCCCGGAACGGTCACGAGCCGCGGCGGCCACGCCGATTTGCTGCATGCGCGCATGATTGCCCTCGCTTGCTTTGCTTGGAGACGAGGTTCGATTGTGGCGTGGCGTGCGCGGCGGCCGAACCAATATTTTGTGCTTTGCTTTTGCGCGGGACGGTAGCCGGGCGACCGCCGGCGCGGGCCTCGCGGTGCGGGCCGGCGGCCTCGCGGCGGCGCAATGCGCCGCGAAACCGTAGAATGTGGGCTTCCCGCTTGCCTTGCATCGGATCGGAACCGGGCTCCCCGCGCCGGTTCCGATCGACAGGAGACGCCCGATGTCCGCTACGCCCGCCGGCGCGCTGCGCCCGTTCCATCTCGCCTTCCCCGTGTCGAGCCTCGCCGGCGCGCGCGCGTTCTACGGCGGCCTGCTCGGCTGCCCAGAGGGCCGCAGCTCGGAACACTGGGTCGACTTCGACTTCTTCGGCCATCAGCTCGTCGCGCACCTCGCGCCGGACGAAACCGGCAAAAGCGCGGTGAACCCGGTCGACGGCGACGACGTGCCCGTGCGCCATTTCGGCGTCGTGCTGTCGATGGACGAATGGCATGCGCTCGCCGACAAACTGAAGGCCGCGCATACGCGCTTCGTGATCGAGCCGCACATCCGCTTCAAGGGCGAGGTCGGCGAGCAGGCGACGATGTTCTTCCTCGATCCGTGCGGCAACGCGCTCGAGTTCAAGGCGTTCGCCGACATCGGCCAGCTGTTCTCGAAGTAAGCGCATGAAGATCCTGTTCTACTCGCCGCACCAGGAAGCCGGCGCCTGGCGCGACGCGATCGCGCAGGCGCTGCCCGAGGCCGAACTGCGCGCGTGGCAGCCGGGCGACACGGCCGCCGCCGACTACGCGCTCGTGTGGCGCGCGCCGCGCGAGCTGTTCGCGCCGCGCGACGGCCTGCGCGCGATCTTCAACCTCGGCGCGGGCGTCGATGCGCTGCTCGCGCTCGATCGCGCGCATCCCGGCACGCTGCCGCGCGACGTGCCGCTGGTGCGCCTCGAGGATTCGGGCATGGCGCGGCAGATGATCGAATACGTGACGCACGCGGTGCTGCGCTACCTGCGCCGCTTCGACGAATACGACGCGTTGCAGCGCGAGCGCCGCTGGCAGGTGCTGGAGCCGCATCCGCGCGCGAGCTTCACCGTCGCGGTGCTCGGCCTCGGCGTGCTCGGCGCGCAGGTCGCGCAGGCGCTCGCCGCGCTCGGCCTGCCGGTGCGCGGCTACAGCCGCAGCCCGAAACGGCTCGACGGCGTCGCGACCTTCGCGGGCGACGACGCGTTCGACGCGTGCGTCGACGGCGCGAAGGTGCTCGTCAACCTGCTGCCGAGCACGCATGATACCGACGGGATCCTGTCGGCGCGGACCTTCGCGAAGCTGGCGCCGGGCGCATACCTGGTGAACGTCGCACGCGGCGCGCATCTCGTCGAAGCCGACCTGCTCGACGCGCTCGCGAGCGGCCAGGTCGCCGCCGCGACGCTCGACGTGTTCCAGCACGAGCCGCTGCCGGTCGACCACCCGTTCTGGCACGCGCCGCGCATCACGATCACGCCGCACAGCTCGGCCGAGACGCTGCGCGACGAAGCCGTCGAGCAGATCGCCGGCAAGATCCGCGCGCTCGAGCGCGGCGAGCGCGTCGGCGGCATCGTCGACTACGCGCGCGGCTACTGAATTCCACCTATACGAGACCGGAGACAACCATGACGTTCCCCACCGCCGTCAAGATCGTCGAAGTCGGCCCGCGCGACGGGCTGCAGAACGAAAAGACCTTCGTACCGACCGACGTGAAGATCGCGCTCGTCGACCGGCTGTCGCGCGCCGGCTTCCGCAATGTCGAGGCCGCATCGTTCGTGTCGCCGAAATGGGTGCCGCAGATGGCCGACGGCGCCGACGTGATGGCCGGCATCGAGCGTCGCCCGGGCACCGTGTATTCGGTGCTCACGCCGAACCTGAAAGGCTTCGAGAACGCGCTCGCCGCACGCGCCGACGAAGTGGTGATCTTCGGCGCGGCGAGCGAGGCATTCTCGCAGCGCAACATCAACTGCAGCATCGCGGAGAGCATCGCGCGCTTCGAGCCGGTCGCGAAGGCCGCGAAGGATGCCGGCCTGCGGCTGCGCGGCAGCGTGTCGTGCACGCTCGGCTGCCCGTACCAGGGCGAGGTGCCGGTCGCGTCGGTCGTCGACGTCGTCGAACGCTTCGCCGCGCTCGGCTGCGACGAGATCGACATCGCCGACACCATCGGCGTCGGCACGCCGAAGCGCACGCGCGAAGTGCTGTCGGCCGTCACGCGCGTGTTCCCGCGCGAACGGCTGTCGGGCCACTTCCACGACACCTACGGCCAGGCGCTCGCGAACATCTACGCGGCGCTGCTCGAAGGGATCGAGATCTTCCACGCGTCGGTCGCCGGCCTCGGCGGCTGCCCGTACGCGAAGGGCGCGACCGGCAACGTCGCGACCGAGGACGTGCTGTACCTGATGCAGGGCCTCGGCATCGACACCGGCATCGATCTCGCGCAGGTGGTCGCCGCCGGCGACTTCATCTCGAACGCGATCGGCCGCGCGAACGTGTCGCGCGCCGGTCGCGCGCTGCTCGCCAAGGCGCAGAGCGCGGCCGACGCGCCGAGCTGCGCGTGACCCCGACACTCACCGGACTCCCCATGACGACACCCGCTTCATTCGACTCTCTCCCCGATTCCGCGCGACGCGTCGCGCTGCTGCTGCGCGAACGCGGGCATGCGAAAGGGATCGTGATGCTCGCCGAAACCGGCAAGACCTCCGCCGAAGCCGCGGCCGGGCTCGGCTGCTCGGTCGCGCAGATCGCGAAGTCGATCCTGTTTCGCCGCGAATCCGACGGCCTGCCGGTGCTCGTCGTCGCGAGCGGCGTGAATCGCGTCGACGAGAAGAAGGTCGCCGCCCAGGTCGGCGCGGTCGGCCGCGCCGATGCGAAGTTCGTGCGCGACCATACCGGCTACGCGATCGGCGGCGTGTGCCCGATCGGCCATCTCGTCGAACCGGTCACGCTGATCGACGCCGACCTGCTCGAGCTCGACAGCCTGTGGGCCGCCGCCGGCCATCCGCACGCGGTGTTCAACCTGTCGCCGCAGGAACTCGTCGCGCTGACGGGTGCGCCGGTCGCCGACGTCGCATTGCGTAACGACGCATGAGCGACGCGCCGGTACCGGTCGGCACGGTCGCCTCGCCGTGCACCGACGTCTGCAGGATTGATCCGCGCACCGACTGGTGCGCGGGCTGCCTGCGTACGCGTGACGAGATCAAGGGATGGCGCGCGTCGGACGACGACGCGAGACGCGTGTTGCTCGCGCGGCTCGACGCGCGGCGGCGCCTGCTCGCGCGGAGCGGCGCATAAAAAAATGCCGTTCGGCCTGCTTGGCGAACGGCATGAGATCGGAATCCTGTGAACGTGATCAACGTCACAGCCGCATCATACGAGCGACGCTGCAGCGTCGCATCGGGTGTTTCCCTACAACTCCTTACGGCCTGTCTGGCGCGCAATCCGCGTGCCCGGAGGCGACGCCGACGGGCCTGGCGGCAAGCCGTAGCGGCAAGTCGAATCGCACGACCGTTTCAGTTGCCGACCGCCGCGCGACGCGCCGGCACGATGCGCCAGCCGAGGTTCACGCCAGCCGCCGCGAGCAGGATCAGCAGCGCGCCGAGCACCTGCGTCCACGCGAGCGTCTGCCCGAACGCGACGCGATCGACGATGATCGCGACGACCGGATAGACGAACGACAGCGCGCCCGTCATCGCGACCGGCAGCTTCTGGATCGCGCCGTACAGCAGCACGTACATCAGGCCGGTGTTGACGACGCCGAGCACGACGAGATCGAGCCACTGCGCGGCCGTCGCCGGCAGCGTGTCGAAGTGCGCGAACGGCGCGAGCAGCACGATGCCGAGGCCGGCCTGCAACAGTGCCAGCAGGTGCGGCGGCGTGCCCTTCAGGTGCTTCGTGACGATCGACGACACCGCGTACAGGAACGCCGCGCCGAGCGACAGCGCGACGCCTTCGAGATATTCGCCGGGCACCGCGAGCACGGCCGGCTCGACCCGCACCACGCAGACGAGCCCGATGAAGGCAAGCGCGAGCCACGCGATCGTCGACGCGCTGATCCGTTCGCGGAACACGAGCGCGCCGAGTGCGACGAGCATGAACGGCTGCGTGTTGTAGACGGCGGTCGCCATCGAGATCGACGCACGCGAATACGCGGCGAACAGCAGCAGCCAGTTCGCGACGATCGCGACGCTGCCGAGCGTCGCAAGCACGAGCATGCGCGGCGAGAACAGCGCGCGGCGCAGCAAGCCGAGCGCCGCGCAGACGATCGCGAGCGTCGCGGCGCCGAACAGGCAGCGGAAGAACACGACATTGGTGAGCGGTTGCTGCGACGACATCACGAGCCAGCCGATCGTGCCGGACATCAGCATCGCGACGACCATCTCGGCGGCACCGCGGCGGATTTCGTTCGAGGCCATCATGGACTCCGTTTGGCGAGAGAAGATGACTTCGATTCTAGAAACTTGCTTTCCGTGCATCCACGGCTAAACTGAAGCGAAACGACCGATTCACCTTCGAAAGCAAAGCGATCATGTCGAAACGCCTTTCCCCGCCCGCCGTCGCGTCGCTGGACGCGACCGACCGCGCGATCCTCGCGGCGCTCGCCGAGGATGCGCGCATCGCCACCAGCGAGCTGGCGCGACAGATCGGGCTGTCGGCGCCCGCGACCGCCGATCGCGTGCGGCGGCTCGAGGCGCAGGGCGTGATCGCGGGCTTCACCGTCGAGCTCGATCCGCGCGCGCTCGGCTACACGCTGCAGGCGATCGTCCGCGTGAAGCCGCTGCCGGGACAGCTGCATCTGGTCGAGGAGGTGTTGCGGCGGATTCCGGAATTCGTCGAATGCGACAAGGTGACCGGCGAGGACTGCTTCATCTGCCGGCTCTACCTGCGCACGATCGAGCACCTCGACGACATCCTGTCGAAGGTGACGGAGCGCGCGGAAACGAGCACGGCGATCGTGAAATCGACGCCCGTGCCGCGCCGCCTGCCGCCGCTGGTCGAAGACGACGCCGCGCGCCGCTGAACCGCGAGCGCCGATCGTCGACGCGCGGCAAGCGCCGCGCGAGCCGCCGCGGCCGGCACCGCTCACGCGGCCGCGTCGCGCGCTTCGAAGAACGCGAGCAGCTCGCCGATCAGCGCGACGGGCGCCTCTTCCGGAATGTAGTGCCCGCAATCGAGCGCGCGGCCGCTGACGTCGCGCGCGACGCGCCGCCATTCGTCGAGCGGATCGAAGCA
Organism: Burkholderia sp. Bp9090; assembly: GCF_003857985.1. NCBI lineage: Bacteria > Pseudomonadati > Pseudomonadota > Betaproteobacteria > Burkholderiales > Burkholderiaceae > Burkholderia > Burkholderia sp. Bp9090. The sequence goes on from NZ_QTPV01000035.1 coordinate 57,130, forward strand.
GCGGCCGACGATCCCGTGCTCGCCCCACAGCACGCGCAGCGGGCACGCGACCTTGTTGCCGCGCTCGAGATCCGCGCGGTCGTGTTCGAGATCGATCGTCGCCGATGCGCGGTAGTCCTCGCACATCGCGTGTACGGCGCCCGGCTGCGCGAGCGCGGCGCGATACGCGGCGAGCGCCTCCGGCGCGAACGGCGCGAGCCCGGCCGAGCGATTGCCCATCACGCGCTCGATGTACGCATCGGTGCGGCCTTCGATCAGCGTTTCGGGCAGCGGCGCCGGCTGGATCAGGAAGAACCAGTGGAAATACGCGGTCGCGAACGCGCGGTCGGTCTGCTCGTACATCGCGAGCGTCGGCGCGATGTCGAGCAGCATCATCCGCTCGACGGCCGCCGGATGATCGAGCGCGAGCCGGTGCGCGACGCGCGCGCCGCGATCGTGCGCGCACACATGGAATTGCTCGAAACCGAAATGGCGCATCACGGCGACCTGGTCGGCCGCCATCGCGCGTTTCGAATACGGCGCGTGCCGCGCGTCGCTCGGCGGCTTGCCCGACGCGCCATAGCCGCGCAGGTCGGTCGCGATCACCGTGAAGTGATTCGCCAGCGTCGCGGCGACGCGATGCCAGATCATGTGGGTCTGCGGGTGGCCGTGCAGCAGCAGAAGCGGCGGCCCCGCGCCTCCTTTTACACCGAAGATGTCGGTGTCCTGCACCGTCACGCGAAACGGAGCAAACGCCTCAAACGACATGGTTTGTTTCTCGTTGGTTTGTTATGGCGGATATTGTAGGAGCGCCCGACCGGCTGCTGCGCGCGCCAGATGCCCGAACGCGTAGAAAGAGAACACTCACTCGATTGTCGCCACGCCGCGCGGTTTGTTAAGCTCGCGTAGAATCGCACGACCGTTCGTATTAATATGAACGCGCGGCTGTACCGCTACACTCGAAGCACCGTTCGACCGCCAAGCATGCATGCCGGCGTCGGCGCGACCCGCGCCGGGCCCGGCCGCCCCTCGAGACTGGAGACATCACATGGCATTGCCCGCCGTCCTGCAGAACCTGACGCTGCCCGTCATCGCGTCGCCGATGTTCATCGTCAGCTACCCCGAACTCGTGCTCGCGCAATGCAAGGCGGGTATCGTCGGATCCTTCCCCGCGCTCAACGCCCGTCCGGCCGAACTGCTCGACGAATGGCTCACGCAGATCCAGTCCGAACTAGCCGACCACAAGGCGAAGCACCCGGACGCGGTGATCGGCCCGATCGCGGTCAACCAGATCGTCCACCAGTCGAACGCACGGCTCGAGCACGACGTGCGCGTGTGCGTCGAGCACAAGGTGCCGATCTTCATCACGAGCCTGCGCGCGCCGGCGCGCGAGATCGTCGACGCGGTGCACAGCTACGGCGGCATCGTGCTGCACGACGTGATCAACCTGCGCCACGCGCAGAAGGCGCTCGAAGCGGGCGTCGACGGACTGATCCTCGTCGCGGCCGGCGCCGGCGGCCATGCGGGCACGACGTCGCCGTTCGCGCTCGTCGGCGAAGTGCGCAAGATGTTCGACGGCCCGATCGTGCTGTCCGGCGCGATCGCCAACGGCGGCTCGATCCTCGCCGCGCAGGCGATGGGCGCCGACTTCGCGTACATGGGCACGCGCTTCATCGCGACGCAGGAAGCGCACGCGGTCGAGGACTACAAGCACGCGATCCTCAACGCGAAATCGTCCGACATCGTCTACACGAACCTCTTCACCGGCGTGCACGGCAACTACATCCGCGAGAGCATCGAGAAGGCCGGCCTCGATCCGGACGCACTGCCGGAATCGGACAAGTCGAAGATGAATTTCGGCGGCGACAAGGCGAAGGCATGGAAGGACATCTGGGGTGCCGGCCAGGGTGTCGGCCTGATGGACGACCTGCCGAGCGTCGGCGCGCTCGTCGAGCGCCTGAAGCGCGAGTACGACGACGCGAAGGCACGACTCGGCATCGCGCGCTGACGCGGGCGGCGGGTTGCGCCACCGGCGCGCACGACGTCGGACCAAACAAAAAAGCGCGAACCGCAACGGCTCGCGCTTTTTTCATGTCCGCCACGCGGCCGGCCGGCGCCGGTCAGCCCGCGCGCTTGATCCGCGTGATCGGCAGCACGCGCAGGCGCGACTCGATCGACGGGCACAGCGACTGCCCTTCGAATCGTGCCGCGAGGAAGTCGACGAACGAGCGCACCTTCGCGGATACGTGGCGACGGCTCGCGTACACAGCATAGATCGGCGCCTCGTGCGGCGGCACGGCGTCGAGCAGCACCGGCACGAGCCGGCCGGATTCGATGTCGTCGCCGACCACCTCGGTGCCGAGCAGCGCGATGCCCGCGCCCGCGAGCACGGCTGCGCGCAGCCCCTCGAGATGGTTCACGATCAGGTTGCCGTTCAGGTTCACGCGCGACGCGGCGGCCGCGTCGATCACCAGCGAATCGAGCATCGTCGAATTCGAATCGCGACGCAGGTAGTTGTGGTGCGCGAGATCGGCGATCGTCTGTGGCGTGCCGTGCTTGTCGAGATACTCGGGCGACGCGACCAGCAGGATGTGCGCGGTCGCGATCTGCCGCGCGACCAGCGACGACGATTTCAGCCCGTTCGGCGCCGCGCGCACCGCGACGTCGTAGCCTTCCTCGATCAGGTCGACCACGCGATCGGACAGCGTCACGTCGACGGTCACGTCCGGGAACCGACCCGCATAATCGGTGACGGCCTGCATCACGTGCCGCAATCCGAACGCGGACAGCGACGTCACGCGCAGGCGGCCCTGCGGCACCACGCTCGCGGCGCCGACCGCCTGTCCGGCTTCGTCGAGTTCCGACAGCGCCTGCACGAGGCGCTCATAGTATTCGCGTCCCGCCTCGGTCGGCGCGACACGTCGTGTCGTGCGATGCAGCAGCCGCGCGCCGAGCTGCTGCTCGAGATGCATCACGTGCTTGCTCGCCATCGCGGCCGACATCTGCATGCGCTCGGCCGCGCCGACGAAGCTGCCCACTTCGACGACGTAGCGAAACACATTCATGCTGACGAGGGTATCCATCGAACTAGCTCGCAATTCCTGGGAATTATGCAATTACGAGATAGGGTAACAAAGGCGAGGAAACAAAAAGGTCAACAAAGGCAAAACGGCGCCGCGAATAGCGGCGCCGTTTTTTTCGGGGCGCAATGCCGGCACATGCGACGCGCGTTGTGTGCGCGTCCGAACCGACGAATCGTCAGAACTTCGCGCGGATGCCTGCGCCGAACGTATTGCCGCTCGACAGGCCGCTGATGTGGTCGTTCATGTACGCAGCGTAGACGTCGGTGCGCTTGGACAACGGATAGTCGTAGCCGACGGCCCAGGTCTGGCGCGTCTGGTCGAGGCCGCCGCCGTCGCGCGAGTACGCGTACGACGCCATTGCGTTGCCGACGCCGAGCGGCACCGACACGCCGCCCTGCGCGGTGTTCACGTGCCAGCTGCCGGCGACCTGGTCGTTCTTCGTATACATGTACTGGCCGAACAGCTTCACGTATTTCAGGTCGTAGGTCGCGCCGACCAGCCCGATGCCCTGGCTCTTCATGCCGGTCACAAGCGAGCTCAGGTCCTGCGGGCCGTTGTTGAAGTTCACGTACTGGTAGACAGCGGTCGCCGCGAACGGGCCGTTCGCGTAGTTGAACTGCGCGCTCCACTTCTTCGAGCGGTTGTCGCCGGCCGTGTTGCCGAGCGCGTACATCGCCGCGAAATTCAGGCCCCCGAACGAAGGTGACGTGTAGGACAGTGCGTTGTTCCAGCCCGAATCGCCGACCGCGCCCTGGTCGCTCGGATAGGTCGGGAACGTGCCGAGGCCGAGGAACACGTGGTACACCATCGGCGAGAAGGTGTACGAATCGTAGAACGGGTTGAACAGGATCGTCGACAGGAACAGGTGCGTGGTCAGGCGGCCCGCCGTCACCGTGCCGTACGGCGAGCTGACGCCGACGTATGCGTTGCGCGCGAAGAACGTGTCGCCCTGGAAGCGGCCGAACTGGCCGTTCTGCGCACGGAAGAAGCTCTCCAGCGTGAAGATCGCCTTGTAGCCGTCGCCGAGATCCTCGGCGCCGTGCAGGCCCCAGTAGGACGTCGACATCCCGCCGCCCGACACGTTCCATGCGCGATCGCCGCCCGGGAACTTGGTGGCGCCGACCCATTCGTCGACCTGACCGTAGAGCGAGACGCTCGACTGCGCGTGAACGGGTGCGGTTGCGGCCACGCAGGCGGCCGCGGCGATCAGCTTGACGGACGTGCGCGACGCACGGCGAGCGAATGCTTTCATGGGATCTCCAGGGTTTTGTCGAATGTCGATAAGTGGCGCGAGCGTTGTTGTTTGGAGCCGATTGCTTGCGTCGTATGGGGCGCAGCCATCTTTACGGAACCTGCGTCCCGTCAAAATTGCGCACACTTATTGCGGGTATAGCGGCAGCATTAACTTCGCGGAATCGGCACATGGCCAGGCGCGCCGCAGCGGCCCCGCGCGGTGCGGGCACGCGACGGGACGGCCGCGAGGGGCGCGCGTGCCGGGCGCGAAAGATAGCGCAATGCGGCGGGAAAATCAGCGGAAATCTATGCGCGACTGTGGCGAATTCGCATCACAGCCGGCGGGGGAACGAACGCGCGAGGCGCGCTCGGCGAACGCGCGGGGCGCTCAGTTTCGGTAGAACGGGGAGAAAAACGGCGAGTGGGAAGGCTCTTCCTGCGCGCGGGGCGGCGGCATCGGACGGCCGCCACGCTCTTCGTTGTAGCGCGCGACGTCGGCGCGGATCGAGCCGGCCCGCAACGGAACGTTGCCGCCGCCCGGCGGGCGCGGCATCTGGCGGGACTCGGCGCTGATCGGACGATACGGGCTCTGCGCGGCGTAATGCCCGTAAGACGGCGTCGGACGCAGGCCCCAGCGGGAACCATAGCCGCTCACGCCGCCGGCACGCGCGCCGCCCGGCGGCAGCGCCCGGCGCCATACCTGCGCGTTGCCGGCCGGCTGGCCGTACATGCGCATGTCGCCGCCACCGAAACCGTGACCGAAGCCATGACCGCCGCCGAACGCCTGACCGCCATGCGGCGGTTGCGCGAGCGCGAGCGGCATCAGCAGCGCGCCGAGCACGCCTGCCACCCATCGTCCGACCTTCAGTTTCACCCGTTCCGTCATCATTCAGTGCCTGTTGCCGCTCGCCGCCGGCTGTTTCCGGCCGACGCAAGCCTTTCAGCAGTAATTTATGAGCGGTCCCAAACGGTGTCGAGCCAAAAAGTGTTATGTCGCGGGCATCGGTGTAACACCATGTTACTGCTAGGTTTTTTCACTTCAGGGTGGGATCGCGACAGAACATTCTTCTGCCGCTTCGCGCGTCGCCGGGCCGCCGCGGGCGTGCCGTGTTGCGCAGCCGCATCATGCAATTGATTCATCAATGGATTCGTACAATGAATTTGTTTATTGAATGACCAACCGGGACAATACCGGCTTCGCGCGCGCGACATGTGCGCCCGCCGTTTCCGAATCGAGTTCCCCGATGGCCCGTCCCCGTTTTCTTCCCGACAACTTCACGCTCGCGCTCGTCGGCACCGTCGTGCTCGCGAGCCTGCTGCCGTGCCGCGGCCCGGCCGCCCATGCGTTCAATTGGGCGACCAACATCGCGGTCGGCCTGCTGTTCTTCCTGCACGGCGCGAAGCTGTCGCGCGAAGCCGTCGTCGCGGGCGCGACCCACTGGCGGCTGCATGCGGTCGTGCTGCTCAGCACGTTCGCGCTGTTCCCGCTGCTCGGCCTCGCGCTGAAGCCCGTGCTGCAGCCGCTCGTCACGCCGACGCTGTATGCCGGCGTGCTGTTCCTGTGCACGCTGCCGTCGACCGTCCAGTCGTCGATCGCGTTCACGTCGATCGCGAAGGGCAACGTGCCGGCCGCCGTGTGCGCGGCATCAGCGTCGAGCCTGCTCGGGATCTTCGTGACGCCGGCGCTCGTCGGGCTGATGATCACGTCGCAGTCGGCCGCGGCCGCGTCGCCGTGGAGCACCATCGGCAGCATCGTGATGCAGTTGCTCGTGCCGTTCATCGCCGGCCAGCTGCTGCGGCCCGTGATCGGCGGCTGGATCGAACGCAACCGCGGCGTGCTGCGCTTCGTCGACCAGGGCTCGATCCTGCTCGTCGTCTACGTCGCGTTCAGCGAGGCCGTGAACCAGGGGCTGTGGCACCAGATTCCGGCGCGCGCGCTCGGCGGCCTGCTGATCGTCAACGTCGTGCTGCTCGTGATCGCGCTGGGGCTGACCGCGTTCGTCAGCAAGCGGCTCGGCTTCAACCGCGCCGACCAGATCACGATCATTTTCTGCGGGTCGAAGAAGAGCCTCGCGGCCGGCGTGCCGATGGCGAAGGTGATCTTCTCCGCGCAGGCGGTCGGCGCGATCGTTCTGCCGCTGATGCTGTTCCACCAGATCCAGCTGATGGCCTGCGCGGCGCTCGCGCAACGCTGGGGCGCGCGCGACACGAGCGGCGAGCGCGACGGCGACGCGGGTGCGGCCGGTGCCGCACGCGGGCGCGGTGCGCTGAGCGCGGGCAAGCGCTGACGCGGGAGGCTGCGCGGCCGGCATGACTGGCCGCGCCGGGGTGTTCGTCTTGTTCCTTTCGTCCCTGCCTCTCGCCTCTCGCCTCTCGCCTCTCGCCTCTCGCCTCTCGCCTCTCGCCTCTCGCCTCTCGCCTCCCGCTTCCCGCTTCCCGCCTCCCCGCCGCGCAGCCCGCCGCGACGCATGCACCATCGACGCGCATCGCGTCACCAAATCTTCATTCAATTCTCCGAGCGTACTGCCGTTAAAGTCGGGCGTCCCGTCGTCTCGGCCGCCCCCCTCCATGCCCGCGCCCCATCCCGACTCGTCCGCCGCCCCGACCACCCGCCTGATCGCGGAACGCGCGCTCGCGGCCGTGTTCCAGCCGATCGTCGATCTCGGATCGGGCACGGTCGTCGGTTACGAAGGCCTGATCCGCGGCCCGCGCGGCACCGACCTCGAGCCGCCGGCCGCACTGTTCGCGCAGGCCGCCCGCGACGGCACGACCGTCGCGCTCGAACAGGCGGCGGCGCGCACCTGCCTCGACGCATTCGCGGCGCTCGGCTGCGACGGCAAGCTGTTCCTCAACTTCAGCGCGGGCACGATCCTGCAACTCGCGCGCGAACGCGAGCGCGCGCGGCAACTGCTTGTCCGGGCGCGGATCGGCGCCGAGCGCATCGTGATCGAGCTGACCGAGCAGACCGCGCTGCCGGACGTCGCGCGCATCGGGCCGGCGGTCGCCTCGCTGCGCGACGCCGGCATCCAGTTCGCGCTCGACGACTACGGCACCGCGAACGCGAGCATGAACCTGTGGCTGCGCCTGCACCCGGATGTCGTGAAGATCGACCGCTTCTTCATCCACGACATCGCGCGCGATCCGCTCAAGTTCGAGGCGGTCAGGGCGATGCAGCACTTCGCGCAGGCAAGCGGCGCGCAACTGATCGCGGAAGGGATCGAGAACGAGTGCGACCTGCTCGTCGTGCGCGACATGGGCATCGGCTGCGTGCAGGGCTTCCTGCTCGGGCGACCGGACGCGCAACCCTCGCCGGTCGTCGCGCCGGCCGCGCGCGACGCGATCCGCGCCCCGCACATCGCGGTGTTTCCCGGTGCGACCCGCGCCGTGCGACCGGCCGGCACGATCGCGGCGAAGATGCTCGTCGCCGCGCCGGCGCTGCCGCGCGACGCGACCAGCAACGACGTGCTCGACCTGTTCAACCGGATGCCCGCGCTGCACGCGGTCGCACTCGTCGAACGCGGCCGGCCGGTCGCGCTCGTGAACCGGCGCGGCTTCATCGACCGCTTCGCGCTGCCGTACCACCGCGAGGTGTTCGGGAAGAAGCCGTGCCTGCAGTTCGCGAACGACGCGCCGCTGATGATCGACAACGCGACGACGGTCGAGCAGCTCGCGATGCTGCTCGCGAGCCACGACCAGCGCTACCTCGCGGACGGCTTCGTGATCACCGAACACGGCCGCTACGTCGGGCTCGGCACCGGCGAAAGCCTCGTACGCGCGGTGACCGAAATGCGCATCGAGGCCGCGCGCTACGCGAATCCGCTGACGTTCCTGCCCGGCAACATCCCGATCAGCGCGCATATCGAGCGCCTGCTGGCGCGCGACGCCGGCTTCCACGCGTGCTACGTCGACCTGAACCAGTTCAAGCCGTTCAACGACCAGTACGGCTACTGGCAAGGCGACGAAGTGCTGAAGTTCGCGGCGACGGTGCTGGCCGGCGTGTGCGATCCGCAACGCGACTTTCTCGGACACGTCGGCGGCGACGATTTCCTCGTGCTGTTCCAGCGCGACGACTGGCACGCGCGCGCGGCCGACGCGATCGCGCGCTTCAACGACGGCGCGCAGCGCTTCTATACGCAGGCCGACCGGCTGGCGGGCGGGCTGCGCGGCGAGGACCGCTACGGCAACCCCGCGTTCTTCGGCTTCGTGACGATGGCGATCGGTGTGGTCGGCGTGCCGGCCGGCGCGAACGGCGCGATACGCTACGGCAGCGACGAGATCGCATCGGTCGCGGCGCTCGCGAAGCGGCGCGCGAAACAGCAGCCGGGCGGGCTCGCGGTCGTCGATCTGGACGCGGGCCGCGCGGCGCTGCGCGATCGCGGCGAGCCGCCACTCGCGGCTGCCGGCTGAGTGGCGGCCCGTTGCCGGTCGCAGGCAGGTCGCCGGCCCGCCCGAGCGACGTTGCCGGTGCCGCGCCAGCCCGGCCGGGCCGCGCCCCGGCAACCGCCGGCCGATCGCCCCGCCCGCCCCGTTCACGCCGGGCAGCGGAACGTGCCCGACGCTCCACCTGCCGGCACCGCCACATTCCGCGTGATCACCTTGCCTTTTCCGCGTTTTGTTTAGTATTTTTAGTAACGGCGTTTTCGCAGATTAGCTCGCAAAAACCCGCTATTTCCGGGTATTCCCCGGTTATCCGGCCCGAATTAGGCGCCGCGTTTACTATACAATCGCCGTCACCCTAAACAAACCGGATCCCGAACGATGGGCACCACCATTCGCGACGTAGCGCGGGCGGCAGAGGTCTCGATCGGCACCGTCTCCCGCGCGCTGAAAAACCAGCCGGGCCTGTCCGAAGCCACGCGGGCGCGCATCGTCGAGATCGCGCAGCGGCTCGGCTACGACCCGGCCCAGTTGCGGCCGCGCATCCGCCGGCTCACCTTCCTGCTGCACCGCCAGCACAACCGCTTTCCCGCCAGCCCGTTCTTCTCGCACGTGCTGCACGGCGTGGAGGACGCGTGCCGCGAGCGCGGCATCGTGCCGACGCTGCTCACGGTCGGCCCGAACGACGACGTGCTGCGCCAGATGCGCCCGCACGCGCCCGACGCGATCGCGGTGGCCGGCTTCATCGAGCCCGAGACGATCGAGGCGCTCGCCGCGACCGGCCGGCCGCTCGTGCTGATCGACCTGTGGGCGCCCGGCCTGCGCTCGGTGAACATCGACAACGCGACGGGCGCGGCGCTCGCGATGCGTCACCTGCTCGCGATCGGCCGCTCGCGGATCGCGTTCATCGGCGGCTCGGCCGCGCACTACAGCATCGCGCAGCGCGCGATCGGCTACCGGCGCGCGTTCTTCGAGGCCGGGCGGCTGTTCGATCCCGCGTACGAAGTGACGATCGACGCCGGGCTCGACCCCGACACCGGCGCCGCGCGGGCGATGCAGCAGCTGCTCGACGCGCCGGGCCCGCGCCCGGACGCCGTGTTCGCGTACAACGACGCCGCCGCGCTGGCCGCGCAGCGCGTGTGCCTCGCGCGCGGCGTGCGGATTCCGGAAGACATCGCGATCGTCGGCTTCGACGACATCCCGGCCGCCGCGCACGCGAACCCGCCGCTCACGACGCTCGCCGTCGACAAGGAAGCGCTCGGCCGCCGCGGCGTCGAACTGCTGCTCGCGGAAGCCCCCGAGCGCACCGAGATCTCCCTGCCCGTCGAGCTGATCGTACGGGCCAGCAGCCAGCCCGCCGGCTCACCGGCGCTCGATACCGCCACGGTCACCGAATCATGAACATGCCCCCGGCCCAATCCCGCACGGCCACGCCGGCCAACCACACGCAAGCGGCACCGTTCGTCGCGAGCTTCCGCGATCCGTCGTTCCTGCTGTCGCACATCGAGGACACGCTGCGGTTCTACGCGACGAACGCGTTCGACCCGACGGGCGGCTTCCACCACTATTTCCGCGACGACGGCAGCGTCTACAACCGCACGTCGCGGCACCTGGTCAGCAGTTGCCGGTTCGTCTTCAACTACGCGATGGCGTACCGGCATTTCGGCGATCCGCGCCATCTCGACTACGCGCGCCACGGGCTGCGCTTCCTGCGCGACGCGCACTGGGACGAGGCACTGCAAGGCTACGACTGGGAGCTCGACTGGCGCGACGGCACGAAGCACGCGACGCTCGACGGCACGCGCCATTGCTACGGGCTCGCGTTCGTGCTGCTGGCCGCCGCGCACGCGACGATGGCCGGCATCGACGAAGCGCGCGCGCTGATCGCGTCGACCTACGAGCTCGCCGAACACCGCTTCTGGGATGCGGCCGCCGGCCTCTACGCGGACGACGCGACGCCGAACTGGATCGTGTCGTCGTACCGCGGCCAGAACGCGAACATGCACATGACGGAAGCGCTGCTCGCGGCATACGAGGCGACCGGCCACCTCACCTACCTCGATCGCGCGGAAAAGCTCGCGACCCACATCACGCAGCGCCAGGCCGCGCTGTCGGGCGGCCTCGTGTGGGAGCACTACCACGCGGACTGGTCGGTCGACTGGGACTACAACAAGGAAGACAGCTCGAACATCTTCCGTCCGTGGGGCTTCCAGCCCGGGCACCAGACCGAATGGGCGAAGCTGCTCCTGATCCTGGAGCGGCACCGCCCGCTCGACTGGCTCGTGCCGCGCGCGGCCGAGCTGTTCGACGCGGCGCTCACGCACGCATGGGACGCCGATCACGGCGGCCTCTGCTACGGCTTCGGCCCCGACTTCACGATCTGCGACCACAACAAGTATTTCTGGGTGCAGGCGGAGACCTTCGCAGCGGCCGCGATGCTCGGCGCGCGCACCGGCAGCGAGCGTTTCTGGGATTGGTACGACGAGATCTGGCGCTACAGCTGGGCGCATTTCGTCGATCACCGCTACGGCGCGTGGTATCGGATCCTCACCTGCGACAACCGCAAGTACAGCGACGAGAAAAGCCCGGCCGGCAAGACCGACTATCACACGATGGGCGCGTGCTACGACGTGCTCGCGACCCTCGCGCGGGCGGCGCGCAGCGAGCCGACGCAATGAGCGGCGGCACCTTTCCGGCCTTCGTGTCGGCGGGCGACATCCTGACCGACATGGTGCGCGCAGGCGACGCGCAGTGGACCTCGGTGCCGGGCGGCGCCGGCTGGAACGTCGCGCGCGCGGTCGCGCGGCTCGGCCTGTCGAGCGCGCTCGCGGGCGCGATCGGCGAGGACTGCTTCTCCGACGTGCTGTGGCGCACCAGCGAGGCCGCCGGGCTCGACCTGCGCTTCCTGCAGCGGGTCCCGCGTGCGCCGCTGCTCGCGATCGTCCACGAGACGCGGCCGCCCGCGTACTTCTTCATCGGCGAAGCGAGCGCGGACCTCGCGTTCGACCCGGCGCGGCTGCCGGCCGGCTGGGCCGCTCACGTGAAATGGGCGCACTTCGGCTGCATCAGCCTGGTGCGCGAGCCGCTCGCGGGCACGCTCGTCGCGCTCGCGGCCGACCTGCACGCGCGCGGCGTGAAGATCAGCTTCGATCCGAACTACCGGAACCTGATGACGGCCGCGTACCGGCCGACGCTGGAGACGATGGCCGCGCTCGCCGACCTGATCAAGGTCTCCGACGAGGACCTGCGCCACCTGTTCGGCGGCGACGGCCCCGACGCGGTCGCGGCGGTGCGCGCGCTGAATCCGCGCGCGGCCGTGCTCGTCACACGCGGCGCGCAGGCGGCGACGCTGTACGCGGACGGCGACGTGCTCGAGGCCAGCCCGCCGCGCGTCGAGGTGGTCGACACCGTCGGCGCCGGCGACGCGTCGATCGGCGGCATGCTGTTCAGCCTGATGGCCGCGCCGCAGCGGTCGTGGCGCGAGCATCTCGCGTTCGCGCTCGCGGCGGGCGCCGCCGCATGCCGGCACACGGGCGCGCACGCGCCGACGCTCGACGAGGTCGTCGCGCTGCTCGAAGGGTGACGGGATGATGACGGCGCGCTGATCGGTCGCCGATATGCGGCGCTGTACATGCTGCGCCGCAGTGCTACGATGAAGTGTCCTATTGCGGGAGAGGCACGATGGACACGAACACGTTCACGAAGGGCATCTACACGGCCAAGGCGCATACGCAGCACGCCGCCAACGGACAGTTCCAGGGCTACGTGATCCTCGCCCGGGACGACGGCGACGAGACGGAGAACGTGCGCTACGACGTCCACACGACGAGTCCGAGCGAGGAAGAGGCGTTCGACGAGGCGAAGGCGCTCGCGCACCGGATCCTCGGCGAAATCGAGCTGTGATGCGCGAGCTTCAATGCACGAGCCGTCATGCACGAACTCCCCCGCGCCGAACCCGTCACGTGCGCGCCGCGGCCGGACCGCGACGCGCCGTCTTCGGCACGGCTCAGAGCAGCCGCGCCACCAGCGACACCAGCATCGTCAGCACCAGCGTCGACATGAACGGGAACGGATAACGCCGCCCGCCGAGCGTCAGCGTGACGTCGCCCGGCATCCGCCCGATGCCGAACTTGCCGAGCCACGGCCAGCAGCGCGTCAGGATCATCACCGCAACGAACGACGCCATGAACCAGCGCAGCATCCCGGTCTCCGCCGTCAGAGCGCGTGCGAGCGGTCGCCGCGCGCGAACGCGTCGAGCGTGCCGTCGATGCCGCGCGAGAACGCGATCACCTTGAACAGCTCGCCCATCTCGGCTTCCGAGATCAGCTTCTGCACCGCGTTCGCGGCCGGCAGGAACTGGTGGATGTCGGACGGATCGATCGCGGCGAGCGCGTCGGTGATGCCCGCGTTCAACAGGAAACGCGCCTGCGACGTGTAGCCGAGCAGGTCCGCGCCGGTCGCGACGCCCGCGTCGTAGATGCCGGTGAATTCGACGTGCGCGGTGATGTCCTGCAGGCCCGGGTAAAGGAATGCGTCGTCGTGCGCGTGGTGGCGGTAGTGGCACATCAGCGTGCCGCGGTCGCGCTGCGGGTGGTAGTACTCGTGCGCGGGGAAGCCGTAGTCGACCAGCAGCACCGCGCCGCGCCCGAGCATCGTGCACACGGTGCGCGTGAACGCCAGCGCGGCTTCATGTGTTTCGGTCACGTAGCCGTCGTCGACGTCGAGCGTCGCGAGCACCGGCGGCAGGCCGGCCGCGCCCACGGGCCGGTCGTCGAACACGAACGCGTGCCGCGCGTCGAGCGCGACGCCGCGCTCGCGCCACGCGCCGCCCGCCTTCGCAAAGAGGCGCACCGGCATCGCGTCGAGCACCTCGTTGCCGACCACGACGCCGTCGAAGCGCTCGGGCAGCGCGTCGAGCCAGCGTACTTTCCCCGCAAGCGCCGGCGCAGCCGCCGCGATCGTGTCGCGCTGCCGTTCGCGCAGTTCGCCGGACAGGTCGACGATCAGGTATTCGTCGAGCTCGACGCCGAGCGCATCGAGCGCCGCGAGCAGCCCGGCCGCGAGCTTGCCGGTGCCCGCGCCGAATTCCATCACGCGGCGCGTTCCGCTCGCCGCGAGCGCGTCGGCGACGGGATTCGCGAGCGTCTGCGCGAACAGCGGCGACAGCTCGGGGGCCGTCACGAAGTCGCTGCCGTCGTCGGCGCGGCGCCCGAACTTGCGCGCGCCGCCGCTGTAATAGCCGAGGCCGGGCGCGTACAGCGCGCGCTCCATGAAGCGATCGAACGGCAGCCAGCCGCCGGCCGCCGCGATCTCGTCGCGCAGTTGCGCGGCGAGGGTTTCGGACTGCGCGAGCGCGTCAGGGCCGGGAGCAGGTAAACTAGCGGGTTCGTGAGCTTTCGGGTTCATCCCGGCATTGTAAATGACCGTTTCAGCCGATACGTCGCCCCCGCGCATCGCGCGCATCGCGCTCGTCGCGGGCGCGCTGGGCAGCGCGGCCGACGCCGCGTCGCTCGGCCGTGCGCTCGCGACCGGATTCGCGCAGCGCGGCTGGGACGTCGCGCTGCAGCGCAGCCCCGGCGCGCCGCGCGCGGCTGGCGACGCGCTGGTCGCCGAAGTCGCCGCACTGGGCCGCCGCGCGGCCGTGCTCGATGCCGATCTGGCCCTGGAAGCCGATGCGGCCGCGCTCGTTGCCGCGTGCGGCGTGGCACTCGGCCGGCCCGCCTGTGCGGTGTTCGTGAGCGCTTGCGCCGGCACCGACGACGCGCATACCGTGGACGGCGCGTCGCTCGCCGGCGCGCTCGCGCGCAACGTGACGGCGCCGCTCGCCCTGGCCCGCGCGCTCGCCGACGCGACGCCCGATGCGGCGCGCGACGACGAATCGCTGCGCGCCTGCGCGATCCACGTGCTGGACCAGGCCCTGTTTCACCCGGCGCCGGCGCAGCTGTCGCACGCGCTGATGCAGGCCGCGCTGAACCGCGCGACCTCGGCGCTCGCGCTGGCGCTGGCGCCGAAGGTGCGCGTCGCGGCGCTCGTGCGCGGCCACGCGCCGCACGCGAACGACATCGCGGCGGCGGCCTGCTATCTCGCGAGCGCGCCCGGCGTCACGGGCGCGACGCTGACCGTCGACGGCGGCGAGCACCTGGTGCCGCCCGCCGCCGGCCCGAATGACTGAACTGCGCGGAGCGCGCGGCCCGACCGCCGCCGCCCGCGCCGCTTTGCGTGCATGCACGCCAATTTGACTGGGACGACCATGTTTTCCGCTCTCCTGCACCCCCGCCTCGCGGACTGCCGCAGGCTCTACCTGCGCGACTACGAGGTGCACATCAACATCGGGGCCTTCGAACACGAGAAGCGCGGCGAGCAGCGCGTCGTCATCAACATCGACCTGTTCGTGCCGCTCGCGCTGTCCACCCCCGTCGACGACCGGCTGCATGAAGTCGTCGACTACGACCTGATGAAGCAGAGCGTCGCGCAGTGCCTGGCGCGCGGCCACATCCACCTGCAGGAAACGCTGTGCGACGCGATCGCCGCGAACCTGCTGGCGCACGACACCGTGCGCGCGGTACGCGTCTGTACCGAGAAACCGGACGCCTATCCGGACTGCGACGCCGTCGGCGTCGAAGTCTTTCGCATCAAGGACGAGGAGCGCGCATGAACGCCCCCCACATGAATGACACGGCGGCCGATGGCGCCGCCATCGAAGCCACCGTCGCCGACACCGGCCGCCGCGCGCTGACGCGCCGCGAGCAGAAGGAAGCGTACGAGAACAACAAGCTGTTCAAGCGGATCGTGCGCCAGGTCGGCCAGGCGATCGGCGACTACAACATGATCGAGCAGGGCGACAAGGTGATGGTGTGCCTGTCGGGCGGCAAGGACAGCTACGCGATGCTCGATGTGCTGCTGCGCCTGCGCGAACGCGCGCCGATCGACTTCGACATCGTCGCGGTCAACCTCGACCAGAAGCAGCCGGGCTTCCCCGAGCACGTGCTGCCCGAGTACCTGACGCAGGTCGGCGTGCCGTTCCACATCGAGAACCAGGACACCTACAGCATCGTCAAGCGGCTCGTGCCCGAAGGCAAGACGACCTGCTCGCTGTGCTCACGGCTGCGCCGCGGGATCCTGTACCGCGTGGCGGGCGAGCTCGGCGCGACCAAGATCGCGCTCGGCCACCACCGTGACGACATCCTGCAAACCTTGCTGCTCAACATGTTCTACGGCGGCAAGCTGAAGGGGATGCCGCCGAAGCTGCAGTCGGACGACGGCCGGAACGTCGTGATCCGCCCGCTCGCGTACGTGAAGGAAACCGATCTCGAGAAATACGCGGAGCTGCGCGAATTCCCGATCATCCCGTGCAACCTGTGCGGCAGCCAGCCGAACCTGAAGCGCGCGGAAATGAAGGCGCTGATCCGCGAATGGGACAAGCGCTTCCCGGGCCGCGTCGACAACATGTTCAGCGCGCTCGCGAACGTCGTGCCGTCGCACCTGATGGATACGACCCAGTTCCCGTTCGCGTCGCTGCGCGCGACCGGAGAAGCCGATCCGCAGGGCGACATCGCGTTCGACGAGGAGCCGTGCGCGTCCGGCGAAGACACCGCCGTGCCGGGTGCCGCGAAACCGATCTCGATCGTCCAGTTCGACGACCTGTAAGCAGGGTCCGAACATCGCCGGAACGGGGCCCGGCGTGCCCTGTTCCGGCACTGTCGCCCGGTCGCGACAGGCCAGGAATGCCAGGGGCCGCATGCTAAAATGGACGGCTACGAACTCCTCTGACAAGCTGGCGCCATGAATATCGTGATTTTGGCGGCAGGCACCGGCAAGCGCATGCGTTCCGCGCTGCCGAAAGTGCTCCATCCCCTGGCCGGCAGGCCGCTCCTCTCCCACGTCATCGCCACCGCGCGCACGCTGCAGCCGTCGCGGCTCGTCGTCGTCGTCGGTCATGGCGCCGAGCAGGTCCAGGCCGCCGTCGCCGCGCCCGACGTCCAGTTCGCGGTACAGGCCGAGCAGCTCGGCACCGGCCACGCGGTGCGCGAGGCGCTGCCGCTGCTCGATCCCGCGCAACCGACGCTGGTGCTGTACGGCGACGTGCCGCTCACCCGCGCGTCGACGCTGCGGCGTCTGGTCGACGCCGCGCGCGAGGGCCGCTACGGGATTCTGACGGTCACGCTCGACGATCCGACCGGCTACGGCCGCATCGTGCGCGACGCGTCCGGCTTCGTCACGCGCATCGTCGAGCAGAAGGATGCGTCGCCCGAGCAACTGAAGATCGCCGAGATCAACACCGGCATCATCGTCACGCCGACGGCCCAGCTGTCGATGTGGCTCGGCGCGCTGAAGAACGAGAACGCGCAGGGCGAGTACTACCTGACCGACGTCGTCGAACTCGCGATCGAGGCCGGCTTCGAGATCGTCACGGCGCAGCCCGACGAGGACTGGGAAACGCTCGGCGTGAACAGCAAGGCGCAGCTCGCGGAACTCGAGCGCATCCATCAGCGCAACGTCGCCGATGCGCTGCTCGTCGACGGCGTCACGCTCGCCGATCCGGCGCGCCTCGACGTGCGCGGCACGCTCCGGTGCGGCCGCGACGTGTCGATCGACGTGAACTGCGTGTTCGAAGGCAACGTGACGCTCGCCGACAACGTGACGATCGGCGCGAACTGCGTGATCCGCAACGCGTCGATCGGCGCGGGCACGCGCATCGACGCGTTCACGCACATCGACGGCGCCGAACTCGGCGCGCACACCGTGATCGGCCCGTACGCGCGGCTGCGCCCGGGCGCGCAGCTCGCGGACGAAGCGCACGTCGGCAACTTCGTCGAGGTGAAGAACGCGGTGATCGGCCACGGTTCGAAGGCGAACCACCTGACCTACATCGGCGACGCCGACATCGGCGCGCGCGTGAACATCGGCGCCGGCACGATCACCTGCAACTACGACGGCGCGAACAAGTTCCGCACCGTGATCGAGGACGACGTGTTCGTCGGCTCGGACACGCAGCTCGTCGCGCCGGTGCGCGTCGGCCGCGGCGTGACGATCGCGGCCGGCACGACGATCTGGAAGGACGTCGCCGAGGGCGTCCTCGCCTTGAACGAGAAGACGCAGACCGCGAAAAGCGGCTACGTCCGACCGGTCAAGAAGAAGAGCTGAACCTTTTGCGGGCGCCCGAACGGCGCCCGCGTCGACTTACAGGATTGACCATTCATGTGCGGCATTGTCGGCGCAGTTGCGCAGCGTAATATCGTTCCGGTGCTGATCGAAGGATTGCGGCGCCTCGAATACCGTGGCTACGACTCGTGCGGCGTCGCCGTGCTCGAGCCGGACGCACCGAAGCGCGCGCGCAGCGTCGCGCGCGTCGCCGATCTCGACGCGCAGGTGCAGGAATCGCACCTCGCAGGCACGACCGGCGTCGCGCACACGCGCTGGGCGACGCACGGTGCGCCCGTCACGCACAACGCGCACCCGATCTTCTCGTCGAACGCGCTCGCGCTGGTGCACAACGGCATCATCGAGAACTTCGAGACGCTGCGCGACGCGCTGCGCGCGAAGGGCTACGAATTCGTGTCGCAGACCGACACCGAAGTGATCGCGCACCTCGTGCACAGCCTGTATCGCGGCGACCTGTTCGAGGCCGTGCGCGAAGCCGTGCAGCAGCTGCACGGCGCGTATGCGATCGCGGTGACCCACAAGGACCAGCCGCACATCGTCGTCGGCGCGCGCCAGGGTTCGCCGCTCGTCGTCGGCCACGGCGACGGCGAGAACTTCCTCGCCTCCGACGCACTGGCGCTGGCCGGCAGCACCGACCATTTCACGTTCCTCGAGGAAGGCGACATGTGCGAGCTGTCGCTCGACGGCGTGAAGATCGTCGACCGCCACGGCGCGCTCGCGCAGCGCGAGATCCGCGTGGTCAGCGCATACGGCGGCGCGGTCGAGCTGGGCCCGTATCGCCACTTCATGCAGAAGGAAATCTTCGAGCAGCCGCGCGCGATCAGCGACACGGTGCCGCAAACCGAAGCGTTCGACGCAACGCTGTTCGGCGACGCGGCGCCCGCCGCGTTCGCGGACATCGACAGCCTGCTGATCCTCGCGTGCGGCACGAGCTACTACTCGGGCCTCACCGCGAAGTACTGGCTCGAATCGATCGCGAAGATTCCGACCCAGGTCGAGATCGCGAGCGAATACCGCTATCGCGAATCGGTGCCGAACCCGCGCCAGCTCGTGCTGGTGATCTCGCAGTCGGGCGAGACGGCCGACACGCTCGCCGCGCTCAAGCACGCGCAGTCTCTCGGCCACACGCATACGCTCGCGGTCTGCAACGTCGCGACGAGCGCGATGGTGCGCCTCACCGAGATGCAGTTCCTCACGCACGCGGGCACCGAGATCGGCGTCGCGTCGACCAAGGCGTTCACGACCCAGCTCGTCGCGCTGTTCGTGCTGGCCGCGACGCTCGGCAAGCTGCGCGGGCACGTCGACGCCGCGCAGGAAGCGCAATTCCTGAAGGAGCTGCGCCACCTGCCGGCCGCGCTGAACAGCGTGCTCGCGCTCGAGCCGCAGATCATCGCGTGGTCGGAGGAATTCGCGCGCAAGGAAAACGCGCTGTTCCTCGGCCGCGGGCTGCACTACCCGATCGCGCTCGAAGGCGCGCTGAAGCTGAAGGAAATCTCGTACATCCACGCCGAGGCCTATCCGGCCGGCGAACTGAAGCACGGCCCGCTCGCGCTCGTCACGGAAGCGATGCCGGTCGTCACGGTCGCGCCGAACGACACGCTGCTCGAGAAGCTGAAGTCGAACATGCAGGAAGTGCGCGCGCGCGGCGGCGAGCTGTACGTGTTCGCGGATGCCGACACGCAGATCGTCAACGACGACGGCCTGCACGTGATCCGGATGCCGGAACACTACGGCCAGCTGTCGCCGATCCTGCACGTCGTGCCGCTGCAGCTGCTCGCATATCACACCGCGTGCGCGCGCGGCACCGACGTCGACAAGCCGCGCAACCTCGCGAAGTCGGTGACGGTGGAGTAAGCAATCGGCGCAGCGCAGTCCGGCGCGCCGGCGAGACTGACGGAGAGACCATGGTAAGACTGTTTGGATGCGGATTGCTGGCGCTGAGCTTCGCGTCGACGGGCTGGGCGACCGAGCACTACGTCGAAGTCTGGAACCCGCCCGAGGCGCGCGTGCCGGCGGCACGTACGCCGCCCCCGCGCGCGGCCGCCGACGCGCACGCCGGCAACAAGACCGCGGAAAAGCACGCGAGCGTGCAGCCGAAGGTCGCCGTCAAGCCGCACAAGCGCCGCGTCGCACAAGCCGTGAAAGCCGCGCCGCATCGACCGACCGCCGCGACGGTCGATGCGCCGGCCGCACCGCGCCCCGTCGCGCAGCCCGCGCCGGGCCGGCTCACCGTGATGCAGCCGACCGTGCCCGACACGCCGCACGCACTCAAATTCTCCGATATCCCACGGCAATACACGCCGGACGGCAACGTGCTGCGCGTCGGCGCGAGCCGCCGTTCCGCGGAGGTGACGCGATAATGGAAGCGCAGACCTATCACGGCTACCAGATCTGGGGCCATTCGATCCTGCAGCAAGACGAAATCCTGCAGCCCGAGCGCTTCGCGGCGAGCGGCACGATCACGCAGAACAACCGGCTCGTCGAAGCGTCGGGCGTGCTCGGCGTGTTCGATACCGAGGACGAAGCGCGCGAAGCGGGGCTCGAATGGGCCCGCGCTTGGATCGACAGCCATCGCTGAACGGAGCGCGAACCGTCAACGCAAGTAACAAGGGGCGTCCACGACGCCCCTTTTTGCATTCGGCCCCGCCCGCTCAGGCGACGGGCCGCGGCGGCGGCACGACCGTCCGCGGCCGGCCGACGAGCCGCGCCAGCACGACGATCGCAACCAGCGTGACCAGGTACGCGGCGATCTGGATCCCCGCCGGACGCGCGGTATAGCCGATCAACGTATGCAGCGCCTTGCCGACGATGCTCGTTTCCTTGAGCAGCCACGAGGTATCCCAGACCGCGTCGCCCCACGACGGCACGAGGCCCGCGGCAAGCAGGAAGCCGACGCACTGGCTCGCCATCCCTGCCGCGAGCAGCACGATCAGCGCATTGGTGACGGAAAACAGGCGCTTGAGCGGAATCTGCAGCAGGCCCGCATACATCGCATAGCCGAGCCCGGCGCCACCCAGCACGCCGAGCAGCCCGCCGACGATCATCTGCGGCGTCTGTCCCGGATCGCCCGCTGCAATGCCGTACAGGAACAGCACGGCCTCGGAGCCTTCGCGCAATACCGCGACGCCGACCACGATCGCGAGCCCCGTGAGCGGCCGGCTGCCGGCCGCGACGGCCCGCCCGACCTCGCCCATGTGCAGCGCCATCTCGCGGCCGTGGCGGCTCATCCAGATGCAATGCCACGCGAGCATCAGCGTCGCGACGAACATCACGCCCGCGTTGAAGACTTCCTGCCCCATGCCGGATGCCCACTGCGAGATCACGTCGGCGAACGCGGCGATCAGGCCGGCGCCGATCACGCCGCCGACGAGCCCGCCGCCGACCCACCAGCCGCGCCGCGGCACGCCCTTCGTGGCGGCCATCACGATCGAGACCACCAGCGCGGCCTCGAGCACTTCACGAAAGACGATCAGGGCAGTAGACAGCATGGCGATATCCGCTTACTTGACGGTCAGGTGCGTCTTCGACTGCGCTTCGTG
The DNA here is from genome assembly GCF_003857985.1 of Burkholderia sp. Bp9090. Lineage (NCBI taxonomy): Bacteria > Pseudomonadati > Pseudomonadota > Betaproteobacteria > Burkholderiales > Burkholderiaceae > Burkholderia > Burkholderia sp. Bp9090. The sequence goes on from NZ_QTPV01000035.1 coordinate 78,503, forward strand.
ATACTCGTCGTGGAACTCGTAGGTGCCGGCCTTCAGCGGCCCGACGAGGATCTCGACCGACTTGCCGGCCGGCACGACCTTCTCTGCCTTGAAATCGTCGCTTTCGAATTCCGCGGGCGTCGCGTCGAGATTCTTCACGACGAACTTCACCTTCTTGCCGGCCGGAATCGTGACGCCGTCGGGCGAGAACTTGTGGTCCTTCAGGGTCAGGTTGACGACGTCGTCGGCAGCGAAGGCGGACGATGCCGATGCGCCCAGCAGGGCCAGTGCGAAACCGAAAGCGAAGCGATTCATATGGGTAACGAAATGAAATATCGAGGGGGAACCGATAGTAAGATCGATTCGCATTTCCCTCTCGAAGTACCCTTACTGATGGCATGGGCATCGGGCGTCGTCGACGCGACACGCACCTTGTCGTGCAAGGCTCCGCCAGATTTCGCCGACAATGCGCGACCGTCAATCGGGAAAAATTCCGACTGACGTACATCGGCGCATTACGATTCGTCTGACTTCTGCTTTACAAACAGCTAGCGCGATGCCGAACGCGACGAATCGCTTGACCTTCCCACCATGGCAAGCTTCATGCTGGCGACGTTTGTGAATCGCCACCCAACCCAGGAGAACACGATGGAATTCGAAGTCCAGGACATGACCTGCGGCGGCTGCGCCAACGCCATCACGCGTGCCGTGACGGCAGCCGACCCCGCTGCGAAGCTCGACATCGACGTGGCCGCGAAGACGGTCAAGGTCGAATCGGCGCAAGGCGCCGAACGCGTGCAGTCGATCATCGAAGCCGCGGGCTTCCACCCGGCGCTGCGCACGGCCTGACGCGCGCATGCGCAGCACGGGCGCGGCGCCCGTCGGCACCGCGCCCGCACACCGGCCGCGTCAGCGAAGCCGGATCAGCGTCGACTTCAGTTCGGTGTACTTCTCGAGCGCATGCAGCGACTTGTCGCGGCCGTTGCCCGACTGCTTGTAGCCGCCGAACGGGAAGTTCATGTCGCCGCCTTCGTCGTAGCAGTTCACCCACACCGTGCCCGCCCGCAGCCGGCGCGACACGTCGTGCGCGGTCGTCAGGTCCGACGTCCACACCGCCGCCGCGAGCCCGTACTCGGTATCGTTCGCGATCCGCACCGCCTCGTCGACATCGTCGAACACGATCACCGACAGCACGGGACCGAAGATCTCCTCGCGCGCGATCTTCGCATCGGGCTTCACCTCGAACACCGTCGGCTCGACGTAGAAGCCGCCCGTCTCCGCCTTCACGCGCGCACCGCCCGTGACGAGCGTGCCCTCCTTGCGCCCGGCGTCGATGTAGCCGAGCACGCGCTCGAGCTGGATGCCGTCGACGATCGCGCCCATCGATACCGACGGATCGAGCGGGTTGCCCGGCACGTACGCACGCGCGGCCGCGACCAGCTTCTCGATGAACGCGTCCTTGATGTCGCGATGCACGAGCAGGCGCGAGCCGGCCGTGCACATCTCGCCCATGTTGTAGAAGATCGCGCCGGCCGCGGCCTGCGCGGCGCGGTCGAGATCCGGGCAATCGGGCAGCACGATGTTCGGCGACTTGCCGCCGAGTTCGAGCCATGCGCGCTTCAGGTTCGACTGCGCGGCGTACTGCATGATCAGCTTGCCGACTGCCGTGGAGCCGGTGAACGCGATGCAGTCGACGTCGCGATGAAGCGCGAGCAGCTTGCCCGGTTCGCCCGCGCCCGGCACGACGTTGAACACGCCGGCCGGGATGCCGGCCTCGTACGCGAGCTGCGCGACGCGGATCGCGGTCAGCGGCGATTTCTCCGACGGTTTCAGCACGACGCTGTTGCCGGCCGCGAGCGCCGGGCCGAACTTCCATGCGGCCATCAGGATCGGGAAGTTCCACGGCACGACGGCCGCGACCACGCCGACCGGCTCGCGCGTGACGAGGCCGACGAGATGATGGTCGGCCGGCGCGACTTCGCCGCCGACCTTGTCGATCGCCTCGGCGAACCACTCGACGCAATACGCGGCGCCCGGCACGTCGACCGTCGTCGTGTCGCCGATCGGCTTGCCGGCGTCGAGCGTCTCGAGCAGCGACAGTTCGTCGAGATGCTCGCGCATCAGTGCGGCCCAGCGCAGCAGCACGGCCTTGCGCGCGCGCGGGTTCAGTCCGGCCCACACGCCGGCGTCGAACGCGCGGCGGGCGGCCGCGACGGCGGCGTTCACGTCGGCCTCGCCGCAATCGGCCACCTTCGCGAGCACGCGGCCGTCGATCGGGCTCACGCAGTCGAACGTCTTGCCGCCGTGCGCGTCGCGCGACGCGCCGTCGATGAATGCGCGCCCCTCGATCTCGAGCGACGCCGCCTTGTCCTGCCAGTCAGCCAAAGTCAACTTGTTCATTCAGGATGCCTCAACGGTTGTGGCATTCGCGCTGCGGCACGCCGTGCAACGGCAACGCTGCCGGCGGTGGCGAATGCGGTGATGCGCGGTCAGAAGGTGGCCGGCGAATTGGCCGACACGACCTCGCAGAGCTGTTCCGCGCTGGGATTGCGAAAACGGTGCGGCAAACGGCTTTCGAAGTAGTAGCCGTCTCCGGGGTCGAGCAGCCAGGTCGCGCCGTCGACGGTGAGCTCGAGCCGGCCCGACACGACCACGCCACCCTCGTGCCCCGCGTGCACGAGCATCTCGGGCCCCGTATCGGCGAGCGGCTGGTACACCTCGCGCATGATGCACATGTTGCGGTCCTTCACGCCCGCGCCGACGAGGTGAAACGCGAGCGCGTCGTTGCCGAGGTTCGGCATCTCGTCACGTCGCGACACGACCGAGCGCGATTCGACCAGCTCGAACGTGAAGAACTCCGCGAGACTCATCGGGATGCATTCGAGCAGTTTCTTCAGCGAGCCGACCGACGGGCTCACGCGCCCCTGTTCGATCAGCGAGATCGTGCCGTTGGTCACGCCGGCCCGCTTCGCGAGTTCGCGCTGCGACAGGCCATGCTTGTTGCGCACGAAACGTAGGCGCTCGGCGACTTCGGTGGACATCGATTCGGTTTCGGACACGATAGAAGTGCGGTGAAAAAGTGAAACGACGCGTTGGACAGCGTTGAGCAGCCGTTGAATATTCTAATCACTTTATGCCACACATCAGCGGGGAAAACCCTGAAAGGCGTTCGAAATAATGAACACCTCGCGCGTCATTCCATTTACGAATATTTTGTTCGCAGTGCCTCGGGAAAGCCCTGACACGAGACCGTCAAAAAACATTTGACGCCGTTTTTGGCTCGTATATGCTGGCTCTCAGGTCAGCGTCATTGGCCATTCATCGGCACCGGAAAACGTTATTGCAACGTAAAAATTGATGCCCATCAATGTAAATGACGCAGGCCGGGCACCTTGATTATTTTAAACGCCTCGCGCGCCGAAACGATCAGGTGTTCAATACTTTCAACAAACCAGTCGAGTGTAATCGTGAGAGTCCGTGGCCCTCTGGTGAGGTGGGATCGAGGCGATGTGCGAAGTTTGCGCAGCGCTGCTCCCGCTTCCGATGGCAGTTGCGGCTGGCATAGTCCTCGCCTGCTGCATCTGTCGATCTACACCATCCTGTCCCGTCGTTCCGTTCGCCGTCACAACGCCGTTTCCGCACGCGCGTTCGTGGCCGTCGATACCGACGAAGTCGCGTCGCTGCTGCCATAGCGCCTCTCCTCCTTTTCTCGTCGTTCGTTTCAACTGCCTGTTCGTCAGCCCCGTCGTCTGCGCGGTGACGGAACGCGTTCGCGCATCCATTGCCGCGTCGCACGGCACGACGAAACGAACGATGGCCTGACCGTCGCGCGCAGCGCGGATCGCCATGCGAACCCGTTGCGCCCATTCACCAGCGGCCTTGCGCGCTTCGCGAGGCTGCGGGGCCGTGTCGCGCCTGCATTTTGCGGTTTTCCCGCGTGATGCACGCAACGGTCCTACGGACAACTGATTGACGTCATGGAAAGGAAACCCCTCGTCGGCATCACCGCCGACTTCACGCAGATCGGCGCACATGCGTCGCACACGGTCGGCGACAAGTACGTCGCGGCGATCGTCGACGGCGCACACGCGCTCGCGATGGTGCTGCCCGCGCTCGGCGATCGCCAGTCGGTCGACGACGTGCTCTCAACGGTCGACGGCCTGTTGTTTACCGGCAGCTATTCGAACGTCGAGCCGCACCTGTATGGCGGCGAGCCGAGCGCGCCCGGCACGAAGCACGATCCCGCACGCGACGCGACGACGCTGCCGCTGCTGCGCGCGGCGATCGTCGCGGGCGTGCCCGTGCTGGCCGTGTGCCGCGGCTTCCAGGAGCTGAACGTCGTTTGCGGCGGCACCCTGCATCAGCGCGTGCACGACGTGCCGGGCCTCGCCGATCACCGCGAGGACGACGACGCGCCGATGGACACGCAATACGGCCCCGCGCACGTCGTGCGCCTGACGCCCGGCGGCGTGCTGCACACGCTCGCCGGCGGCCGCGACGACGTGCACGTGAACTCGCTGCACAAGCAGGGCATCGCGCAGCTCGGTTCCGGCCTCGCCGTCGAAGCCGTCGCGCCGGACGGCCTGATCGAGGCCGTCAGCGTCGTCGATGCCCCGGCCTTCGCCCTCGCCGTGCAGTGGCACCCGGAATGGCGGCATGCGCATGACCCGCTGTCGAGCGCGATCTTCCGCGCCTTCGGCGACGCCTGCCGCGCGCGCCGCGACGCCCGCACACGTGCCACGGCCGCCGCCGCGCTCGCCTGAGCGCGCCGACCCACATAACGAGAACAGACATGCAAGACATCGAAGACTTTCTGAAGCAGCACCGGATCACCGAGATCGAAGCGATCATTCCCGACATGGCCGGCATCGCGCGCGGCAAGATCACGCCGCGCAACAAGTTCACGTCCGGCGAATCGATGCGGCTGCCGCAGGCCGTGATGGTGCAGACCGTCACTGGCGACTATCCGGAAGACGGCTCGCTGACCGGCGTGACCGATCCCGACATGGTGTGCGTGCCCGACACGTCGACCATTCGCCTGATCCCGTGGGCCGTCGATCCGACCGCGCAGGTGATCCACGATTGCGTGCACTTCGACGGCTCGCCGGTCGAGATCTCGCCGCGCTACGTGCTGCGCCGCGTGCTCGACCTCTACAAGGCGAAGGGCTGGAAGCCGGTCGTCGCGCCGGAGCTCGAGTTCTACCTGGTCGACATGAACAAGGACCCGGACCTGCCGCTGCGTCCGCCGGTCGGCCGCACGGGCCGCCCCGAAACGGGCCGCCAGTCGTATTCGATCGAGGCGGTCAACGAGTTCGACCCGCTGTTCGAGGACATCTACGAGTACTGCGAAGCGCAGAACCTCGACATCGACACGCTGATCCACGAAGTCGGCGCCGCGCAGATGGAGATCAACTTCATGCACGGCGACGCGCTGTCGCTGGCCGACCAGGTGTTCCTGTTCAAGCGCACGGTGCGCGAGGCCGCGTTGCGCCACAACATGTACTCGACCTTCATGGCCAAGCCGATGGAAAACGAGCCGGGCTCGGCGATGCACGTGCACCAGAGCATCGTCGACGAGGAAACGGGCCGCAACCTGTTCACGTCGCCGGAAACGGGCGGCGCGACCTCGCTGTTCTACAACTACCTCGCGGGGCTGCAGAAGTACACGCCCGCCTTGATGCCGATCTTCGCGCCGTACATCAACTCGTATCGCCGGCTGTCGCGCTTCATGGCCGCGCCGATCAACGTGCAGTGGGGCTACGACAACCGCACGGTCGGCTTCCGCATCCCGCACTCGGGCCCGGCCGCGCGCCGCATCGAGAACCGGATTCCGGGCGTCGACTGCAACCCGTACCTCGCGCTCGCGGCGACGCTCGCGGCCGGCTATCTCGGCATGACGCAGCGTCTCGAGCCGACCGAACCGCTCGTCAGCGACGGCTACGAGCTGCCGTACCAGCTGCCGCGCAACCTCGAGGAAGGGCTCACGCTGATGGCCGCGTGCGAGCCGCTCGGCGAGATTCTCGGCCACAAGTTCCTGAAGGCGTATTTCGCGCTGAAGGAAACCGAATACGAAGCGTTCTTCCGCGTGATCAGTTCGTGGGAACGCCGCCATCTGCTGCTGCACGTCTGAGCGTGCACACGACCGAATACGGAATCACGGAGGAAACATGACGTACCGCAACGAATCTGCCTGGATCCAGCCGGCCGCGCCGGCCACCGCACCGCGCACGACGCAGGCACGCTCGACCGCCGAATACCGCGCGCTCGACGCCGCGCACCACATCCATCCGTTCTCGGACATGGGTGCGCTCAATCGCGCGGGCAGCCGCGTGATCGTGAAGGCCGACGGCGTCTATCTGTGGGACTCGGACGGCAACAAGGTCATCGACGGGATGGCCGGCCTCTGGTGCGTGAACGTCGGCTACGGCCGCAAGGAACTTGCCGATGCCGCATATCGCCAACTGCAGGAACTGCCGTTCTACAACACGTTCTT